>DWYC01000053.1 GCA_019118925.1 Candidatus Flavonifractor intestinipullorum | reverse complement strand
TTCACAAACTCTTTACAGCTTGCAAAGGACAACTTGTCCTTCTGGTGCTTCGTGTTTCTTTCACGTTGTTTAATTTACAAGGTACACAGCGCGTGGCTCTTAACCACCGGTGCTATATTTTAGCACATCTCGTTTCGCTTGTCAAGTACTTTTTTCAGAACTTTTCAGCCCCGGCACTCTCATTCAAGCCGTTCGCTCTTGCGAGGAACTCGTTCATTTTACCACGCTCTTTCGAGCTTGTCAAGAACTTTTTTCGAGCTTCCCGGCCTCTTTTCAGGCCCGCAATCCCGCTTTCCGTCCTCTTTTTTACAAATTCCGTCCGCTCAGGCGAACTCATTCAGTTTACCACGCTCGCGCTCGTTTGTCAAGCACTTTTTTCGGCTCCAACCCGAAAGTCCGTCCGGCTTCCGCCCGGTCTCTTCCAGCTCTTTACCGCTTTTTTCGTGCCCGCCTCACAGGCGCTCAGATATAATACCAGCTCATGCCCGCTTTGTCAAGCATTTTCTATTTTTTCTCTGTGTTTTTTCCTACTCCCTCTTATACCACCATATCTGCTCTCAGTATTCCCTTCCTCTCGCTATATATGCCCATTCCTTTTCAAATCTTTCGGCGCAGTTTGGCGGCCGCTGCCGCGAAAACAGGAATGGCTATGCCAAAGATTATATTTGCAGCAGCCATTCCCCGCTCCATTACCCAGGAGAGGTGAAACAGATCCGGTATGCTTGCCAGCGCCAGCCCGCCTGCTGCGGCGATCAGGACCACGGGAATCCAGGGCCGCGGCTTCCCTCCCAGCAGATGCCGGGCCATGGTCCGGCAGGAGAAAAAGAGCAGTCCCAGCAGGGCCAGGTCGGAAAACAGCCACAGCGACATAATGAGCGATTCCACCCGCTCAAACGCCCCCGGAACCCCCACCACCCGGAGCATCATGAAAAACGGCGTCTCCATCTCTTCAATGAGGCCCGGTCCGAAGGTGCTGATGCAGATGACTTGAAATACCGTCAGAGCCAGACACATCCCCACCGCCCAGCGGTACAAACGCTTTCCCGCACCGGGACGCCGGCTGACCTGTCCGGCCAGAAAGGCGGCCGGGACTCCATAGCCGAAGAGACTCAGCACCGGCAGGGTCCCCCGGACGACTCCCGGCAGATCCTCAGCCCAAACGGGCCCTAAATTTTTCCATTTTGTCCGAAACAGCGCCAGAACCAGCGCCAGCGTCAGGGCCGTCCCTAACGCCAGAGCAAAAATTTCGCCCGCTCTGGCAAAAGATGAGAGCTTCTTCCGCCCCGCCCAGGCCGTCAGCGCCAGCAGCGCCAGGATAAAAAGAGGCAGCGGCGCATTCCGATAGTTGACCGACAACACCCGGTAGGCACACCAGCGGGCGCTCCACCCCAAAAGCAGCACCCCCCAGACCAGATAAGCCGCTACCAGGAGCCGGCTCACATTCCGGCCAAACGCTGCCTCCAGCCCCTGGGCCAGGCCGGCCCCCTCTCCCAGGCGCCCGGGTACGGTGTGAAGCGCCCAGCACAGCAGCAGCGCCGCCGGCAATACCGCCAGCGTGGTCATCCATCCGGCCCGGCCCGCCGCCAGGACGCTCTCCCGCGGGAGGATCTGGATCATGGGAGAGAGCAGGGCGGCAAAGAGCAGCGTAAGCAGCTGCCCCAGAGAAATTTTGTCATGGGCCATGGTCCATCCTCCTCAATGCTCTCTCATGTTGTAGCCCCGCCAGAGCTCGGCTTCCACCACGACGTCCAGGTTCCACCCGGCCGGATTCCACTGCTCCTGAATAGCACTCCAGCGCCAGGGGGCGCTTCGTCCGGCCCGCGGGGCGAACTGGACGAAATCTCCCTCCAAGGTCCGGCACAGCTCCGCCACCGCAGTCAGCCGCGCCCGGCAGCGCTCTTCCAGAGCCCGCTCCAGGGCGGTCAGAACGGCCTCATCCGCCGCCCCATCGTACTCCGCCAGATTGGCGTTCACCCGGCAGCGCAGGCGCAGGCCGGTGAGGGACTCCCCCTCAAGCACCGGCTCCACACGGGTCTTTGCCCCCACCAGGCGCAGGGCCGCCCGCCCGCCCGTGGGAACATCGACCTCCAGTACGTCGGCGTCCACCCACCCCTGGAGCAGATTGATCCCCATAGCCGCTTCTCCCTGGGCCCAGCCCACCAGCGCTCCGTCTTGAATCAGGGCGTATCCCGCCGGCTCCAGCCGTCCGTTTTCCCCCAGCGTAAGGGCGGGTACAAAGGAGTCCCCGTTCTCCTCCAGATCCTCCAGTACCTCCTCTACCGTGCGGTTCATAAAGTCGGAGAGCAGTCCCGCGTCGGCCTCCAGGGCCTCCAGCTGCTCGGCGGCCGAGTCCTCCTGGGCGGCGGCTTGGATGGCCGCTCCCGCCTCGCCGCCCTGAAGGACATAGAGTTTGGTCTCCAGGCGCATCTCAATGTCCCGCATCACATAGTCCAGCGCAGGCCGGACCCCCTGCCGGGCCAGGTCCTCTCCCAGCAGAAGCTGGCCCACGTGGCCGTAGAATACATAGGCCGCCCCCTGGGCCTGCATGGAGAGGCAGGCCGCGCTGATGCTCCGGGCCTCTTCCTCCAAAATCGTGGGGGGCTTGGCCCCCTGGGCCTGTATACCGGTGGAGGCCGTCACCCGCACGCCTTCTGCGGTCAGGTCCACACCCAGCGTGCGCATGAGCGCCATGTCCTCAATTTCCCGGGCATAGGGTAAAAAGTCAAAGGTCTCCTTGCAGCCGCTCAAGGGGAGAAAGGCGGCCAGAAGAAGCACCATCCAACCAGATCGTCTCATTGTTGTTTTCTCCGATTCGGTGTTTTCAGCGTCCGCTCCCGCAGTTTGATCCACGGCAGGGGGAGGCGCACCACCGCCCGCCCCGCCCGCCGCAGGCCGAGCCCGCCGGCAAAAGGCGCCAGATAAGGTACGCCGTAGCTCTCAATCTCCGCCAGATGGAAGATGAGGGCTGCAAGTCCCCCGGTCACGCCGAACAGCCCGGCCACACTGGCCAGCAGCGCCAGCAGAAAGCGCCACAGGCGCAGGGCGGCGGCCATCTCCTGGCTGGGCATGGTGTAGCCGGCGATGCCGGCGATGGCCACAGCAATCAGGACCGCCGGGGAGACAATTTTGGCCTCCACCGCCGCCTGCCCCACCACCAGGCCGCCAATAATGGACACGGTCTGACCGATGGACTGGGGCAGGCGCAGCCCCGCCTCCTGCAGGATTTCAAAGGCGATAAGCAGAATGAGCACTTCTATGACTGTCTGAAAGGGCACGTCCCGCTTGGCGGCGATGATGGAGAGCGCCAGCCGGGTGGGGATCATCTCCTGGTGAAAGGTGACCATGGCGATATAGAGGGCGGGGAGCAGCAGCGTCACCAGCACACACAAAAAGCGCAGAAGGGTGAGCATGGTGGCCAGCATCCAGTTGCTGCTCTTGTCCTGACCCGAGCGCAGAAAGCTGCCCACCGTGCCCGGCATCAGGTAACCCAGGGGCAGCCCGTCGGCCAGCAGGCCCACCCGTCCCTCGCTCAAACCGCCGCAGAAGCGGTCGGGCCGCTCCGTGTACTGCACCAGGGGGAAGGGCGTGCCTGTGCGGTCCACTAGATACTCCTCCAGGTTGCCCGTAGCCAGGGCGGCGTCGATGTCAATCTCCGCCAGGTGCTCCTCCACCGCCCGGACGGTCTCCGGATTGGCGATCCCCTCCAGGTAGAGCACATCCACCATGGTCAGAGATTGCCGCCCCACAATCTGTTCTTTGATCTTCAGCTCCGGCGCTTTCAGGTGCCGCCGGACCAGGCTGGTATTGGTCCGCAGGCTCTCCACAAAGCCGTCCCGGGCCCCTTTGAGCACCGTCTCGCTCTCGGGAGGGCTGATGGACCGCTTGTCCTCGGTGGCCACAAAGAACGAGAGGCACCCGGATTCCCCGGGAAAAAAGAGCAGGCACCACCCGGCGATCAGGTCGTTGACCGCCTGGTCCAGCGTGGTGCGCTCCGCCGTAATGAGGTTGTAAAGAGCTCCCTCCGCCATCCGCCGGTACACGGACCGCCGGTTGTCCCCCTCCAGGCTGTCGTCCTGAGCCAGGGGCCGCAGTACATACTCGCTCACCCGCTCCAGCTTGACCATGCCCGTGATATAACACAGCGTCACAGGGACCCCCGCGCCCCCAATCTCCACCCTGCGGGTGGCAAAGTCGGCGCAGTCCCGAAAAATCTCCCGGACCCGTTCCACGCTCAGCGCTCCGGGGAACCGGGGCTCCCGTCTGGGATGCGGCGGCACATCCGTTTCCGTCCATGGATACTCTTCCAAATCGCTCTCCTCCCATTCCCATAACGATGGTTTTAGTTTGTCCGGAAGATCCAGATTTATACATTTTCAATGGTCATATTGTCTATATTTCTCGTGTCTTTTTTGTGGTTTTCTCCATATCTTTTCCTGTGCAAAAAAATGGGCTTGTAAAATTAAAACGGCGAGTATAGTATTAAGGAAACACCCCCTCTGTACCATATGCCCATTCCAGGGCCGGTTTCCGAATTCCGTTTCCGTGCTTCGGAGCCCGGTCCCGTTTTCCCCTGCGGCACCCACACCCCGCGGCCTGTCCCGTGGGAAGTAAAGGAGGACCTTGCATGAAGCCCTTTGTGCAAAAGCTGAACGAACTGACGCCGGAAATGGTGGCGCTGGTGGACCAGGTGGTGGACGCCCACGGCGGTGATCCCACACAGCTGGTCGGCATTCTCCTGGACATCCAGGACGGAGTGGAGCGCCACTATATCCCCGAGAGCGCGGCCTATTACCTGGCCCAGCGCCTCTCCATCCGCCCTACTCAGATCTACGATGTGATTACCTTCTACTCCATGCTCTATGACAAGCCCCGGGCCAAATACACGCTGGAGGTGTGCAACTCCGCCCCCTGCCGGGTGAAGGACAGCGACACTCTCGTGGAGACCCTCAAGCGCCTTTTGAATCTGGAGGTGGGCGAGGTCACCTACGACGGCCGTTTCTGCATTGAAAAGGTGCCCTGCTTCGGCGCCTGCGACGTCTCCCCCGCCGTGCGGGTCAACGGTGAGATCTACGGCCATCTGGACAGCGAGGAGCGCGTGCTGGACATGCTCCGGCAGCTGGATTGATCGGGAGGGAAGGCAATGAGTAAGACAGTCTCTTTCATCAGCCGGAATTTCGGGCGGTACAACCCCGCCAGTCTGGCTTCCTATGAGTACATCGGCGGCTTTACCGCCCTGCGCAAGGCCCTGGGAATGGACGGTCTGGAGATCGCCCAGGTCCTCTCGGACAACGGCGTCCAGGGCCGGGGCGGCGCGGCCTACGACATGGGCCGCAAATGGTCCCAGGCCCGCGGAGTGGAGGCCCCCCACAAGTGCGTGGTCTGCAACGCCGACGAGGGCGAGCCCGGCACCTTCAAGGACCGGGAGCTCATCCGCAACGACCCCTTCCAGCTTCTGGAGGGCATGATCATCGCCGGCTGGGCGGTGGGGGCCGACAACGGTTACATCTACATGCGCGGCGAGTACTCTCATCTGCGCCCCCTGCTCCTCTCCGCCATTCAGCAGTGTGAGGAGAAAGGTTATCTGGGCGAGAATATCCTGGGCAGCGGCTTCTCCTACCGCATCCACCTCTACTCGGGCGCGGGCGCCTATGTCTGCGGTGAGGGCAGCGCCCTGTGCGAGTCCCTGGAGGGCCACTCGGGCCGGCCGCGGATGAAGCCCCCCTTCATTAAACAGTGCGGCGCGTTCCACCTGCCCACCTGCGTGAACAATGTGGAGTCGCTCTCCCTGGTGCCCCCCCTGCTGCTGGACACCAGCGGCTTTTATAAGAGCCAGGGTACGCCCGACTGCCCCGGCACCAAGATGATCTCGGTCTGCGGCAACGTAAAGAACCCCGGCGTATTCGAGGTCCCCTTCGGCATCACCATCCGGGAGATCATCTATGACCTGGCCGGCGGAATCGAGGACGGCCATCAGCTCCAGCTGGTGCAGCTGGGCGGCGCGTCGGGCCGTCTGGCCTCTCCGGCCCAGCTGGACACCCCCTATACCTACAAGGATATGAAGGCCGCCGACCTGACCGCCATCGGCTCGGGCGCCGTGCTGGTGGTGGACGAGCGCACCAGTATCATCGGTTTCCTGCGGATCACCCAGCAGTTCTTCTTCCATGAGAGCTGCGGCCAGTGTACCCCCTGCCGGGAGGGCAACCTCCATATCCGGATGCTGCTGGATAAGGTGGCCGCCGGTACCCACACCGAAGAGGACATCCGCCTGATGGAGAAATACGCCCGCATTATGTCTACCGCCTCCATGTGCGGCCTGGGTGAGACGGCCCAGTCGGCTCTCCTCTCCGCCATGAAGCGCTTCCCCGAAGTCTTTGCCATTAAGAAGGAGGTGGCCGTCAGATGAGCGAGAACATGATCCATCTGACCATCAACCATATGCCCGTGGAGGTGCCCGCCGGCACCCGTATCATCGAGGCCGCCCACAGCATCGGCATCGACATTCCCCACCTGTGCTATCACCCCGACCAGTCCATCAAGGCCCACTGCCGCATGTGCATGGTGGAGGTCACCGGCCAGCGCAAGCTGCTGGCCGCCTGCTCCACCCTGGTGTGGGAGGGGATGGAGGTCATCACCGACTCCAAGCGGGTCTACGACGCCCAGGTGGGCGTGCTGGACCTGATTCTGGCCGACCACCACCAGGACTGCCTGGCCTGCGCCCGCAACAACAACTGCGACCTGCAAAATCTGTGCCGGCGCTTCAACCGTCTCAAGCCCGACCTGCCCGACGTCTCCAGCAAGGAGCCGCCCCGGCTGGACAACCCCTCCATCGTTCGGGACCCCACCAAGTGCGTCAAGTGCGGCCGCTGCGTGAAGGTCTGTACGGAGGTCCAGGGCATCGGCGCCCTCTCCTTCACCGGCCGCAGCGCCGCGTGCAAGGTGACCACCGCCTTTGACCTGCCCATGAACGAGACCGACTGCGTCCTGTGCGGCCAGTGCACCCTGGTCTGCCCGGTGGGCGCCCTCACCGAGGTGGACCACACCAGCCATGTCCGCCACGCCCTCCACAACCCCGACAAGCATGTGGTGGTCCAGGTGGCCCCCTCCGTCCGGGTGGCCCTGGGCGACGACTTCGGCATGGACCCCGGCGCGCTGGTCACCGGAAAGATGGTTACTGCCCTGAAGATGATCGGCTTTGAGAAGGTCTTTGACACCAACTTCTCCGCCGACCTCACCATCATGGAGGAGGGCAGCGAGCTGCTCGACCGCATCAAGAACGGCGGCCGCCTGCCCATGTTCACCTCCTGTTCCCCCGGCTGGGTCAACTTTATGGAGAAGCACCACCCCGAGCTGATTCCCAACTTCTCCACCGCCAAGAGCCCCCAGGGCATGTTCGGCGCGGTGCTCAAGACCTATTATGCCCAGCGTATGGGCTGGGATCCCAAGGATATTGTCTCGGTGTCGGTCATGCCCTGCACCGCCAAGAAGTTTGAGGCCACCCGTCCCGAGCTGGGCCGGGACGGCTATCAGGATGTGGACGTGGTCCTCACCACCCGGGAGCTGGCCAAGCTCATCCGGTATGAGGGCCTGGACCTGGCCCGCCTGCCGGAGAGCGAGTTCGATGCCCCTCTGGGTACCGGTTCGGGCGCCGGCGCCATCTTCGGCAACACCGGCGGCGTGATGGAAGCCGCGCTGCGTACCGCTTATGAGCTCTATACCGGCAAGGAGCTGCCTCGCCTGGAGTTCGAGGCCGTCCGCGGCGAGGTGGGCGGCATCCGGGAGGCGACGGTGGATCTGGACGGCACGCCGCTGAAGGTGGCGGTGGCCAACGGCCTGAAGAACGCCGAGGAGGTCATCCGCCGCATTGAGAGTGGGGAGGCCGACTATCTCTTCGTGGAGATTATGGCCTGTCCCGGCGGCTGTATCGGCGGCGGCGGACAGCCCATCGGCACCGACAACGCCAAGCGTCAGGCCCGCATCAAGGCGCTCTATGCCCTGGACGAGAGCCTGCCTCTGCGCAAGAGCCACGAAAATCCGGACATCAAGACCATTTACGAGGAGTTCTTCGACCATCCCCTGAGCCACAAATCCCACGAGCTCCTCCACACCACATATGCCGCCCGGCCCAAGCGCTACGACTTTACGCCCTACCAGCAGAACCACAAATAATTTCCGTATAATGCGGCAGCGCCGCGGGACCGTCTTGTCCCGCGGCGCTTTTTTATCGTTCGATCACGTTATCCATTAAAACGGCTCATGGCCCGCTCGGGGCCCTCTCGTAGGAGACACTCCACCGCGTCGGCCGCCCGCTGGACCGCCTGGTCGATGGCCTTACGGTCCTCGCCCTGGAATTTCCCCAGCACCCAGTCGGCCATGTCGTAGTCGGGGTGGGGCTTCTCCCCCACACCCACCTTGACCCTGGGAAACTGATCGGTGCCCAGGTGCTGGATGATATTTTTCAGCCCGTTGTGTCCCCCCGCCGAGCCGCCCCGCCGGATACGCAGTTTGCCCACCGGAAGGGACACGTCGTCGGAGAGCACCAGAATATGGTCGGCCGGAACTTTATAAAAGTCCGCCGCCGGACGCACCGCCTCTCCGGAGAGGTTCATAAAAGTCACCGGCTTCATCAGCAGCACCCGCGCGCCGCCAATCTCCGCCTGTCCGGTGAGCGCCCGGTATTTCAGCCGCTGGACCGGTACGCCGGCCCGTTCGGCCAGCTCGTCGGCCACCCGGAAGCCCACATTGTGCCGCGTCCCCTCATACTTGTCCCCTACGTTGCCCAGCCCCACAATGAGCCAGTTCACTCCGGCGGGCTTTTTTCCAAACAGCATGTCACTCCACCTCAGAAAAAGGCGGGACGGTGCCCCGTCCCGCCTCGTTTGATTGCCTCTTACTGGAACAGCTTGGAGACCGAGATCTCCTCGTAAATGCGGCTGATGGCGTCGGCAAACATGGGCGCCACCGAGAGGTACTTGATCTTCTTGCACTTACGTACGCCCTCGTGAGGCTCGATGGTGTCCAGGAACACCACCTCATCCATGGTGCTGTCCTCAATCCGCTGAACCGCCGGGCCGGAGAGCACGCCGTGGGAGGCGCAGGCCGTGACCGACTTGGCCCCGCCCAGCTCCACCAGGGCCCGGGCCGCCCCGCACAGGGACCCGCCGGTGTCCACCATGTCGTCCAGGAGGATGACCCGCATCCCCTTCACATCGCCGATAATATTCATGACCTCGGAGGAATTGGCCTTCTGCCGGCGCTTATCCACAATGGCCAGAGGCACGCCCAGCTTCTGGGCAAAGGCGCGGGCCCGGGCCACCGAACCCACGTCGGGGGAGACCACCATCACCTCGTCGTGGCAGTCGGCGTATTTTTCGGTGAAATACTTCACAAACACCGGAGAGCCCAGCAGGTTGTCCACCGGAATGTCGAAGAAGCCCTGAATCTGGTTGGCGTGCAGATCCATGGTCAGCACACGGTCGGCCCCGGCCCGGGCGATGAGGTTGGCCACCAGTTTGGCGGAGATGGGGTCCCGGGGCTTGGTCTTGCGGTCCTGACGGGCATAGCCGAAATAGGGCATGACAGCGGTAATGCGCCCGGCGGAGGCCCGCTTGAGCGCGTCGATCATGATGAGCATTTCCATCAGATTGTCGTTGACCGGGCTGCAGGTGGACTGGATCACAAATACGTCGGAACCGCGGACGGTCTCATAGATGGAGACGTAGTTCTCCCCGTCGGAAAAGGAGCCCATCTCCGCATTGCCCAGCGAAGTGCCGATGTTGCTGCAGATCGCCTGGGCCAGAGGCCGGTTGGATCTTCCGCAGAAGATCTTAATGTCCTTACCGTGTGCTATCATTTCTATCGTTCATCCTCTCATTTGTTGGCGCCGGGACCCGCCCGCCGCGTTGGTTACACACAAGAGTTCCCTATTTGCGGCGGTTGCGCCGCTTGGCCGCCCACTGTTTCTTTATTACCTGCACGCTGCGGGCAATGGCCAGGGAGTCGCCGGGTACGTCATCGGTAATGGTGGAGCCGGCGGCCGTATAGGCCCCGTCTCCGATCTTGACGGGGGCCACCAGATTGGTGTTGCAGCCGATAAAGGCGTTGTCTCCGATGGTGGTGCGGTATTTGGTGATGCCGTCGTAGTTGACTGTAACGGTGCCGCAACCGAAGTTGACGTGTCCGCCCACGTCGGAATCCCCCACATAGGTCAGGTGAGAGATCTTGGTTCCGTCCCCGATGGTGGAGTTTTTCAGCTCCACAAAGTCGCCCACCTTCACATCCCGGCCCACATGGCAGTTGGGACGCACGTAGGCAAAGGGGCCCACCTTGGTGCCCGCGTCCACGGTGCTCTCGTTGAGCTGGGAGGCGTTGACGGTACAGCGCTCTCCAATGGTGCAGTCCTGGATCATGGTGTTGGGCCCGATCTCACAGGCGCCGCCAATGGCCGTCCGTCCCCGCAGGATGGTCCCCGGGAGCAGGACGCTTCCCGCTCCGACCGTGACCCGGGGGCCCACATAGACGCTGTTGGGGTCCACAATCCGCACGCCCTCTTCCATCAGGCGGGCGGCGGCATCGTTGCGGGCCCGCAGCTCGCACTCCGCCCGCAGGCGCCATCCGGCGCGAATGGGGTGGGCGTGGGGGAACCAGACCCCCCGGCTGGTCAGCCGGTCGGCCCGGGCGGTCAGGGCCCGCTCAAAGTCCATGCCCTCCTCCAGGGCGGCGGCCAGGGCGGCCGCGTCAATGCGGCACACGCCGCTCTCCCAATCCTCGGCAGCGTCATAGACTTCCCCGGACAAAAGCGCCTTGGCCTCCTCGCCCAGGAGCTGGACCGGCCGGGTCACCACCGCTACCCGGCCCTCCCGTCCGTGGAGAAACGCCCCCAGGCGCTGGTTGGCATCGTCCGTACCGGTGGTGATGAATTCCGTCCCCTCCGGGAAGCAGGCGGAGGCCTCCTCCTGGTCGTCCCGGTGGCAGACCACCAGAAAACGCTCCACTCCCGCCCGGCGCAGGGCCTCCGCCAGCCAGAGAGCTGCCGGATCAAAGAGCAGGTCTTCCAACATCAGGGAGCGCCCGTTCCCCTCTCGGGGCAGAAACACGATTGCGCCCGCAAGTTCCATCATATGCGGTCATACTCCTTCCCAATCGGACCACGCCCGGCCTCTGGCCCGGCCACAGTCCCAACCGCTGTGCCCGCGCGTGAAAAACGCCTCTGGTCCCAAATTGCATGATACTGATTATAACAAAGCCGCGGGAGAAATGCACCCTTATTTTTCACAAACCGGCTGTTTTCCGCCCGTCTTGTTCAAATGCACAAGAGCGCCCCGCTCCGCCGCGCATTTCTTATCCACATCACAGATTCCGCCCCGTCCATGCGGACAAAAAAGAGGACCTGACGGAGCAGGTCCTCCTTGTTCCTCCCGCTCACGCCATGACCAGGCGGCGCATCTCCATCACGCGCCAGATCTGCATGACTTCCGTTGTCGCGCAGAATTTGTCGGCCAGGTTGACCACCGCCGCCTCCTTGCTGCGGGGGCGCCGTTTGGCCAGCGGCCACATGTGGGAAAGGATGATATTTTCTTCCTTGGGCGTCAGGCCGCCGCACAGGGCGCGGGCATTGCGCGCCGCGGCGACGGGATGATCAAAGCACTGGTTGCCCGGATGGGTTCCCGGGATACGCGCATTGTAGAGATACAGATCGTGGAGCAGACCGCACCGGGCGGCCGTGCGGTAGTCCAGATTCCACCGCCGCGCCAGACGGTAGGCCACATAGGCCACAAACACCGAGTGTTCATAGCAGTTGCAGCAGGGATGATGGGGAATCTCCCGCATGGAGAGTACCCGCTCGTGATAAATCAAATCGCCCACGCAGTCCAGGAACCCATTCCAGTGTTCCGTGTCCAGAAAAGCCATTGGAATCCACCCCTCTCAAGTTCAGGGGCGTGCCGGTCGCTCCGGCGCCCTGTAGTCTTATTATAAATGTTTCTCATCGGATTGTCATGTCATTTTCGGAAAAATTCCGGCTGCGGAAAAATTTTTTCTTTCCAGCCGGGGGATTAACCGGCAAACGTCAGGAAATCGTAAGGATTTTCCCCCTTGTTTTCCCACGCAGGCCCGCCTATACTTAACTGTACTATCCCATCTCGTACACCAAGCGGAAGGAGGGCCGCGCGCCATGATCCATGTGGACTACCGGGACGCCCGCCCCATTTATGAACAGATTCAGGACGGCCTGCGCCGTCTGATGGTGGCCGGCGCCCTGCGCCCGGGGGACCGCCTGCCCTCGGTGCGCACATTGGCCGCCTCCCTGGCCATCAATCCGAACACCATTCAGCGGGCGTATGAGACCCTGGAGGCCGAAGGGTATGTGCGGGCCGTGGCCGGGAAGGGCCGCTTTGCCGCCCCCCGGGAGGGGATCGACCACACCCGGCGGGATCAGATGATCCACTGCTTCGACCAGGCCGCCGCCGAACTGCTCTTTCTTGGACTGAGCGCCGAGGAGCTCTCCCACCGGGTCCAGACTCTGGCGGATGGCCGGGAGGAGGGAATGCCGTGATACAGGTACATCATCTGGTTAAAACCTTCGACGGCTTCCGCGCGCTGGACGGTCTGACCATGCACGCGCCCGCCGGGGCGGTCTACGGCCTTCTGGGGCCCAACGGCGCGGGCAAATCCACCCTCCTGCGCCACATCACCGGGGTCTACCGCCAGGACGCGGGAGAGGTTCTCATCGGAGGCGCTCCCGTCTATGAAAATCCGGCCGTCAAGGCCCGCATGGCCTCCATTCCGGATGAGCTCTACAGTTTTCTCTCCGCCTCCACCCGGGACATGATGCGGTTTTTCCGGGGGTTTTATCCCACCTTTGACCCCGGGCGCTACCGCGCGCTGCGGGAGGCCTTCCCCTCCATTGACGAAAATGCCCCGGTGCGCCGTCTTTCCAAGGGAATGCAGAAGCAAAGCGCCTTCTGGCTTGCCCTGAGCTGCCGGCCGGAGGTGTTGGTCCTGGATGAGCCGGTAGACGGACTGGACCCGGTGATGCGCCGGCAGATCTGGTCTCTGGTGCTGGGCGATGTGGCCGAGCGGGGTATGACGGTGCTGGTCTCCTCCCACAATCTGCGGGAGCTGGAGGACGTGTGCGACTACGTGGGAATCCTCTCCCGGGGAAAGCTGCTTCTGGAGCGCTCTCTGCGGGATTTGCAGGGAAATATTGTAAAAATGCAGGTGGTATTTCAGGAGCGGGACCTTCCCCGCCTGCCCCCCGACCTGGAGGTCCTCCATGTGTCCCAGCTGGGGCGCATTCACACCCTCATTATCCGTGGGGCTCCCGAGGAGATTACCAACCGTCTGGCGGTCTACGCCCCCATTTTGATGGAGGCTCTGCCCCTCACCCTGGAGGAGATTTTTATCTACGAACTGGGAGGAGAAAACTATGCCGTGCGTGACATCATGCTCTGAGCTCCGCCGCCCGCCGGCCTGGTTCAGCAGCGCTCTGTTTCTCCAGAATTGGACGCGTTTCTGGCCGGTCTGGACGCTGTACACTGCGGTGTGGCTTCTGGTTCTGCCCATCGGCCTGCTCAATGGAAGCGCCGGAAACTGGAGCGTCCTCTCCGGCGGGTATGATCCCAACGCCTATATTGTCCAGGTTCTCTGTGTCGGCATTCCCCTCTCCCCGCTCTTCGGAGTGCTGGCGGCTATGGCGCTGTTCTCCTATCTCTTCCATCCCCGGGCGGCCGGTTTGATGCATGTTCTCCCCATCCGGCGTGAGGGGTTGTTTCTCACCAACTATCTGTCGGGACTGAGCTTTTTCTTTCTCCCTATTCTGGCGGTTGCCGCCATCGCGCTGGCCGTGCAGCTCTACATCGGGCCGCCCGTGGCCTGGACCGCGCTGTTCCTCTGGGCCTGGTGTCAGGGGCTGATGGTCCTGTTCTTTTTCTCTCTGGCCTGCCTGTGCGTCATGCTCACCGGGCTGCTCCCCGCGCTCCCAATCTTTTTTGCTGCGGCGAATCTGCTGGTGCTGGGCCTCTACTCTCTTTTTCAGCAGGTGGCCTCCTGTTTTCTTTTCGGCTACAAGTCCCCCGATATGAGCTGGCTGACCTGGCTGTTTTTCCTGTTTATGGGTTACGGCGGGACCATGTCCGTGCCCGGGTGGGTGGAGTGGCTCTCCCCGCTCCTGTGCTATTATAATCATTTGGGCCATACCGGTCCGCCCGATTACCGGCTCACCGGGCTTCTGCCCATCTTTGTGTACGGATTTTTGGGCCTGGCCCTGGCGGGGCTGGCTCTGCTCCTCTACCGCCGCCGGCGTATCGAGGCCGCGGGGGATGTGGTGGCCGTACCCTGGCTGCGTCCGGTATTCCGGTACGGCGTGGCCCTGTGTACGGCGGTGGCTCTGGGCATTGTATTGTGGAATCTGATTGTTCCCACCCGCCAGCACCCGGAGATTCTGGTCGTTCTTCTGCTGCTCTCCGGTGCTCTTGGCTACTTTGTGGCCGAAATGTTTTTGTCCAAGAGTTTTCGGGTCCTCCGCCGGTGGAAGGGCTGCGTGGTATTTCTCCTGCTTCTTCTGCTGGGGACGGCGGCCCTGGCTCTGGACTGGACGGGATATGAATGCCGCGTGCCCCAGGGCGGCCAGGTCGTCTCCGTCTCGGTAGAGACCTCACTCTTTGCCCCTTACGACAGCGGCGGCTTCCTCGCCCCCTTGACCGATCCCGAGGACATCGCCCAGGTGGTGGCCCTCCACCAGGAGGTGGTCGACCGCCGGGAGGAACTCCGCGGCGGGCAGCGTAATTACGAGTGGGAGACCTGGAGTACCGACGGGGCGCAGATCTCGGTGGAGACCCAGTCCAGTATCTCCCTGAACCTGGAATACACTTTGGCAGACGGCAATACGCTCCGCCGGGCCTACACCCTCCCCGTCACGGAAGAACTGCTCGCCCAGGCCGGCAGTCCGGCCGGGCGGCTGGACGCCCTTCTCAACCAGACAGATCAGATCCGGCGGGCCTATTTTCAGAACTGGCGGGAGCGGGATACTCTGGTCGGCGCCTACCTCTCTTCCTACAGCGGAGAAGGCAGTTCCTTTGCCGGCCGGGAGCTGGAAATCCTCTACCAGGCCGTTCTGGACGACCTGGAGGCCGGGCGTCTGGGACGCCACTACCTGCTGGAGGACGCCGACTACTTCCAGCACTGCTATTATAACGATCTGACCTTTACCTTCTACCCCGCTCAGGCCGGTTCCGGCACGTCGTCCGGGGAAGCATCCTCCTATACGGTGGTCTTTACCCTCCAGAGTACCGCGGTGGAGACGTTACGGGTTTTAAACGAGCTCGGCGTGGAAGAAGAACTGCTCACCATGGCTCAGGTCAGCGTCTGAACCGGTGCCAAAGATACGCAGGCACTTTGTGAAAAAATTAACTTTCTGTTCCCTTCCGGTCTCTCCTGCGAACGTTTTTCGGAGAGACCGGAATTTTTTCCTTCCAAAACACTTTGTTAAAATATTCACAAATTCTTCTTGCAATTTGGATGCCCTTCGTTTATAATGGGAAGCGATGAAAATCAACCATTCTTCGCGCATTGCCACAATTCTTCGTTTGGAGGGTCAAGTTTATGAAGGACATCTACGTTGTCAATTGCTGCCGCACTGCCATTGGCTCCTTCGGGGGCTCCCTGAAGGACGTGCCCGCCGCCCAGCTGGGCTCCACCGTCGTGGCCGAGGCGCTTAAGCGCGCCAACGTAAAGCCGGAGCAGGTGGATGAGGTCATGTTCGGCTGCATTCTCACCGCCGCCCAGGGACAGAACGTGGCCCGCCAGGTGGCGCTGGGCGCCGGTATCCCCATCCGCGTCCCCGCCTATACCGTGGGTATGGTCTGCGGTTCCGGCATGAAGAGCGTCATCGAGGGCGCCCGCGCCATTCTGGCCGGCGACGCCGAGATCATTGTGGCCGGCGGCACCGAGAACATGTCCGCCGCTCCCTACGCCCTGCCCACCGGCCGCTACGGCGCGCGCATGGGCCACACCCAGATGCTGGACACCATGATTAAGGACGCCCTCTGGGATGCCTACAACAACTACCACATGGGTACCACCGCCGAGAACATCGCGGACGTGTGGGGCATCACCCGTCAGGAGATGGACGAGTTCGCCGCCTCCTCCCAGCAGAAGGCCGAGGCCGCCATCCAGTCCGGCCGCTTCGAGGACGAGATTGTCCCCGTCATGGTCAAGCAGAAGAAGCAGATGGTGGAGTTCAAGGTGGACGAGTTCCCTCGCGCCGGCGTGACCGCCGAGAGCATCGCCAAGCTGCGCGGCGCCTTCCCCGTAGGGCCCGAGGGTGTGGAGGACGAGATTGATTACGCCTTCCAGCCCACCCAGGTCCACGAGGCCGACGCCAAGAAGCACGTCCAGCGTGTCACCGCCGCCAACGCCTCCGGCATCAACGACGGCGCGGCCGCCATCATCCTGGCCTCCGGCGAGGCCGTGGAGAAGTACGGCCTCAAGCCCATGGCCAAGCTGGTCTCCTGGGGCCAGGGCGGCGTGGATCCCAAGATCATGGGCGTGGGTCCCGTGCCCGCCTCCCGTCAGGCCATGGAGAAGGCCGGTCTGAAGATCGAGGACATGGATCTGGTGGAGGCCAACGAGGCCTTTGCCGCCCAGTCCATCGCCGTGGCCCGCGAGCTGGGCTTCGATATGAGCAAGGTCAACGTCAACGGCGGCGCCATCGCTCTGGGCCACCCCGTGGGCGCCTCCGGTGCGCGTATCATCGTCACCCTGCTCCACGAGATGCAGAAGCGCCCCGAGGCCAAGCGCGGTCTCGCCACCCTGTGCATCGGCGGCGGCATGGGCACCGCCACCATCTTCGAGAAGTGCTGATCTCGCATTGACTTGCCCCGGCGGGCGGAGGGATGACCTCCGCCCGCCTTTTTTCTGCCGCAAAACCATGGTAATTCTCCCGGGCCCGGTGTATACTGGGGGTGGTATCCGGCGCAATTGTCGCCTTCCACAGGCGGAAGGAGGTCCATCCATGTCCATTCTCATTCAAAACGGCACCCTGATTCTCCCCCAGGGCCCCGTCCGGGCCAGCCTGCGCGTGGAGGGGGCGCGCATTGCGGAGATCGGGCCCGACCTGCCCGCCGGAAGCAGCCGGGTCCTGGACGCGTCGGGCAAGCTGGTCTTTCCCGGTTTTATCGACACCCACACCCACTTCGAGATGAACAAAGGCACCCCCAGGGAGACCGCCGACAACTGGTTTTCCGGCACCCGGGCCGCTCTGGCGGGTGGAACCACCTGCGTGCTGGACTTTGCCGAGCCGGAGCGGGGCTGTTCCCTCCAGTCCGCCCTGGAGGAGTGGCACCGCCGCGCCGACGGCCGCGCCTGCTGCCACTACGGCTTTCATATGACCATCAAGGACTGGGACCCCCGCATCCGCGCCGAGCTCCCCGCCATGACGGCCCAGGGCGTGACCTCCTATAAGATCTACCTGGCCTACGACCCGCTGCGGGTGTCCGACGCCGTGGCCTTCTCTGTCATTGAGGCCGTGGGCCGGGAGGGGGGCGTATTGGGCTGTCACTGTGAGAACGGGGACCTCATCCAGTGCGCCGTGGCCCGGCTCAAAGCGGCGGGAGAGCACTCCCCCGCCGCTCACCCCCGCTCTCACACCCCTGCCATGGAGGCCGAGGCCGTCACCCGCTATCTGGCGCTGGCCGAGGAGGCGGGTTATCCGGTCAATGTGGTTCATCTGTCCACCCGGCGGGGGCTGGAGGCCGCCCGGGCGGCCCGGGCCCGGGGGCAGGCCCTGTATCTGGAGTCCTGCCCCCAGTATCTGACCCTCACGGAGGAGCGCTACCGCCTCCCCGAATTCGAGGGCGCCAAATACGTCTGCGCTCCGCCCCTGCGGGCCCGGAGGGATGTGGACGCCCTCTGGGAGGCTCTCGCCGGAGATGAGATCGACACCATCGGCACCGACCACTGTTCGTTCCGTTTTCACCCCACCAAGTTCCTGGGTAAGGACGATTTCTCCGCCATTCCCGGGGGTATTCCCGGCGTGGAGCACCGGCCCTGCCTGATGTACACCTTCGGCGTAAAAGCGGGGCGCATTACCCTCCTCCAGATGATGCAGGCGCTCTGCGAGCGGCCCGCCAAGCTCTTTGGACTCTTCCCCCAAAAAGGAACGCTGGCGGTGGGCAGCGACGCGGATCTTGTCCTCTTTGACCCGGATATTCCCTGGCGTATTCAGGCCGCCCGGCAGTATCAGAATGTGGACTACACCCCCTATGAGGGGATGGAGATGGCCGGGCGGACGGATACCGTGCTTTTGAGCGGGCAGGTGGCGGTCTCCGGAGGCCAGGTCGTCCGGGAGGGGCTGGGCCGCTACGTCCACCGGGGTCCCGCCCAGTTCTGGCGCTGATGCGGGTGGGATGCGTGCTGCTGGCCGCGGGGAGCGGCCGGCGCTTCGGAGAAAATAAGCTTCTCTTTCCCGTGGAGGGCGTCCCCCTCTACCGCCGGGTTCTCTCTGCCTGTGCCGGGATCCCCTTTGCCCGGCGGGTGGTGGTCAGCCGCTACCCCCCGGTTCTGAGCGGAGCTCTCGCCTGCGGCTTTGCCCCGGTATTCAACGCCGGGGCGGAGGAGGGCATCGCCGCTTCCGTGCGGCTGGGGGCGGCGGCCATGCAGGGGCTGGACGGCGCTCTGTTCGCGGTGTGCGACCAGCCCTATTTGTCTACGGAGAGTATCCGGCGTCTTTTAAATGCCTTTATGGAATCACCCCACCGCATTCACGCCCTCTCCTGGCGGGGTGAGCGCGGGAATCCGGTCCTGTTTCCCGGGGACCTTTTGGGTGAATTGGCCGGACTCACCGGGGATCTGGGGGGCGCTCGGGTCGTCCGCCGCCACCCGGAGCGCCTCTCCCTGGTGGAGGCCGCCCGGGCCCGGGAACTTTGGGACATAGACCGGCGGGAGGATCTCCTCCCCGCCGCAGGAAAGGATATCACAGAATGAGACGAATGACCGCTTATCTTTCCGCCCTGCTTTTGCTGCTGACCCTGGCGGCCTGCGGCGGGACCAGCGATCTGGTGGGAACTTACACCCTCCAGCGCATCACCGCCGGGGGCGGCACGGTGGACGCCGCCGCCCTCTCCCAGGCCGCGCAGGAGGCGGGGCTCTCGTTCCAGGTCACGCTGGAGTTGCGGGACGACGGCACTTTCCGCCTGGCCTCCTCCACCTCCGGCGGGGAGCAGTCCCTGGAGGGGACCTGGGAGGAGGCGGATGGGGGCGTAACCCTCACCGATTCCGACTCCGGCTCCACCCTCCACGCCTCCCGGACGGAGGGTACGCTGGTCCTCTCGGCCGACGGGCAGAGCATGACGTTCGCCCCCGTTCCGGCCAACCAGGCACAGTAGAAACCGCCGGCGCAGTGCGCCGGCGGTTTTCCACATCTTCCTCTGTTTTTGTGGATATTCCGTCTTAACTCAGGGCCTGAGCAAAGACCTTTTCCACATCCTGCTGGGTGACCGGTCCCTCGTGGACCTTGACGCCGTCGATAAAATAGGTGGGGACATAATAGTAGTCATAGGCCTGCGCCACCTCGGGCTGCTCCAGCTCGTCCACCATCCGGATGGGGACCTGAGCCCACTCGGGGTGAAATTTTTCGGTAAGCACCTCCTGCCATTTGAGGGCCCGCTTGCAGTGGGGGCAGTCTTTTTGTACAAACATCAAAATTTCTTTCATCCGTCGCGCTCCTTTCGGTTTTCAAAGGACACTTCAATTCTTCCGCCGCACACCATGCCCAGCTCCGCCGCCGCGTGGGAGAGGTCGTAAACCCGGCGCGCGGCCGCTTCTCCTTTCTCAAGGAGCGCGAGGGCGTCCAGCTTCACCTGATACTCCACGGCACCGCCGCCCACGCTGCCCAGGCAGGTTCCGTCCCGGCGCACCAGCATCCACGTCCCCACCCCCCGGGGCGCGGAGCCGCTCTTTTTTACGATGGTACACAGCATTCCCGCCTCCTCCGGGGGCGGCGGCGCGGCGGGACCTTTCCGGGCCCGCTCCTGAATCACCTCGCCCAGAATGGACACGGCGATTTCCGCCGGGGTCTGCGCCCCGATCTGGAGCCCGATGGGCGAATGCACCCCCGCCAGCACGTTGGCCGGATGGCCCAGATTCCGCATATGCTCCATGACGGCGGCCACCTTGATCCGGCTGCCGATCATGCCCACATAGGCGTAGTCCCCCCGCAGGATATAGTCCAGGCAGACTCCGTCGTAGGCATGTCCCCGGGTAAGGATCACATAAAAATCGTCCCTGCGGCTGCCCAGGGCCTCCAGCGCCTCCAGGAACGGCCGGCAGAGTACCTGCGCCGCCATGGGAAAGCGCTCCCGGTTGGCAAATTCCGGCCGGTCGTCGATGACGATGATCTCAAACTCCAGCCGGCTGGCCAGATAGGCCACCTCCAGGGACACATGTCCGCCGCCGCACAGAATCAGCCGTTCCATTGTTCCCACGCTCCGTTTCTTCCATTCCATCCCCCCGCGCCAAAGGCCAGCAGCGCCTCCAGCACGCCGCCGCCCACTGCGCGGGCCTTGTCTGAGACGGTGTGACAGAGGTCCCGTTCGCACCGGGGGTCGATGTCCCCCGCCTTCATGCCCGTTCGGACCCGCAGTCCGCCCGGAAGCATCCCCCGCACCCGGCCCGAGATCTGTGCGTACACCGGCGCGCCGTCCACCCGGGCCACCACATCCCCCCGGGTCACCAGGTCCCCGATCCGGACCTGAGGTTGAAAGATCCCGTCCTGTCCGGCCCGGATCAGGCGCTCCACCGTATAGCCCTCCACCGCTCCGGGTATGCCGGTGTCGGGCTGCGCGCTCCCGCGGGTGATGACCCGCCCCAGGTCGTGTCCCCGCTGGGTCTCCACCACCGCGTGGCAGTCCACTCCGGCGGTAAAGCCGGGCCCCAGCGCCACCACCACCGGCGCATCCTCCAGGCGGGTACCGAGGTTCCGCTTGGCCAGAATGGCGTCCACCACTGCGTCGAAGGGAAACCAGGTCCGCAGGCGGGCCTCCGGGTCCGCCCGAACGGGAATCTCTCCCCGCCGCAGGCAGGAACGGATCTCCTCCAGGGTATCCACCCGCCGGGCGGTCACACCCTCCACCGCCGCGGTCCCATCATAGATGCACTGGCAAAAGGCCACCGTCCGGCGCACAGCGGTGGGCTGGGCGAGGTCGGTCATCACCACGGAGATTCCCGCCCGCCAGAGCCTCAGGGCCACTCCGGTGGCCAAATCCCCCGCGCCTTTGATCAGAACCAGCATCGCCCGCCACGCTCCTTTTCCACATAGTGCTGAACCCGGGTGGGTACGCCCGCCTGCTCCAGGTTCCGGGCGATGCGCGCTCCCCGGGCCTGGAGCTCCGGCGTATCCGCCTGATTGAGCAGACACCGGAAGGCCATCGTGCCCCTTACCCCCTTCCGGCCCCCGGCGGGGCTGAGGAGAATGGCGGCGATATCCTCTTCCGTGATGAGATCGCACGGTGTTTTTCCCAAAAGAGCGGCCACCCGCTCGGCCCGGTGGCAGACGCGCCCAATCGCGCCGTCCAGCGCGCGCAGCCCCGCCACCGCGATAACCGCATCGCTCTCGGGCGGAATGACTGGTTCGTGCCCGGCCGGGACCTTCAGCGGGTGCATCCGGGCCCCGTCCCCCTCCACAAGCACCAGGTCGGAGAGCTCTTTGCACACGGCAATGCACCCCGTACCGCTCATCTTGTCCGTGCGGTCCATTTTCCCCAGTGTGACGATGCCGTGCCGGTCCAGGGCGGAGCGGAGCGCCTCTTTTGTCCCGTCGCCGGTAACAAAGATCCCCGGATGGGGCATTATGTGCGTGGTTGTGGTCACGATCACCGTCTTTCCGGCATCTCTCGCCCGGCGGGCCAGGGCGTACAGCGTGGTGGTCTTTCCCCCGCTGCCTACCAGAGTGACCACCCGGTGGCGCAGCATATCCAATGCCAATCCAGACCAGAGGTCGTCCATTTTTCTCGCCTCCCTTCCGGTCCGCCGGAGCAGAAGTCCTAAAAAATTGTTTGATTTCCTGATTTTTAGTATACTACAGTTCTGTTCAAAACACCAGTCCATTTCTGGGGCTTGCGCGGCCGGGGGAAATCCGGTATGCTGTTAGGGTCTTATGAACGGGGGGACCATCATGACTCATGAGGACTATATGCGTCAGGCCCTGGCTCTGGCCCGGGAGGCCCTGGACGAGGGGGAGGTTCCGGTGGGCTGCGTCATCGTCTGGGAGGACGGCCGGGTGGTGGGCCGGGGCCGCAACCGCCGGGAGCGGGGCCGCCGGGCTCTGGCCCACGCCGAGCTGGAGGCCATCGAGGCGGCCAACGCCGCGCTGGGGGGCTGGCGCCTCCACAAGGCCAGCCTCTATGTGACCCTGGAGCCCTGTCCCATGTGTGCCGGCGGAATCATCAACGCCCGCATTCCCCAGGTGTGGTACGGGGCCGCCGACCCGAAGGCGGGCTGCTGCGGGTCGGTGCTGGATCTGTTTGCCCAGTCCTTCAACCACCACCCCCAGGCCCACGGCGGCCTGCTGGAGGAGGAGTGCGCCGCTCTGCTCCAGGCCTTTTTCCGCCAGCTGCGGGAGAAGCGGCGCAAGCTTTGATTTTTCCACGGCCAATCGATTTTGTGTGGAAAATTTAAAACTCTTGTAACAGCTTTCCTCTTGTTTTGTAACAACTCTCGGTTATTATAATACTCGCAAGAGACAGTTTCTTTTCATTTCATTGTATCCTCTTTCCTAAGCAGAGACCGGACGTCAGGAGCAGGCGTCCGGTCTCTGCTTTTTTATTTACCGGATGCCCGAGAGAATGAGCCGCTCGGCCAGCGCAGCCATGGTCCCCGGGTCCTCGGCAAAGCCCCGGGCGGTCCAGCTGCGCACCAGGCCCACCGTCCCCGCCACCAGAAACTGCATGGCGTAGCTTCCCTGCGCGCCCTCCCCCAGGCGGGGATAGATTCCTCTCCACTCCCCCATGCAGCGCTCCCAGAGCAGATCGCTCACCCGCTGAAAAAAGGGCTGCTCGCTGCGGCTCTCCAGCAGGGCGGTACACAGGGCGGCGTTCTCCCGCACAAAGCAAAAGACCTCTTCCAGCACCGGCCGGATGCCCCGGCGCAGCTCCTGGGCGGAATAGCGGTCCAGTACGGCGGTGAGCTCGTCCAGCAGTTCCTGCTCCACCTGCTCCAGCATATCGTAAATATCCCGGTAATGGGTATAAAAGGTCCCCCGGTTCACGTCGGCCCGGTCGGCCAACTCCCGCACGGTAATCTGATTGATCGGTTTTTCCGCCATCAGGCTGGTAAACGCCGTGCGCAGCTGGGCCCGGGTGCGCCGCACCCGCCGGTCCTCCATCCGCGCGGGGCGCTCCACTTCCGCGCTCATATTCAACACTTCCTTCCTTAGTGTCTATTTTTCAACGAAAGGAGTTCTCTTTGCCCATTGAAAGCATCTTTTATTCTACTATAATAAAGTAGAAGAGGTTTTTCAACACCTGTTTTCTATCGGACACCAGGAGGTGCTCTATGGCCTACATTTCCCTGCAGCACGTGGTCAAACGCTACCAGATGGGCGAGGTGGTCATCCCTGCGGTGGACGACGTGAGTTTTGAGATTGAGAAGGGGGAGTTCGCCGTCATTGTGGGCCCCTCGGGGGCGGGCAAGACGACGGTGCTCAACATTTTGGGCGGCATGGACCAGAGCGACGGGGGCTCGATTCAGGTGGACGGCCGGGAGATCAGCTCCTACAACGCCCGGCAGCTGACCTCCTACCGCCGGTATGATATCGGGTTTGTCTTTCAGTTCTACAATCTGGTGCAGAACCTCACAGCGCTGGAGAATGTGGAGCTGGCCGCCCAGATCTGCAAAGATCCGCTGGACGCCCGGGAGGTATTGTGCCATGTGGGCCTGGGGGAACGGCTGAACAACTTCCCCGCCCAGCTCTCGGGCGGCGAGCAGCAGCGGGTGGCCATCGCCCGGGCTCTGGCCAAAAATCCCCGGCTTCTCCTCTGCGACGAGCCCACCGGCGCGCTGGACTATGTGACGGGCAAGTCGATTCTCAAGCTCCTCCAGGACACCTGCCGGGATCAGGGCATGACGGTGGTGGTTATTACCCACAATACCGCCATCACCCCCATGGCCGACCGGGTCATCCACATCAAAAACGGACGGGTGGACGCCCTGGAGCGCAACGCCGCTCCCCGGCCGGTGGAGACCATCGAATGGTAATGGGAAAGGGGGAGTTCATGTGAAAAACCGTCTCCTGACCGACGCGGTGCGGGAGATTCGCAATACCAGGAGCCGTTTCCTCTCTCTGCTGGTGCTCTCGGCCCTGGCGGTGGCCTTTCTGGCGGGGCTGCGCACCACCGCCCCCGACATGGAGTATACCGCCGACGCCTACTACGACGCGCAGCATCTGATGGACCTGCGGGTGGTGTCCACGCTGGGCCTCACCCGGGAGGATATCGACGTGCTGGCCGCCCAGCCCGGCGTGGCCCGGGCCGAGGGGGCCTACACGCTGGACGCCCTGGTGTCCACCGATGCGAGCAGTCTGGCCGTCAAACTCCACTCCCTCTCGGCGCAGGGCATCAACACCCCCGTCCTCCGGTCGGGCCGGATGCCGGAAAGCGACGGGGAGTGTCTGGTCGAGCCCGCGCTCCTGGAGATGACCGGCCTGAGTTTGGGCAGCTCCATCACCTTTGACACCGGCGACGCGGATGAGCCGTCCCTCACGCGGGATACGTTTACCATCGTCGGGACCGCCGACTCCCCGCTCTACGTCTCCGTTCAGCGGGGGAGTTCCACTCTGGGTTCCGGGACCGCCTCCGCCTTCGTGCTCCTGCCCGAGGGGGCATTCCACCTGGAGGCCTATACCGACGCCTATCTTCTGGCAGAGGGGACACAGGAGCTGCTCTGTTATGGAGATGCATATCAGGACCAAATCGACGCTCTCTCCGACGCGCTGGAGCCCCTGGGCGAGGAGCGCTCCGGCCTGCGGTACGACGCCGTGATCGGCGAGGCACAGGAACAGCTCTCCGAGGCGGAACAGGAACTCTCCGACGCTCAGGCAGAGGTGGACCAGGAGCTCTCCGACGCCCGAGCCGAGCTGACCGACGCCCGGACGGAACTGGACGAGGGCTGGCGGGATTACAACGACGGCGTGCAGGAGCTCCGCGACGCCCAGGCCGAGGTGGATGAGGGCTGGGCCACCCTGCGCCGGGAGTATGCCGACGCCCGGGAGGAGCTCGCCCGGGGAGAGGCCGAGCTGACCGACGCGCTCGCGGAGCTGGAGGACGGCGAGCAGGAGCTCAACGACGCCCGGACCGAGCTGGATGAGGGCTGGCAGGACTACTGGGCCGGCGCGGCGGAGTATGAAAACGGCGTATTGGAGTACGAGGACGGCTACCGTCAGCTTTTGGACGGCGAGGAGACTTATAACGAGAGTCTGGATACCCTGGAGGAGGCGCAGTTAGCCTACGACGAGGGCCTGGAGGAGTACCGTCAGGGCCTGCAGGAGCTGGCCGACGGAGGACGCCAGCTCCTGGAAGCCGAAGATGAATTGGCGGCGGCCCGGGAGCAGCTCTTTGCCGGGCAGCAGGCCCTCTCGGCGGGCCGGGATCAGCTGGCCCAGCAGCAGGAGTCCTACACCGCCCTCTCGGCGCTCTTCCAGGGATTGACCCAGAGCTGGAGCGCCGCCGGATGGCTCTCCGACACGCCGGAGGACACCGGCGCGGCGGTGGGGGCCGTTCTGGGCGGCCTAGCCGCCCAGGCCGCACTGGACCCGGCGGCCGCCCTGGAGGAAGCCCAGGCCCTTTACGATGGCTGCATTGCGCCCCTCTCCACCCTCCTCTCGGCGCTGAGCCAGGCCGCTCAGGCCGCTGGTGAGGACTCCTCCGCGCTGGACGCGCTCGCCGCCGCTCTGCCCGGCGACGGGGCGGAGCTGCTCGCCTCCCTGACCGGAGTAGAGGCTATCGCCGGTCAAGCTCAGGCCCTGACTGCGGCCTACTACGGGGCAGTGGCCGCCCTCCAGACCACCGGTGCGGCTCTGGAAGAGGGCCAGAGCGCCCTGGACCGCGCCGCCTCCCAGCTCTCCTGGGGGGAAATGGAATATCAGGACGGCCTGGAGCAGTACCGGCAGGCCAAAGCGGAATACGACGCCGGCGTGGAGGAGGCCATTCAGGGCGGACAGGAGCTCTCCGACGCCAAAACAGCGCTGGATCAGGGCTGGGCGGAGCTGGTCCAGGGCCGGGATGAGCTGGATCAAAACTGGGCGGACCTCCACGGGGCTCTGGAGGAGCTGGAGTCGGGCAAAGCGGAGCTCTCCGACGGCCTCCGGGACCTGGAGGAGGGCGAGGCCGACTGGCTCCAGGGCCGGGACGAGCTGGACGAGGGCTGGCAGGAGTATAAGGACGGCCGGTCTGACCTGGAGCAGGCCAAAGCGGAGCTCCCCGGCCAGATCGCCCAGGCCGAACAGGAGCTTCTCGACGCCCAGCAGGAGATTTCCGATGGAGAGACCGAGCTCCAGGACGCCCTGACCCGGCTGGAGGACGGGGAGGCGGAGTACGCCGACGGCCTTCGGGAGTACGAGGACGGCAAGGCGGAGGCCGAGCAGGAGCTCTCCGACGCCCGGCGGGAGCTCAACGACGCCCGGCGGGAGCTGAGCGAAATGGAACACTGTGAGTGGTATTTCCTGGGCCGGAACACCAATCTGGGCTACGTCTCTTTCCAGCAGGACGCCCAGCGGATGGGCAATCTGGCCTCGGTATTTCCCATTATTTTCTTCCTGGTGGCCGCCCTGGTGTGTCTGACCACCATGACCCGGATGGTGGAGGAACAGCGGGTGGAGATCGGCGGCAAAAAGGCCCTGGGCTACGGCACAGGGGCCATCGCTCTGAAGTATGTGGGTTATGGTCTCAGTGCCTCCCTGACCGGCGGCGTGCTGGGCCTGGCGGTGGGGTGTACTCTGATTCCCTGGATCATTTTCAACGCCTGGAAGATTCTCTATACCGTGGGAGAGCTCATTCTGGTCCCCGACCCGGCGGTCTATCTCCTCTCGGTGGGAGCGGCGGTGGGCTGCGTCACCGGCGCGGCGGGCGGGGCCGTGGCCTCCACGCTGGCGGCGTCCCCCGCCGCCCTGATGCGCCCCAAGGCTCCCCCCATCGGAAAGCGGGTGCTACTGGAGCGCATCGGCCCCCTGTGGCGGCGGCTGTCCTTCACCTATAAAGTGACCATCCGCAACCTCTTCCGCTACCAGCGCCGGTTCTGGATGACGGTGGTGGGCATCGGCGGGTGTACCGCCCTCATCCTTGCGGCGTTCGGCCTGCGGGGGTCCATTTTCGATGTGCTGGACCGGCAGTACGACGCGCTGTTTACATACAGTCTGGAGGTCTCCCTGGCCGACGACGTGACGGAAGATGAGTGGAGCGAGCTGGAGCGGGAGCTCTCCGCCTCCGACACCGCCCAGGCCTGGATGGACGTTCACCAGACCTCCCTGACCGCAGAGAGCCCGGTGCAGACCGTGGACGCCACCCTGTTCGCCGTCTCCGACTGGGATGAATTTGCGCACTTCATCCATCTCCAGGACCGGCGTACCGGGGAGGAGATCACCCCCGGCGAGGACGGCGTCGTCCTCACGGAGAAACTCGCCGCCCTGCTGGAGGTGGAGCCGGGCGACCGCATCACTCTGGATGGAGAGCGCCGGGTGGAAGCCACGGTGCTGGATACGGTGGAGAACTACATTCTCCACTATATCTACCTCTCTGCCGGCACCTATGAGGCGCTGTTCGGCCAGGCCCCAGCCCAAAATACCATCCTGGTGCGCTGTTCCGGCGGTCAGGAGGCCGAAGAAGCTCTCGCTTCCGCCCTGATCCCTCTCTCGGGGGTCAGTGCAGTCAGCCGCATTCAGGAGACCCGGGATACCTTTACCAAAAGCATGGAGAGCGTGGACTACGCGGTTATTTTGATCCTGGTGTGCGCCGCCGCTCTGGCGTTCGTGGTACTCTACAACCTGACCAACATCAACATCACCGAACGCCTGCGGGAGCTGGCCACCCTGAAGGTTTTGGGCTTCTACGAGCGGGAGCTCTCCGCCTATGTGTACCGGGAAAACGTCTTTCTCACCCTCTTCGGCATCGCGCTGGGGCTGGTGCTGGGTCGGTTCCTCCATCAGTGGCTCATTCTGACGGTGGAGATCGATATGCTCATGTTCGGCCGCACCCTGCATCCCGCCTCATATGGTTATGCCGCCCTGCTCACCGCGGTATTCTCGCTGCTGAGCAACCTGAGCGCCGGGCGCAGTCTGCGGCGGATTGACATGGTGGAGTCCCTCAAGGCCGTCGAGTAAGTATTTTTCCTTTACAGGCTTATCGCAAAGAAGGGGGAGTCCTGTCGAACGGAATGTGGTTCCGTCCGACGCGGTTCCCCTCTCTTTGCGGCATAGTATGGTAAAATATGGTTGATAGAATCCCGACGACAGGAGGCGCGCTCCATGGTACTCCAACGAAAAAAGGGGCTCTTTGAGAGCACCCGGGTCCTTTTTCTCCCCGTCTCCGCCATTGCTCCCAACCCCAATCAGCCCCGGCAGACCTTTTCCCAGGATGGCCTGGAGGAGCTGGCGGCCAGTCTGCGCCTCTATGGGGTCTTGCAGCCGCTCTCCGTGCGCAAGGCCGCCGGAGGGTACGAGCTCATTTCGGGCGAGCGCCGCCTTCGGGCCGCCAAGTTGGCCGGTCTCACCGAGGTGCCCTGTATCCTGGTACAGGCGGACGACCAGTCCTCCTCCCTGCTGGCCCTCATTGAGAACCTCCAGCGGCGGGACCTGGATTTTGTGGAGGAGGCCGCCGCGCTGGAACGGCTCATCCACACCTTTCATCTCTCTCAGGAGGAGGCCGCCAAACGCATTGGGAAATCCCAGTCGGCTGTAGCCAATAAACTGCGGCTCTTAAAACTTCCCCCCGACGTACTGGCCCTTCTGCGGGACCATCACGCCACTGAACGCCACGCCCGCGCCCTGCTCCGCCTCTCCGATCCGGAGCAGCAGCGTCAGGCCGCTCAACTGGTGGTCGAGCAGGGCTTCACGGTGGCCCGCACCGAGGAGTACATTGAACAGCTCTTACATCCGGCTCCCCATTCGCCGCGAAAAAAGCCGGCGTTTATTTTAAAGGATGTGCGTCTCTTTTTGAACTCTGTGACCCGCGGGCTCTCCATGATGAAAAGCGCCGGAGTGGACGCCGCCTGCGACCGGCAGGATACCGACGACTCCATCCTGCTTACCATCCGCATTCCCAAACAGGCCCGGGATTGATGTTTCACGTGAAACATCAATCCCCACTCCCCTTCTCCCATCCACCGGGTGTTTCACGTGAAACACCCGGTCTTTTTGCATGTTTCATGTTTCTCTCCACGAAGTTTTTGAAATACAGTTGAATTACGCCTCCTGCCGCATTATAATAAAGTCTGTTGAAACCATCGCAGAAGGCAGGAGTAGAGATGGCAAAAACCATTGCAATCGTAAATCAAAAGGGCGGTGTCGGGAAAACCACCACCTGCGTCAATCTGGCGGCCGCGCTCCAGACCCTGGGGCAGCGGGTGCTCGTCTGTGATTTCGATCCCCAGGCAAACACGACCTCCGGGTTTGGGGTGGACAAGGTATCTTCCTCGCCCAACATTTATGATGTGCTCATCAACGGCGCAGACCCGGACAAAGCCATCTGCGCCACCCGCTATGCCGACGTGATCCCCTCCAACAAGGCCCTGGCCGGCGCCACCATTGAGATGATCGGCCTGGACCACCGGGAGTACCGTCTGCGGGATGCTCTGGCCCAAGTGGCCGGGCAGTACGATTTTATTTTTATCGACTGCCCTCCCTCTCTGGAACTTCTCACCCTCAACGCCCTGTGTGCGGCGGACACCATTATGGTCCCCGTTCAGTGCGAATACTACGCACTGGAGGGCCTGTCCGATCTGCTCTCCACGGTACGCATTGTCAAGCGCGCCCTGAATCCCCACATTTCCATGGAGGGGGTGGTCCTGACCATGTACGACGGGCGGACCAACCTCTCACTCCAGGTGGCCGAGGAGGTCAAGCGCCACTTTCCCGGCCAGGTCTACGCGACGGTCATCCCCCGCAACGTACGCCTTTCGGAGGCCCCCAGCCACGGCAAGCCGGTGATGGCCTATGACAGCCTCTCCCGGGGGGCTGAGGCCTATGAGGCCCTGGCCCGGGAGGTCCTGGAGCAGAACGGCGTCTCCATCAGAAAGGACTGAGTCTATGGCATCCAACAAGGACCGGGGTCTGGGCCGTGGCCTGGGTGCTCTTTTGGGCGACGACGCCCTGCAGAGCCAGGAAGGCGGCTCCCTCTCCCTGCCCATCTCTGAGGTACAGCCCGGTCTTAAACAACCCCGCAAACGCTTTGACGAAGCGAGCCTGGCCGATCTGGCCGACTCCATCCGCACCCACGGTATCATCCAGCCCCTCACCGTCCGGCGCCTCTCCTCCGGATATTACCAGATCATCGCCGGAGAGCGCCGCTGGCGGGCCGCCAAGCTGGCCGGCCTCCGGGAGGTCCCCGCTGTTATTATTGAGGCAGACGACCGCACCGTCATGGAGCTGGGCCTGATTGAAAATCTCCAGCGGGAAGATCTGAATCCTGTGGAAGAGGCGGCCGGATACCGGACCCTCATGGAGGAGTACGGCCTCACCCAGGAAGAGGTCTCCCAGCGGGTGGGCAAGTCCCGCCCGGCGGTGGCCAACGCCCTGCGCCTGCTGGCTCTGCCCGACGCGGTACAGCAGCTTCTGGAGGAGGGCTCTCTCTCCGCCGGACATGCCAGGGCCATCCTGGCCGCCCCCACCGGCGACCTGCAAAAGAAGCTGGCCCAGAAGGTAGTCCACGACGGTCTCTCTGTGCGGCAGACAGAGGCCCTCGCCAAGCGCCTCGCCGCTCAGCAGGAGAGCGCCGAAGCCGCCCTCCAGCCGGAGGCCGCCCCGGACTACTCCATCTATCTGCGCTCGGCAGAGCAGGACCTCTCCCATCGCTTCGGCCGGAAAGTGACCATTGTAAGCGGCAAAAAAAAGGGCAAAATTGAACTGGAATACTATAACACCGAGGATCTGAACCTGCTCTTGGAGACGCTGGAACAGCTCCCCTCCGGTGAGAAGGGAGCGACACTGTGAGCCACGACACCGATTCTGAACAGCGCGGCGCCCTCCAGCACGAGGCGGAGCACGCCAGTCCCGGCAAGCGAAATTCCGTCCTCATCTATTTGGTTATTCTCTTTGCCGCAGCTTTTCTGCTGCTTCTCCTCTCCTATTTCATGCAGCAGCGGGCCAGCCGGGACGCCTACAACGATTTGCAGCAGTCCTCCGACTCAGCGGTCCAGACCCTGGACAACATGCTTCAGGAAAATCAGGATCTGAAGGATCAGGTCGCCCAGTTGGAAGAGCAGAACCAATCCCTCCAGACCGAAGCGGAAGAGGCCCAGCGGCAACTTGCCGAGCAGCAGAGCGCTTTGGACGCTTCCCAGGCTCAGCTCGAGGCTCTGGGGCGGCTCAACCAGATCCGCTCGCTCTACAATGCCGGCCGGTATAGTCAGGCGAGAGAGCTCCTTACCAGTTGGGGAGAGCCCGAGTCGGGCGAAACCGCCCGCATACTGGGTGAGCTCAGCGCTCAACTCACAGAGGAAGAGCGTTCCATCTACGATCCGCTCAGTGCCTGGCAGTCCCTGATGGAATGGCTGTAATCCCCTGTTTCACGTGAAACAGGTTCCACAATAAATCAGATTGAGAATTTGAGGTGCAGTACCATGTTGGATATTCGCTTTATCCGGGAAAATCCCGAGGCCGTGAAGGAAAATATCAAAAAGAAATTTCAGGATGAGAAACTCCCCCTGGTGGATCAAGTGCTGGAGCTGGACGCCGAGAACCGCAAGACCATTCAGGAGGCCCAGGATCTCCGCACCGCCCGTAACACCAAATCCAAACAGGTAGGCGTCCTGATGGGACAGGCCAAGAAGGACCCCTCCAAGCTCTCCGAAGCCGAGGCTCTGAAGGCCGAGGTCAAGGCCGACGCCGACCGTCTGGCCTACCTGGAGCAGCGGGAAGACGAGCTGGCTCAGGAGATCCACAAAATCATGCTGGTCATCCCCCAGATCATCGATCCCTCCGTGCCCATCGGCCCCGATGACTCGGCCAATGTGGAGGTTCAGCGCTTTGGCGAGCCTCTGGTCCCCGACTTCCCCGTTCCCTACCATGTGGACATCATGGAGTCCTTTGACGGCATCGACCTGGACGCCGCCGGGCGGGTGTCCGGCTCGGGCTTCTACTACCTTCTGGGGGATATCGCCCGGCTCCACGAGGCGGTGCTGGCCTATGGCCGGGACTTTATGATTGACAAGGGCTTTACCTACTGCATCCCCCCCTTCATGATCCACGGCAACGTGGTGGAGGGCGTCATGAGCCAGACCGACATGGACGGCATGATGTACAAGATCGAGGGAGAGGACCTCTACCTCATCGGCACCAGCGAACACTCCATGATCGGCCGCTTCATCGACCAGATCATCCCCGCTGAGAAGCTGCCTCAGACCCTCACCTCCTACTCCCCCTGCTTCCGCAAGGAGAAGGGCTCCCACGGCATTGAGGAGCGCGGCGTCTACCGCATCCACCAGTTTGAGAAGCAGGAGATGATCGTGGTCTGCAAGCCCGAGGACTCCATGGATTGGTACGAAAAGCTCTGGCGCTACTCGGTGGAGCTCTTCCGGAATTTTGACATTCCCGTGCGGCAGTTGGAGTGCTGCTCCGGCGATCTGGCCGACCTGAAGGTCAAATCCTGTGATATCGAGGCCTGGTCCCCCCGGCAGCAGAAGTACTTTGAGGTCTGTTCCTGCTCCAATCTGGGCGACGCCCAGGCCCGCCGCCTGAAGATCCGCTATCGGGGCGAGGACGGCAAAACCTACCTGGCTCACACCCTGAATAACACCTGTGTGGCGCCCCCGCGGATGCTCATCGCCCTGCTGGAAAATAACCTCCAGGCCGACGGCACCGTGAAGGTACCCAAAGTGCTCCAGCCCTATATGGGCGGCAAAGAGCTCCTGGTTCCCACCAAGAAATAATCCACACCCAGCGCAGGAACCATCCAATGGGGCGGCGGGTTTCCGCCGTCCCATTTTTCCATGAGGAGAATATGTTATGTCTGCAAAAGAAAAGACCACCGGCTTTCTCGCCGAATTCCGCAAATTCATCGCCCGGGGCAATGTGATGGATTTGGCCGTAGGCGTCATCATCGGCGGCGCCTTCAAGGCCATCACCGATTCTTTGGTGAACGACATCTTCAATCCCATTCTGGGCATCTTCGCCGGGGGCAACGAGGCCCTGGCGGCCCTGTCCATTCACCTGCCCGGGGGCGGCGATCTGATGATCGGGAATTTTATCAACGCCGTGCTCAACTTTTTTATCATGGCCTTTGTGGTATTCTGTATTGTGAAGGTCTTTAACCGTCTCTATCAAAAAGAGCAGGCCGCTCCCGCCCCGCCTCCGGCGCCTCCGGCGGAGGAAGTCCTGCTCACGGAGATCCGCGATCTGCTGAAGGAGAAAAACTGATGTCTGAACCGTCCAAACGACCCCCGGATTCCCAGGAGAACCGGCCCTCTTACACCCCGGCCTCCCCCGTGAAGCGGGCGCTGGCCTGGATGGGTGTGGTGTATATGGTCATTCTGGTCCTCCTCACCACTTACAATATGGCCACCGGCGAGCCCCTCCACGGCATTCCCGGCATCCTCCTCTTCCCCGCCTGCGGCGGGCTGGCGGCGGTGGCCTTTCTCCGCTGGCGGGATGTGCGGAAAACCCCCATGCTCGTGTTGGGTATTCTGGCCGCGCTGGCCTGCCTTGTCAATCTGGTCACCGGGCTTGTGGCCCTGGCCGCCGCTCTGGGAGGAAATTGATATGGAAGAAGCCATCCGCAGCGGTCTGGCGGAGCTGGGCCTCCTGGACCGGGTCCCCCGGGAGGCCCCGGAACAGCTGGCCGAATATGGCCGCCTGCTGCTGGAGAAAAATCAGGTCATGAATCTCACCGCCATCACCGACCCCGATCAGGTGGTCAAGCTCCACATGCTGGACTGTGCCGCTCTGCTGACCTGCGCCGACTTTGCCGGCCGGCACATCATCGACGTGGGGACCGGCGCCGGTTTCCCGGGTATGGTGCTGCGCATTCTGGTCCCCTCAGCCCGGGTCGTCCTGCTGGACAGTTTGAATAAGCGTCTCCATTGGCTCTCAGAGGTGGCCAATCATCTTGGCCTGACCGGTGTGGAGACCCTTCACGCCCGGGCCGAGGAACCCTCCCTCCAGCCCCCCTGGCGGGACGGCTTTGATTTTGCCACCGCACGGGCGGTGGCCTCTCTGGAGGTCCTGGGGGAGCTGTGCCTGCCCTATGTCAAGGTGGGCGGGCGCTTCCTGGCCATGAAGGCGGTGGACTGCGAGGAGGAGCTCTCCCGGGCCGCGGGCGGACTGCGCCGCCTGGGGGGAATCCTCCGTCCATCGGTGGACTACACTATCCCCGGCTCCCAGGTGGTGCACCGGGTGGTCGTCGTGGAAAAATCCACCCCTACCCCCAAAGGCTACCCCAGAAGATGGGCTAAGATACAGAAATCACCTCTCCATTGACTTATTTCGGAAATTAGAATATTCAGTCTAAAAAATATTTACGATTTGCACAAAAAAAGCCAGTACAGCCATTGTATTTCTTCCAAATCCGTGATAAAGTAGACTGGCAGCAGTAGGGAGGCTACTATGTCGACTGCAATTGTCATCACTTCCGGCAAAGGTGGGACGGGGAAAACCTCGCTGACGGGCGGGGTCGCCTCCTGCCTGGCCGCGCTGGGCCGCCGGGTGCTCTGTGTGGACATGGACATCGGCCTGCGCAATCTGGACCTGACGCTGGGCATGAGCGACCGGGCCCTGATGGATTTTACCGATGTCCTCTCCGGCCGCACCACCTTGGAAAAGGCGGCGGTCCCCCATCCGGTCATTCAGGGGCTGTATCTGCTCACCGCCCCCCTCACCGCGCCCCGGGACCATATTACCGAGGCCGATTTGAGAACCTTCCTTCTCCAGGCCAAGTCCCGTTTTGACTACATCCTGATGGACTCCCCCGCCGGTCTGGGCGGCGGTTTTCGCATGGCGGTGTGCGGAGCCGACCGGGCCATTGTGGTCTCCACCACCGACGCCTCCGCCCTGCGGGACGCCCAGCGCACCGTGGGAGAGCTGGTACACCGGATGGGGCACATCCATCTGGTGGTCAACCGCATCCAGCCCAAACTGCTGCGCCAGCTTCACACGACAATCGACGACGCCATGGACACCGCGGGCCTGCCCCTTCTGGGCATCGTACCCGAGGACCCCCAGGTCATGCTGGCCGCCAACCGGGGGGAGCCCCTCATTCTAATGGCCCGCTGGGGCGCGGCCCGGGCCTATCTGAACATTGCCCGCCGGCTGGAGGGGGAACGCGTCCCCCTGATGCGTCTGCGCTGAAGGTCCCTGGACTCCATCCGATGATCTCAACCATGAGAGAGGAGTTTTTTGATATGAATATTGCCCTGATGAGCCACGACCGAAAAAAAGAGCTCATGATTCAATTCTGTATCGCCTACTGCGGCGTTCTCTCCAAGCATACGCTGTGCGCCACCAACACCACCGGCAAGAGCGTCTCGGAGGCCACCGGTCTGTTTGTCCATCTCTTTTTGTCCCACGAGCACGGCGGAATCCAGCAGATCGGCGCCCGCATCGCCTACAACGAGATCGATATGGTTCTCTTCTTCTCCGACCCGCAGTCGGAGGATATGGACAAGGACCTGCGCTATATCACCCGCCTGTGCGACACCTATAACATCCCCTTCGCCACCAATGTGGCCACCGCCGAGATGCTCATCCACGGTCTGGAGCGGGGCGACCTGGACTGGCGGGATATCATCAACCCCAAGACCAAGCCGTTTACCGCCTGATCCCGCCTCCGCGTTCCCAACGGACAGGGCCTCTTCCCTCATGCCCAGGCAGAGGTTTCCCCTGTCCGGCCCGGAGACAGGCGGAGTTTTTTCCGGATTGGGTTGACTTTTTTCCCCGTTTGAGATAAGCTCTAGGAGCAAAACCGCAATGACGGGGCAAGTACCGCCCACACCGCCGGACAGAGAAAGGCGCCTTTGGCTGGAAGCGCCTGCGGACAGGAGGACGGGAGACGGCTTCAACAGCGGGCCCGGAGACGGGCGCGGTCTCCTTCCCGCACCAGAAGGACAAAGGGCGGAGCCCCGCTCCGCTGAACATGGGTGGCACCACGGAAGCAGGCGCTTTCGTCCCATAGATGGGGGACGAAAGCGCTTTTTGCCTGCCTTCCGGCCCTCCATTCCATCAAAAAGGAGCGTTACTATGGACCGCATCAAACCACGCACCCTCTCCGGTTTTATGGAATTACTGCCCCAGCGGCAGGTCCAGTTCGACCGGATGGTGGAGATTCTCCGCAAGACCTACGCCCTCTACGGCTTCACCCCCCTGGACACCCCCGCCATCGAGGCCAGCGAAGTGCTCCTGGCCAAGGGCGGCGGCGAGACCGAGAAGCAGATCTACCGCTTCACCAAGGGGGACACCGACCTCTCGCTGCGCTTTGACCTGACGGTGCCCCTGGCCAAATATGTGGCTCTCCACAGCGGGGAGCTCACCTTCCCTTTCCGCCGCTTCCAGATCGGCAAGGTCTACCGGGGCGAGCGGGCCCAGCGGGGCCGCTTCCGGGAGTTCTATCAGGCCGACATCGACGTCATCGGCGACGGCAGCCTGGACATCGTCAACGAGGCCGAGATTCCCTCCATCATCTATCAGACCTTCACCGCCCTGGGCCTCAAGCGCTTCCAGATCCGGCTCAACAACCGGAAGGTGCTAAACGGCCTCTTCGCGCTCCTGGGTCTGGAGGCGCAGTCGGCCGACGTGATGCGCACCATCGACAAGCTGGAGAAGATCGGCCCCGAGAAAGTGAAAGAGCTGCTGGTGAACGACTTTGCCGTGCCCGCCGAAACCGCCGGGCAGCTGCTGGAACTTCTCTCCACCGATCAGCCCATGGAGGCCCTCGCCGCTCTGAAGGGCAAAAATGAGCTCTTCGACCGGGGCGTGGAGGAGCTCTCCACGGTGGTCCAGTACCTCTCCGCCTTCGGCGTACCCGAGGACCACTATAAAGTGGACCTGACCATCGCCCGGGGCCTGGACTACTACACCGGCACCGTCTATGAGACCGCCATGCTGGACCACCCGGAGATCGGCTCCATCTGCTCCGGCGGCCGCTATGACAATCTGGCCGAGTACTACACCAACAAGCAGCTCCCCGGCGTGGGTATCTCCATCGGTCTGACCCGGCTCTTCTTCGTGCTGGAGGATCAGAAGTACCTCAACGACGACCTGCTCACCGCCCCGGCGGACGTGCTGGTGCTGCCCATGACGGAGGACCTCTCCCCCGCCATTACCCTGGCCACCCGGTTCCGCGCCGCCGGCCTGCGCACCCAGCTCTACACCGAGCGCAAGAAGTTCAAGCAGAAGATCGGCTATGCCGATAAGCTGGGCATCCCGTACGTCGTCTTCCTGGGGGAGGACGAAATTCAGGCCGGTCTGGCCGCCGTCAAGGACCTGTCCACCGGCGAGCAGCTCACCCAGAGCGTGGACGAGGCCATTGCGCGCATCCGCTCCGGCCTGGCCGCCCGCAACGCCGGTGCGCCCATCCGCGACCGGGACTAACCCGCCAATTGGGCGCATGATTTAAAACAATCCGTTGATACTAAATTTTATATTACAAATTGGAGTTGAACAGACATGGATCGTGTACGCACTGCCTACCGCACCCACACCTGTGGGGAACTCCGTCTGGAGCATGTGGGCCAGACCGTCACCCTGGCCGGTTTTCTTGAAAACATCCGGGAGGTGGGCCAGAACTTCGCCTTCGTGGTTCTCCGGGATTTCTACGGCACCACTCAGGTGGTCATTGAGACCGAGGAGATGATGCGCCTGGTCAAACCCCTGAACAAGGAGTCGGCCATCCAGGTCACCGGCGTCGTGCGGGAGCGGGACAGCAAGAATTCCAAGCTCCCCACCGGCGACATCGAGGTGGTGCCCACCGCCATCACCGTCCTGGGCCGCTGCCGCCACAACGAGCTGCCCTTCCAGATCAACCGCAGCCGGGAGGCCGACGAGTCCGCCCGTCTGAAGTACCGCTATCTGGACCTGCGCAACCCGGCGGTGAAGGAGAACATCATCCTGCGCTCCAACGTGGTGGCCGCCCTGCGCGCGGCCATGATCGACCACGGCTTCCTGGAGATCACCACCCCCATCCTCACCGCCTCTTCGCCGGAAGGTGCGAGAGACTATCTGGTGCCCAGTAGAAAACATCCCGGCAAGTTCTACGCCCTGCCCCAGGCCCCCCAGCAGTTCAAGCAGCTGCTGATGGCCTCCGGCTTTGATAAATACTTCCAGATCGCCCCCTGCTTCCGGGATGAGGACGCCCGGGGCGACCGCTCCCCCGGCGAGTTCTATCAGCTGGATATGGAGATGGCCTTTGCCGGCCAGGAGGACGTATTCGCCGTGCTGGAGGACGTGCTTCCCCCCATCTTCGCCAAGTACGGCACCTACAACACCGCCTCCACCGCCCCCTTCCGCCGGGTCAGCTACCTGGACGCCATGGAGACCTACGGCACCGACAAGCCCGATCTTCGTATCGACCTGACGGTGAAAGACGCCACCGAGGTCCTCGCCGGCTGCGGCTTCGGGCCCTTCGAGGGCAACACCGTCAAGGCTGTGCCCATCACCGGCTTCACCGCCACCCGCAAGCAGATCGACAAGCTCTGCGCCGACGTGGAGGTCCAGTCCGGCCAGAAGGCCTACTGGTTCCGTCTGGACGAGAAGGGCGAGATCGTGGGCGGCATCGCCAAGTTTGTCCAGCCCATCAAGGACCAGGTGGTCTCCACCCTGGGTCTGGAGCCGGGCACCTTTGTGGGCCTCACCGCCGGGAAGAAGCTCACCGCCCAGAAGACCGCCGGCGTCCTCCTCAAGCAGGCCGTCGCCCTGGCCCCCCAGCACTTCGACAAGGAGCGCTACGAGTTCTGCTGGATCGTGGACTTCCCCATGTACGAGATCGGCGAGGAGTCCGGTCAGCTGGAGTTCTGCCACAACCCCTTCTCCATGCCCAACGGCGGCCTGGAGATCCTGAAGAAGGCCGCCGCCGGCGAGGTGGACCCCCTCTCCATCACCGCCTTCCAGTACGACCTGGTGTGCAACGGCGTGGAGCTCTCCTCCGGCGCAGTGCGGAACCACGACCCGGAGATCATGATCGAGGCCTTCCAGCTCGTCCGCCTGGGCGAGGACGACGTGAAGGCCAAATTCCCCGCCATGTACAACGCCTTCACCTACGGTGCGCCTCCCCACGCGGGCATCGCTCCCGGCGTGGACCGCATGGTCATGCTGCTGGCCGGCGAGGACTCCATCCGGGAGATCATCCCCTTCCCCATGAACAAGAACGCCCAGGACCTGATGATGGGCGCCCCCTCTTTCGTGGACCCCAAGCAGCTGGACGAGCTGAATATCGTCTGCACCAAGAAGGAAGAAGAGTCTGCCGAATAAGCGCAGCCATAGCAAAAGCGCCCGTGGAATTCCACGGGCGCTTTTTTGTCCGGCCCGGACGGGCCGCCTGCTCGGCCTGAGGAAAGCGTTGTACCCAGGCAATCAGGGCGGCCTCCAAAAAGGCCGCCCTTTTGGAGGGGAGTGGAGAGGGGAACGAGAAGTTCCCCTCTCCGCCTTTTCTTTCCCCCCTTTCTTTTCGCGAAAAGAAAGGGGGCGCTGTCCGCGCAGGACGCCTATGCGGCGAGCACATCCCTCCGCCCTGTTCGGGCCGAATTCACAGCCCGGATACGATCCACTCCCGCCGGATACACCACAGTCCGGCCTGAACGCTGCCCACACAGGAGGTATCCCCCGCACAAATGCGCTCATGCCAGCGGAAGAGCCGCTCCCAACTCTCCAGAATGCGCCCCTTCCACTCGGGATAAAAGCTGGAGAGCATCACCTTCTGGTTGTCCAGGCCCCGCAGCTCCAGTTCTTGGCGGAATTCCCGCTCCTGCTGCTCATTCTCACCCAGGTAGCGCAGCTGCAAAATCCGGTTCCAGTCGAACACGTCGAAAAAGACCGCCTGGTCCCGGGGGACTTCCAGCGTGAGGATGTGCTCGGCGCTGGAGAGGTCGATGCTGCTGGTCTCCGCAAAGGCCCAGTAGGGGAACTGCGCCCCCTCTGGCGGAGGCACCCGCTCCGCCGCCTTCTGAACAAACCAGCCGTAAACCGTCAGAAAGAGGGGGGCGCTCTCCCCGTACTTCCGGCGGACGTATTCCGCCCGTGAGAAGCAGACTCCGTCCCGCTCGATGGCCCGGAGTACCGGCGTACTCTGGGCGGTGTAGAGGGTCATCGTTCCACGCTTGTCATCCATTCGCTCCTCAGCTCCCATAAAATTGCATAGGTGTAGTTGCCGCCCACCTGCACCGCCGGATCGAAAAGCCGCTCCCAGCTGCTTACAATCTCCCGCTTGATGGCGGGGTAAAACTGGCTCATATAGGCCGTCACATCGCTGACCCGGTAATCCGAGAGGAGCTTTTTGTGCCGCGCCTCGTCCTCCGGCGAGGCGGGGATGTAGGAGTAGTTCAGGATCATCCCCCACTTGCCCACATGAATGGGGGCCAGCAGCGCCCGGTCCACCTCCAGCCCCAGAATCACCCGCCCCGGTTCGGGGAGCATGGTGGTCTCCCGGGCGAGGGAGACCCAAACCGGGTACTCCGCGTCCGCCGGGCGCAGATCCCGGTTGGGCGCATGCTTCACCAGCCAGTCGTAAGCCTCCAGAACGATGGGAGCGCAGTCCTCGTTCTCCAGCTCCACATAGCGCTTTTTGGCCGTATAACGCCCTGTCCGCTCCAACTGTGTCAATACGCTCTCATGCTGTTTGGTCCAGACCCGGATCTGCTCCATCGTGAAGCCTCCCTTTCACGCCGCTTCCAGCCGCCCGGCGGCTTTTTTCGGTTCATCTAATTATAAAACCAGTCCCCGCTCTTTGTAAACAGGAAGGGGTCCTCTTTCATTTCTGAACAAAATATTTCGCTTTTTCAGGGAAAATCCATGGAAAATTTGCGAATAGGGGTTGACTTATCCAGTTTTGGAGTGTAAGATAACGCTTGTAACCATTTTGTAATCTTTATGACGTTTCTGTCATTTTTCCTCCAGGCGGGCAGGCCCGCCGGGAAGAAATGATGTAAGGGAGGCTTTTCCCATGGATGAAATCTTGCATCAGCCCCAGGGCGAGGCCCGGCGTGCTTCGCTCTCCGGCGCCGTGGCCCAGGCTCTCGCCCTTCCCCGCCGGATGCGGGAGTCGGCCCTGGACCAGGCTGAGCGGTTCTTCCAGACCCATATTCCGCTGGTCCGCCGGGCCGGCGCCATCGGCGGCGCGTTCCGCTCGTTCAATCCGGCCCTGTTTCTGGCCATCGCCACTGTAACCGGTATTGCCGCTGTGGTGAGCAGCGTCTATGTTCCCAGCTATCGGGTGTCCATTGACGGCCAGCCCATCGGTGTGGTGGCCTCCCAGAGCGAGTTTGAGGCCGCTGTGGACCGGGTGGAGGCCCGGGCCACCGAGATTCTGGGGTACGACTACACTCTGGAGGGCGAGGTCACCTATGAGCCGGCTCTCTCCGAGCGGGACAGCATCCCCTCCGCCACTACACTGGAGCCCGCCCTTTTCGACCGCATCGGCGACGTGATGAAGAGCTACGTGCTCCTGGTCAACGGACAGGTGGTGGGCGCCGCCGCGGAGCGGGAGGACCTCACCGCCATTCTGGATTCCATCCAGGCCTCCTACACCAACGAAAATACTACCTCCGCCCGCTTTACCGACAACGTCTCCATTGTCCGGGAGTACATCTCCTCCGATGTGGAGCAGGATCTCAACGCCATTGAGACCACCCTCACCTCCAACACCAACGGTGAGACTACATATGAGGTCCAGGCCGGCGACACGTTTATGGCTCTGGCCTTTGAAAACGATATGACCATGTCCGAGCTGGAGGCCCTGAACCCCGGCATCGACATCAACAAACTCATGATCGGCCAGGTTCTCAACATGAAGGAGGAGATTCCCTTCCTGTCGGTGGAGACGGTGGACCATGTGACCTATACCGAGTCGGTGGCCGCCCCCGTGCGGGAGGTTGAGGACAGCTCGATGTACGAGGGAGACACCCGGGTCGTGAGCGCCGGCAGCGCCGGTACGCAGCAGGTCACCGCCGATGTGACCTACCTCAACGGCAAGGAGACCGGCCGTGAGGTTGTGGAGACCACCGTCCTGACCCAGCCCACCGAGCGGGTCATCGCCGTGGGCACGAAGGAGCGCCCCTCCTGGATTGCCACCGGTTCTTTCCAGTGGCCGGTCTACGGCAACATCACCTCCTACTATGGCTACCGCTCCATCTTCGGTTCCTATAGCCTCCATCGCGGACTGGATATCGCCTGTTCCTACGGTACCGGCATCTCGGCCGCCGACGGCGGCACGGTCACCTTTGCCGGGTGGAGCGGCACCTACGGCTATCTGGTGACCATCGACCACGGCAACGGATTTGTGACCTATTACGCCCACAATTCCAGCCTGCTGGTCTCTGCGGGGGACAAGGTCTATAAGGGTCAGACCATCGCCCGGGCCGGTTCCACCGGACGCTCCACGGGCACGCACTGCCATTTCGAGGTCCATCGGAACGGCAGTCTGGTCAATCCCCTCAACTACCTGCCCTAATTTGATTCGAATCCATTCCGGCGCCCTGCGGCAGAAACCGCAGGGCGCTCTTTTACACGACAAAGGAGGTCCTCCCATGACCCAGACCCCTCTCTGCGACGCCCTGCGGGCCTTTGCCTCCACCCATCCCCTGCGGATGCACATGCCCGGGCACAAGGGCACGGGCCTGCCCCTGCCCGAGCTCTCCGCCGCCGCCGCGCTGGATTTTACCGAGCTCCCGCCCACCGGCAATCTCTTTGAGGCCGACGGCCCCATCCGGGCAGCGGAAGACCTCTGGGCCCAGGCCGTGGGGGTGTCCAGCTGTCTGTTCCTCACAGGCGGCTCCACACAGGGGGTGCTCTCCGCCCTGGCCCTCACCTGCCGCCCGGGAGACAGGGTGCTCCTGGACCGGGGCAGCCACCGCTCCGCCTATCACGCCCTAGCTCTGCTGGACCTGGAGCCGGTCTATCTCTTCCGCCCCTGGTACGCCGGGGAGGCAGTGGCCGGCCCGATTTCCCCACAGGATGTGGATAAGTCTCTCTCCGCACATCCTGAAATCAAAACGGTCTGTATTACTTCTCCCACATATTACGGTGTGCTGTCGGATATTCCCGCTCTGGCCCGGATCGCCCATGCACATGGCGCCCGTCTGGTGGTGGACGCCGCCCACGGGGCCCATCTGCCTTTTCTGGGGGACCGCTCCCTGGCGGCCGCCGATGTGGCGGTGGTCTCCGCCCACAAGACCCTCCCCGCCCCGGGCCAAAGCGCCCTTCTCCTCTCCTCTCTCCCTCTGGAGGAACTGTGCCGGGCGGCCTCTCTCTTCGGCAGCTCCTCGCCCTCCTATCCCATGATGGCCGCTCTGGACGCCGCCCGGGCCTGGATGGAGGAGGAGGGCCGGCCCGCCCTGGCGCGGACTGTGGAGGCGGTGGCCGCCCTGCGGGCGCGCTTCCCCGCCCTGCGGCCCGGACCGCTCAAGCTGGACCCCACCCGGCTGGTCCTCTGCTGCGCCGACGGCTTTGCGGGAAAGGCCGCTCTGGAGGCCCTGGGGGTCTACCCTGAAATGGCCGATCAGCGCCATGTGGTGTGCATCTGTACCGCCAGCGACACGCCGGAGGCGTTCCGCCGCCTGGAGCGGGCCCTGGAGCAGGCGCTCCCCTCCCCTCCGCCGGAGCGTCTGGACCTCCCCCCCGCTCCCCCGCCGGAGCCGGTCTGCTCCCCCCGGCAGGCCCGTTTTTCCCTCACGGAGACCCTCCCGGTGAAGGAAGCCCTTGGCCGGATCGCCGCCGGACAGGTGGCCCCCTATCCCCCCGGCGTGCCCGTTCTGGCCCCCGGGGAGCGGGTGACGAAAAAAACTATCGCATATTTGAACCAAATAGGTTATAATATGGAGAAAGGCATGGAAGTGGTCCGCCTTTAAATGTGTGTTGTATACCCTGCACACGGCTTCGAGTCTGAGGAGGGATTCCCTATGAAACTGATCCTTGCAATCATCAACCACGACGATGCCAACGCGGTGACCCAGTCCCTCACCAAGAACGGCTTCTCCTCCACCAAATTGGCCACCACCGGCGGCTTTCTGCGGGCTGGAAACGTGACGATTCTGGTGGGTGTGGACGAGGAAAAGGTCCAGTCGGTTATCGACATCATCAAAGAGCAGTCCCACAGCCGCAAGCAGATGATTCCCACTACCACGGAGATGAGTTACGGCTACTACCCCAGTATGCCCGTGGAGGTCATTGTGGGGGGCGCCACCATCTTTGTGGTGGATATCGAGCGCTTCGAGCGGGTATAAGCGGAGATGAATCTGAGCGCCCTGGCGGGAAATGCCCCCCTGAAACAACAGCTGGAGCAGCAGACCGCCCGGCGTGGACTCTCCCACGCCTACATTCTCTGCGGTCCCGCCGGCTCGGGCAAGCATGTGCTCTCCGGCCTGCTCTCTGCCGCCCTGGTGTGCTCCGCCGGGACGGAGAACGCTCCCTGCGGCCGCTGCTCCGGCTGCAAAAAGGCCTTTGGAGGCATCCATCCGGACATCATTCCGGTGTGGGATGGGGAGCGGGATATCAACGTCTCCCAGGTGCGCGCCCTGCGCGCCGACGCCTACATCCGGCCCAATGAGGCCGCCCGGAAAGTGTACGTACTGGAGCAGGCTCAGAATATGAACGAGAGCGCCCAGAACGCCCTCTTAAAGCTGCTGGAGGAGGGTCCGGCCTATGCCGCTTTCCTCTTCCTCACCGACAACATCGCCGCCCTCCTGCCCACCGTGCGCTCCCGGTGCGAGACGCTGAACCTCTCCCCCGTATCTCTGGAAGAGGCACAGGATTATCTCCTCGCCCGCTATCCGGACCGGGAACGGCGGGACGTGCTGGAGGCCGCCCGGCGGTGCGAGGGCCTGCTGGGCCGGGCGGTGGACGAGCTGGAGCACGCCGGTTCCGGGGAGGAGCTGGAGCGGCGTACCGCTCTGGCTTTGATGGACGCCCTGGCCCGGGGGGACGAGCTGGCTCTGGCCGAGGGCTGTATCGCCCTGGAGAACGACAAAAAGACCTGGGACCGGGACCGTCTCTCCGTCCTGATGGAGGAGTGCGTTCTCCTATGCCGGGACGCCCTGCTGGCGGGGGCGGGCGCGGAGGAGGAGGCCGACCCCCAGCGCCGGGAAGAGGCGGGGCAGCTCTCCCGGGTTCTCTCGCCGCGGGCCCTGATGGAGGCCATCGCCCTTTTTCAGCGCCTGCGGACGGCCTGCGGTTTTTACGTGGGCGGCGGCCATCTGGCCGGGTGGCTGTGCGCCGGCCTGGCCGCGCTGCGGTCCAAATGACAGAAAATGAGGTACCCCTATGACCGAAATCATCGGCGTTCGCTTTAAAAGCGGAGGCAAACAATATTATTTCGACCCCCAGGGCATTCCGGTTTCGGCCGGACAGGGGGTGATTATCGAGACCTCCCGGGGCCTGGAATACGGCGAGTGCGTCCAGGGCAACACACTGGTGGAGGACAGCGCCGTGGTACAGCCCCTGCGCCCGCTGGTCCGTATCGCCAACGAAAAGGACCTGGAGGTGGTCCAGCGCAACCGGGAAAAAGAAGAGCGGGCCTTCCGCATCTGCCAGGAAAAAATTCTCGAACACGGCCTGGAGATGAAGCTGGTGGAGGTGGAGTACAACTTCGACGGCAATAAGATTCTCTTCTTCTTCACCGCCGACGGCCGGGTGGACTTTCGTGCCCTGGTGAAGGACCTGGCCGGTATCTTCCACACCCGCATTGAGCTGCGTCAGATTGGCGTCCGGGACGAGGCCAAGATGCTGGGCGGCCTGGGCATCTGCGGGATGCCCTTCTGCTGCTCCCGCTTCATGGACGACTTCCAGCCCGTCTCCATCAAGATGGCCAAGACGCAGAACCTCTCCCTGAACCCCACCAAGATTTCGGGCACCTGCGGGCGGCTCATGTGCTGCCTCAAATACGAGCAGGAGGCCTATGAGGACGCCGTGAAGCGGATGCCCAAGAACGAGTCCTTTGTGGAGACCCCCGACGGGGTGGGCAACATCTCCCATGTGGACCTGCTGCGGGAGACGGTCACCGTCCGCCTGGACGATCAGCCGGACACCCCCCGCTGCTACCACAACTGTGAGATCTGCGTGGTCCGCAACGGCAAGGGCAAGCGGCCCGAGGGCTATGTCCCCCCGCCGCCGGAGGAACTCTCCAAGCTGCGCCGGGACACTCCGCCCCCCGAGACGGAGGAGGAGCGGCTCTCCGCCGCCCTGGCCCAGCTCTCTCTGGAGTACAGCTCTGGGGAAGAGCGGGGGGAGCATACCCGTTCCCGCCGCCGCCGCTCCCGCAGCAAACGCCCCCAGGAGGGGGCCCAGTCTCCCGCCGGAGAGGCGGCCCCTCCCCGAGAAAAAGAGGCCAAGCCCCCCCGAAATAAGGGCGGAGAGGGCCAGAAACCTCCCCGGCCCAAGTCTGACCGGCCCGCGCCGCCGCCCGCCCAGGAGGGCGCCGCCGCCCCGGCAGAAGGGGAAGGCGGTGAAAAGCGCCGCCGCCGGCCTCACCGCCGTTACCGGGGCAATAAGCCCAAAGGGGAGGGCGGCGCACCCTCCAAGCCGGAGTCTTAATGTGACAAAACCCCCGCCGGATATATCCGGCGGGGGTTTTCCCTCTCCTTGACAGTGGCTGGTATCGATGATATATATCTATCATATGGAAAAGGAGGAATCCACATGACCGAACGGGAAAAAATGCTCGCCGGGGAGCTCTACAACGCCGAGGACCCGGAGCTGGTCTCCCTGCGCCGGACGTGCAAGGAGCTGTGCCATACCTGCAATCAGCTCTCTCCCGGCCGGACTGAGGAGCGGGACGCGCTCCTGCGGCGGCTTCTGGGCCGCACCGGGGAGCAGTTCCACATTGAGCCCGTCTTTTGGTGCGACTACGGATGGAATATTACCGTGGGTGAACAGTTCTATGCTAACCACGGCTGCGTCATTCTCGACTGCGCCCCCGTGGTGTTTGGAGATCATGTATTTATCGCCCCCAACTGCGGCTTTTACACCGCCGGCCACCCCTTGGACGCCGAGACCCGGAACACCGGTCTGGAGTATGCCCGCCCCATTACGGTGGGCAGCGACGTGTGGATCGGCGGAAATGTCACCGTCCTGCCCGGCGTCACCATCGGCAGCAATGTGGTCATCGGCGCGGGCAGCGTGGTGACCCGGGATATCCCCGACCATGTGGTGGCGGTGGGCAATCCCTGCCGCCCGGTGAAAGAGCTCCCGCCCAGAAAATAACTCCGCCTCAGTCGGAAAAGCGCTCCTCCCGCTTGATGCGCTGGAGGTAGCGCTTTTTCTTATGGGTATACCACACGCAGTTAAAGACATTGCCCAGAATGATAATATTTCCACACAGGTACAGCCACACCAGCAGGATAATCACCGAGGCCAGGGACCCATAGACCAGGGCATACCGGGAGGACATCCCAATAAACCAGGAGAAGAGCATGGATGTCCCCACCAGGGCCGCGGCGGCCAGCACCGCTCCCGTCAAAACGGGCGCCCGGGGTTTTCCGCGGGGCGCGGCCATCCGGTAGACCAGAAGGATGAACAAAAGCACCATACCGAAGAGCATCAGAAACCGCACCGACTGCCAGCTCCACAGCAGCCGCAGCACGTCGATGCGCAGAAACCGGGCGGCCAGCTCCAGCAGCCACTCCCCCGTGAGCACCACCAGAATGGACAGGTAGATGGTGGCCAGCAACAGCACCGAACACACCACACTGGCCGCAACGCGCCGCAGGCCCCCCTCCCCCTGCCGGTCATAGATATCATCCATCACGTTCATCAGCGCCCGAAAGGCCGCCGACGCCGAAAACAGCAGCATCACCACTCCGCCAAGCAGCATGGCGTCGGACTGATTTCGGGCGATGTAGGTCAAGTAGTCCGTCAGTACGCCCAGACTGTCCTGCGGAATGACGGGGGCCAGCGCGTGGAGCAGGGTATCGGCATCCAGGTTCAGCCGGCCCACAAAAGACTGAATGCAGATCAGCGCCGGAAAAAAACTCAGAATCAGGAAATAGGCCAGCTCGGCGGCCGCCCGGGAGACACGTTTTTGAAAATAGAGCTCCACGAGCTCCATCACAAAATGTACCGGCTTCCATCGCAGCACCCTGTCCATGCCCTTCCCCCCTTTTTGTTTTATTATCCCCCTCCCGGTGAAAAAAGACAATCGAAAAAATGCAAAAACCGCCTGCAAAGCAGGCGGTTCTTTCGACCATGTTTTATCCAATTAGGCCAGCTTGTTGAGCTTGATGGTCATGGCGCTCTTCTTGCGCGCGGCATTGTTCCGGTGCAGCAGACCATGGCCCACAGCCTTGTCGACGGCCTTGACAGCCACCTTGTAAGCGCTATCGGCCTCGCTGCGGTTGCCTTCCGCCACCGCAGCCTCAAACTTCTTGATATCGGTCTTGAGCGCCGACTTGGCGACCTTGTTCTGCATGGCCTTGGTCTTGTTCACCAGGACACGCTTCTTGGCAGACTTGATATTCGGCAAACCAAACACCTCCTCCGATGACGATTTGCATGGTCGCCCATGCATTTTTATATTTTAGCAGTCAATCGGGAAAAATGCAACTGTTATTTTTGATTTCCGGGGATTTTTTTCTCCAGCCCCGGGCTGGAGGCGCTCCGGAAGAGGAGGTCAGCGCCATGCTCACACGCAGAACCGACCTGGCCGACGAGGCCCACGCCCTCTGGCGGGCCTCCGCCGGGGAAGAGAGCGCCCTGCCCGGGGTCCGGGCCCGGGAGGACCGCCGGGAGGGGTTTCCGGTGACCCGGGTGGACATCCTGGACCGGGAGGGAGCCCAGGCCCTGGGCAAGCCGGAGGGACACTATATCACGCTTGGTCTGGAGGAACTCCTGCGCCGGGAGGAGGACGCGTTCCCCCGGGCCGTCAGGGCCCTGGCCGGGGAGCTAAACGAACTGCTGAAAGATCTGCCGCCCCGCGCGCCGGTCCTGGTGGCCGGGCTGGGAAACCGGGCCATCACTCCCGACGCGGTGGGACCACGGGTCGCCGACCTCACTCTGGTCACCCGGCATCTGATCCACAGCGTACCCGAGCATTTTGCCGCCTACCGCCCGGTGTCCGCCCTGGCCCCCGGGGTGTTGGGCTCCACCGGCATTGAGAGCGCCGAGCTCCTCTCCGCCCTCTCCGAAACCGTCCGCCCGGCCTGTGTTCTGGCGGTGGACGCCCTGGCCGCCCGCTCCCTGCGCCGGGTATGCCGCACCGTGCAGCTCTCCGACACCGGCATTGTCCCCGGCTCCGGGGTGGGCAACCACCGGCGGGCCCTGAACCGGGAGAGCCTGGGAATCCCGGTCGTGGCGGTGGGTGTCCCCACCGTGGTGGACGCCGCCACCCTCTGCGCCGACGTGTTGGAGGAGGCCGGACAGGGGGCCTACACGCCCGAGTCCCTGTCCGGCTCCGGACAGGGGGTCATTGTGACTCCCCGGGAGATCGATCAGGATGTGGAGGACCTCTCCAGAACGGTGGCCTTCGGCATCAACCTGGCCCTCCACCCCCAACTCACCCTCAGCGATCTGGAATTGCTGCTCGGCTGAGCGCTCCGGCCCCGTCTTTTGAAAATAAAAGGCGGGGTCTTATCTTTCAAAAAATAAAGTTCATATTTGTCTTGACTTTTATTTTATTTATGCTATATTTAATTTATTAAAACCAGAGAGGGGTGAACACACTGGAATTGGATCGCATTCCCCAGTGGTTTCTGGGTCTGGAGGAAGAGGACGCCGCATTTTTGAAAAACTTTGTGCTGCGTTCGGGCTCATTGAAGGATATTGCAAAATATTACGCGGTCTCCTATCCCACGGTACGCCTGCGGCTGGATAAGCTCATTCAGAAAATCCAGATCAACGACCAGCGGCAGGAGGCGCCCTTTCAGGCCTACATCAAGAGTCTGGCCGTGGATGGGCGCATTGACCTGGAAACCGCCAAAGACATTCTGGACCACTACCAGCGGGAAACTCCGGCCCCTGTGGTACGCCCCGACGCTGCAACCTGAGGAGGAATCATCATGCTTTCCGATGTCATAGGAATGTTTCTCACCATCGCCCTCATCGCCGTCCAATTCTATTTCGGACAGAAACAGAAGCTCCGCCTGGGGCTTATTTTGCCCATCCTCTTTGTGGTAATTTTTGCTATAATGTGCCTTGTCGACGGCAGCCCCCTCTATCTGATTCCGGGCGGCATGTGCGTTTTGGGCCTGCTGGCGGCCTACTTTATGGGCACCGGCCGGGCGAAGGCACGGCAGAAAGCCGAGCTGGATAAGATGAAGTCCAAAGACCTGTGAGGTTCTTTTCTCCTTGACGAATGGGAAAAAGAGTGGTAGAATACAGCAAACGTCAATACTCAGGCAATGACCGGGAGAAGTACGCACGGCTCCGGCCTCAGAGAGGGACCGCTTTGGTGGAAGGTCCCCGAAGGGCTTTGCGGAAGGGCGCCCGGGAGCTGCGGCCCAAACGGGAATTTCCCCAGTAGGCGCCGCCGTCCGTCCCCCGTTACCGGGACAGCCGGTGTGATTTCTGCGCCGGATCGAGTGCGGAGCAGCCCGCTCCGAATTCAGGTGGTACCACGGACATTTTGTTCGCCCTGAGCCCGAACGAAGGCTCAGGGCGTTTTTTTCGCCCTCGAGCCTATCACACGCCGCCTGCGCGGCAGATTGGAGTCGATTTCCTATGAAAAATACGGAAAAAACCATGGACCAGATCGTTTCCCTGTGCAAAGGCCGGGGATTTATCTTCGCCGGCAGCGAGATCTACGGCGGTCTCGCCAATACCTGGGACTACGGCCCCTTGGGCGTGGAGCTGAAGAACAACGTCAAAAAGGCCTGGTGGAAGAAGTTCGTCCAGGAGAACAAGTACAACGTGGGCCTGGACGCCGCCATTCTGATGAATCCTCAGGTGTGGGTGGCCTCCGGCCATGTGGGCGGCTTCTCCGACCCTCTGATGGACTGCAAGGAGTGTAAGGAGCGCTTCCGCGCCGACAAGGTCATTGAAGACTGGTGCCAGGAGAACCACTTTGACCTGGGCCACAGTGTGGACGCCATGAGCCAGGCCCAGATGAAGGAGTTCATTGAGGAACATCAGATCGCCTGTCCCACCTGCGGCCAGCACAACTGGACCGACATCCGGCAGTTTAACCTGATGTTCAAGACCTTCCAGGGGGTCACCGAGGACGCCAAAAACACCGTCTACCTGCGCCCCGAGACCGCCCAGGGCATCTTCGTCAACTTCCAGAACGTCCAGCGCACCACCCGGAAAAAGCTCCCCTTCGGCGTATGCCAGGTGGGCAAGAGCTTCCGAAACGAGATCACCCCGGGCAACTTCACCTTCCGCACCCGGGAGTTCGAGCAGATGGAGCTGGAATTCTTCTGCCAGCCCGGCACCGAGCTGGAGTGGTTCGCCTACTGGAAGGACTTCTGCAAGCAGTGGCTGCTCTCCCTGGGTATGAAGGAGGAGAATCTGCGCCTGCGGGACCATGACCCTGAGGAGCTCAGCCACTACTCCAACGCCACCACCGACTTTGAGTTCGTCTTCCCCTTCGGCTGGGGCGAGCTGTGGGGTGTGGCCAGCCGCACCAACTTCGACCTGACCCAGCACCAGAACACCTCCGGCAAGGATATGACCTACTTTGACCAGGAGAAAAACGAGCACTATATCCCCTTCGTCATCGAGCCCTCTCTGGGCGCCGACCGGGTGACTCTGGCCTTCCTGGTGGACGCCTACGACGAAGAGGTGGTGGACGCCGCGAAAAACGACGTGCGCACGGTGCTGCGCCTCCATCCGGCCCTGGCGCCCTTTAAGTGCGCCGTGCTCCCCCTGAGCAAGAAGCTCTCCGAGCCCGCCCAGAAGCTGGTGGAGGAACTCTCCAAGGACTTTATGGTGGACTACGATGAGGCCGGCTCCATCGGCAAGCGCTACCGCCGTCAGGACGAGATCGGCACCCCCTACTGCATCACCGTGGACTTCCAGACGGTGGGCAGCGACACGGAGGAGGCCGACGGCTGCGTCACCATCCGGGACCGCGACACCATGGAGCAGGTCCGTATTCCCATGGACCAGGTCCGGGACTATATCGCCCAGCGGGTGAAGTTCTAAGCCCCTTCGAGACGATGGCCGCTCTCCCCAAAATTGGGGAGAGCGGCTTTTTGTTACCCTTTTGTTCTCGCTGAAGGGAGCGGAAGCTGTTATACTGAAGATGCAGGACCCTCAAATCTGGAAAGGAGGCACCCATGAAACGAACGCTCTCTTGCGCCCTGGCCCTGCTGACTCTGCTGCCGGCCCTGCTCACGCCGGCCCGCGCCAACTCCGCCCCCACCCACTGGGAGGGCTCGCCCGGCTCGGAAGTGCTGGCGGTGGAGGCGGACTGCCCCATCGCCGTCCTCCATGAGGACCTGTCCTTCCAGGTCGCCGAATCCGACGATTACTCCCTCAACGCCCAGGTAAAGGCCGTCTATCAGATGGAGAACCCCACGGCGGAGGACCGAAAGGTCCAGATGGCCTTCTCTCTGGAGGAGTCCGTGTGGGACTTTGACCCCGGCGGAGTGTCCATCACCGCCGGGGGTGAAACGCTTCCCTTCCAACTGGTGTGGGACGGGGTATCTCCCGACTACCGCCCCCAGTCTTTTGACCCCGATCAGACCGGCACCCTCTACACCTTTCACCTGTCCTCCGCGCCGGAGGGAAGTGACAATACCCTCACTCTCCCCGCTCCCCAGGGCAATCTCTGGGTCGATTGCGACGGCATCCACTCCTATTCCGGCGAAGAGGATGGCTCGCTCACCCTGGGCAGCCGCCAGGAGGCCACCGTGTGGGTCTATGCCCTGAACGGGGTGCTGGACTACACCGTCTCCGGCGGCTATACCGTGGACACCGAAGAAGTGCCCTTCTCCGCCTATTTCCGCTCCTATCTGGAGGAGCAGTATGGAGACCGCTGCGCCGGGTACCTGGATTCCCTCGCCGCCTGCAAATACCGCCAGCTGGAGGAGCAGTGGACCAACTCCCCGTTGGCCTTGATGGAGTGGCTGGAGAACCTGGACTACTCCGATGTCCCCCTGCAGTTCCTCTACACAGCGAATTTCCCCGCTGGGGAGACGGTGGAGGTGGCGGTGTCCTACAACACCCGCAGCGACGGCGCCCGGGAAGGCACCGCCGACTGGCAGCACACCTTCACCTATCTTCTCTCTCCCGCCCGGCACTGGGCCTCCTTCGGGACGCTGGATGTCACGGTGGACGCCGGAGAGAGCGGCTATCCCTACGTCATCGCCTCCTCCCTTCCTCTGGAGGCGCAGCCGGACGGCTCCTATTCCGCCCACGCGGAGGGCCTCCCGGAGGAGGACCTGTCCTTCACGCTCTACTCCGCGCCGCAGCTCTCCTTCTCCGACCGTGTGACCTCCACCCTCGGCATCACCACCTACACCCTGGCCCTTTGGAGACTGCTGGCCATTCCGGCGGGCCTTGGGCTCGTGCTTCTCCTGGGCATTCTCCTCTGGCGGCGGAACCGGAAGAAAGGACACTGACAATGGCTGTAAAACTGCTCTCCCCCAAACTTCCCGCCGGACTGGAGCCGGTGGGCGACTTTGCCGCCCGAGCCGCCGCCCTCCGCTGGGAGGAGGAACCCCTCTCCGCCGCCCTGGTGGAGCACGCCGTTCTTGTGGGCGCCGATCTGTCCGGATGGGCCTTGGAGGGCGTCCGCTTCCAGAGCTGCCGCCTGCTGGAGTGCGAGTGTTCCCGCTGGGAACTGAGCGACGTGGTCTTTCAAAACTGCGACCTCTCGGGGAGCCGCTTTTCCGAGGGGATGTGGGACCGGGTCCTTCTGGAGGACTGCCGGGCTCTGGGCGCCGGACTGAGCCGGTGCGGCTTTCAGCACGTCCAGTTCTTGGGCTGCAAGCTCTCGGACGCCAACTGCGCAGGCCAGCGGGTGAAGTACGCCCTCTGGAAGGACTGCGCTCTGAGCCGGGCCGACTTCTCCTCCTCCCGCTGGCACCGCGTGGCCCTGGAGAACTGCGATCTCACCGGCGCGCGCCTCTTTCAGACCCCCCTGTCCGGGGTCGACCTGACCTCCTGCTGCCTGGACGGGTTGGTGCTCTCTCAGGCGGGGAGCGAGCTCCAGGGGGCCGTTGTGGACCGCTGGCAGGCCTCTGAACTGGCCAAGCGGCTGGGACTCGTGGTCCGTGATTCCTGAAAAAGCCCCCGGGCAGACCGTTCGTTCCGGTCCGGCCGGGGGCTTTTCCCGCTTATTTCCCTTATTTCACATCGACGGGGATGGTAACGTCCCCCACGGTCATGCTCTCCACCTGGCTCAAGTCCAGGATGGAGGAGAACACATTGCTCTTCTGACAGACCGTCTTGCCCTCCTGGGGATCTATGCTGCCGCCCGCATTGCTCAGCTCCAGGGTGCTCCCGTCCTTCATCTGGAGGGACAGGGGCAGAGATTCGAAATAGAGGCGGGTCTGTTCCTTGTCGTGGGCGTTCATCTGCCCGGTCTCCTCGCTCTTGTCGCGGGAGGCGCTCCACTCCAGCTCCTCCTGCACGGTGTAGGTCACATGGAAGGAGAGCGGGGAGAGCAGGACCGCGTCCACCGTGGCCTCCATGCCGTTGAGGGTGAAGGTCTGCCCGGCGGGCAGGCTCACCGTGGCGTCCTCGAAGGCGAAGTCGAACTTCAGCCGCCAGGGGCCCGCCGCGAGGGTGGTCTTTTGGTCCATATCGTCCCCCGTTGTCCACACGTTCAAATCCCGGAAGGTCGCCCGGGCAGTGCCCGCCTTCAGGGGCGAGTCGGCGCTCATCTGCTCCACATACTGCACGGCGTTGTCGCTGGGGTCGGCGTCAAAGAAGTACGTCCCCCCGTGCATCCCGCCCAGGTGGAACACGCTGGCCCCGCCCTGACTGAAGTTGAGGGGCAGCAGGCCGTTTTCGTTGGGCTCCAGATTCTCGGCCAGAGGCTTTCCGTCGTCCCGGGCCACGGTGTAAATAATGGCATAGCTGTAGGTGTCCCCCACGATGGCGTCGGCGGTGATGGTAATGCCGTCGGCGCTGGCGCTGGCCCCAATGGGGTAGCCGATCCGGTCGATGATCTCGGTCTGGGCGGGCGTTCCGCCAAAGACGCCGGCGAACACATCCCCGGCGCTGCGGAGTACCCCGGAGGCCCCGGCGCCCACGCCCATGGCCGCCACCAGGGCCGCAGCCGCGGCCACCGACAGAATTCTCCGCATGGGGATCGTCTTCCGGCGGCGGGCCGTTCCGGCCGATAGGAGCTCTTCCACCATATCCCGTTTCTGCTCCGGTGTGAAACGGAGCGCATCCATGCTCTTGCGATAGTGATTCATGCCATTCCCTCGCTTTCCAGCATCGTTTTCAGCTTAGCCCGCCCGCGGTTGAGGCGGGTGGAGACGGTGGCCGGGTTTTCTCCCAGCATCTGGGCGATCTCCTTGGCGGCGTAGCCCTCGTAGTAATAGAGATAGATGACCGCCCGGTATTTGGGCGGCAGCAGCCCCACCGCCGCGAGAAGGCTCCCCTCCTCCGCCTGGGGGGCGGGAACGTCCCCCGCCGCATCCATGTCCACCGTGGTCCTGCGCCAATGGCTCTTGAGCACATCTTTACAGATGTTGGCCGCCGTGCGGATGATCCAGGCCCGCTCGTGCTCCGGAGAGGCAAAGGTCCTGGGCTTCTCCAGCAGCTTCAAAAAGACCGTCTGGCAGATGTCCTTGGCGTCCTCGGTGCTCTTCAAATAGGAGTAGCTCAGGCGCAGAATCAGGTCGGAGTAGGTCTCCACCAGCCGCTCCACCTCGGTCCGGTCCCATGTCCGTTCCGTGGGAACCACATCCTTTCCTCGGAATTCAAAAGCGCTTTCACCTTGGATACGATTCACAGCGCAGAAATCTTTCACAGGAAGAAAAATTTTTAAGACTCAGCAAAAAAAGCGCCGGAGGACGAAACTTGTCCCCCGGCGCCCGGTTATTCTCTGTATTTTTTGCTCTCGGCCACCGCCAGCTCGTCGCAGCGGTTGTTATAGGGGTTCTCCGCGTGGCCCTTGACCCAGTGGAGATTGACCCTGTGGTACTCGCACAGCTCCAGCAGCCGCGCCCAGAGGTCCGGATTCAGGGCGGGCTTTTTATCCGCCTTCACCCAGCCGCGGGCCCGCCAGCTCCTGGCCCAGCCCTTCTGCAGGGCGTCGATGACGTATTTGGAGTCGGAGTAGAGTTCCACCTCGCAGGGCTCCTTCAGCGCCTCCAGCGCGGTGATGACTCCCGTGAGCTCCATGCGGTTGTTGGTGGTGTGTCCCTCTCCGCCGGAGAGCTCCTTCCGGTGGGGGCCGTAGAGCAGAATCGCTCCCCACCCCCCGGGGCCTGGATTCCCCGAACAGGCGCCGTCGGTATAAATGGTTACGGTTTTCATGGTCACCTCTTATATATATGCCGCTACTCTCATTTTTGGGGCCGTTTTTCCCCTCCATACAGCCGACCCTTGAATCGCTCGATCTGTACGCACAGGAGGGCGAAGCCGGCCGCCCCGGCGATAACAAAGCATCTGGCCTGCCGGTTGTACACACGGCTTCCCAGCATCTGTTCCGCCCGCTCCAGACGCAAAAGGACCTCCTCGGTGGGTTGGGCCCACAAAAGGGCCCGGAGGGCGTCCCGCTCCTCTTCTATGCTGTGGATATACCAGGTACACAGGACCCCTCCGCACAGGTGAAGCAGACACACCGCCAGCAGCAGGACGCTGACTCTGGTCAGAACCTTGCTCGTTCTCCCATTCTTCACCGTACAGCTCCTTTCGGCGCGGATGGCCGGGAGCCCCAAAGAGGACGTCCACCGCGCCTTCCATCATGGAGCCGCTCTTGCCGGCCCGGCAGGTCACACGCGTTCTCCGGTTACGCCCTTAACTCTCCTGCGGATTGTGGGGCTCCTCAGCGCTCTCCCCCGCTTCCTCTTCCTCCTCGTGCTCCGTGCGGGCGATGGAAATGACCTTCACGCCCTCGTTCAGGTTCATGACCTTCACGCCCTGAGCGGTGCGGGAATAGACGTTGATGCCGGCCGCATGGGTACGGATAATGGTGCCGTCGTCCGAGATAATCAGAATATCGTCGTTTTCATCCACAACCTTGACGCCGGCCACAAGTCCGGTCTTTTCCGTGACCTGGTAGCCCTTCAGGCCGTAGCCGCCCCGGTTCTGCGGGCCGTCGGCGCGGATATACTCGTCCATATCGGTGCGTTTGCCATAGCCGTTCTCCGTAATCATGAGCACCTGATGGTTCCGTTTGGCCCGGGCGGCGCCCACCACATAATCGCCGCTGCGCAGCTTGATGCCCCGCACGCCGTAGGCGTCCCGGCCCATGCAGCGCACGTCGGTCTCCTTGAAACAGATGGCCATGCCCTCGTGCGTGACGATGAGGATGGCCTGCTCCCCGTCGGTCTCCCGCACGGCGATGAGCTCGTCCCCCTCATCCAGGGTGATGCAGCGGATGCCCGCCTTGCGCGCCGTGTTGATGGAGGAGAGCTGGAGCCGCTTCACCGTACCGTTTCGGGTGACCATGACCAGATACCGGTCCTCCGGGAACTCCCGCAGGTGGATCATGGCGGTGACCTTCTCCCCCGCCTCCACCGGCAGGACGTTGACGATGTTGGTGCCCTTGGCGGCCCGGCCGGCCTCGGGAATCTGATAGCCCTTCTTCCGGTGCACCCGTCCCTTGTTGGTGAAGAAGAGAATATAGTCGTGGGTCGAGGCGGTGAACACCGTCTCGACGTAGTCCTCTTCCTTCAGACTCTGGGCGGAGACGCCCTTTCCGCCCCGGCGCTGGGCCCGGTAGGTGGAGGCGGGCAGGCGCTTGATGTATCCCGCGGCGGTGAGGGTAAAGACGCACTCCTCTTCCTCAATCAGGTCCTCGATGTCCAGGTCGTCCTCCACAAAGCCGATCTCCGTCTTGCGCTCGTCGCCGTACTTGTCCCGGATTTCGGTGAGTTCCTCCTTGAGCACCCCCCGGAGCATCTTCTCATCGGAGAGCAGGCGCTGATAATAGGCCACCTTCTCCATGAGCTCCCGGTACTCGGCCTCCAGCTTCTCCCGGTTGAGGCCCTGGAGGGCGATCAGGCGCATCTCACAGATGGCCTTGGCCTGCACTTCATCCAGTTCAAAGCGCTCCATCAGCCGCTCCTGGGCGTTGTCGTAGCTAGAGCGGATAATCCGAATGACCTCGTCAATGTGGTCCTGGGCAATGAGCAGGCCCTGCAAAATGTGGGCCCGCTCCTGGGCTTTTTTCAGGTCGTAGCGGGTGCGCCGGGTGAGCACTTCTTCCTGGAACGCGATGTACTCATCCAGAATCTGGCGCAGGGTGAGCACCTTCGGCTGCTTCTGGTTGTTCACCAGGGCCAGCATGATAATTCCAAAGGTGGTCTGCATCTGGGTCTGGGCAAAGAGCCGGTTGAGGACCACCTGGGGGTTGGCGTCCTTCTTGAGCTCGATGACGATGCGCATCCCCTTCTTGCCGTCGGACTCGTCCCGCAGGCCGGAGATGCCCTCCAGACGCTTGTCGTGGACCTGCTCGGCGATGTTCTCCACCAGACGGGACTTGTTGACCTGATAGGGCAGCTCGGTGACAATGATGCGGGTGCGGTTGTTGCCGAACTCCTCCATCTCGGTGCGGGCCCGGACGCGGATGTGTCCCTTGCCGGTGGCATAGGCCGCCCGGATGCCGCTGCGGCCCATGATCACCCCCCGCGTGGGGAAGTCGGGTCCCTTGATGTGCTCCATCAGGTCGTCCAGCGTGGCTTCCGGGTTATCCAGGACGCAGATCGCCGCATCGATGACCTCCCGCAGGTTGTGGGGCGGGATATTGGTGGTCATGCCCACGGCGATGCCGCTGGAGCCGTTCACCAGGAGATTGGGGAAGCGGCTGGGCAGCACCCGGGGCTCTTTCAGGGACTCGTCAAAGTTGGGGTCCCAGTCCACCGTGTCCTTTTCGATGTCCCGGAGCATCTCGTTGGCGATTTTGGACATGCGGGCCTCGGTATAACGGTAGGCGGCCGGGGGATCGCCGTCCACCGAGCCGAAGTTTCCGTGCCCGTCCACCAGCGGATAGCGCATGGAAAAGTCCTGCGCCAGGCGGACCAGGGCGTCGTAGACGCTCTGGTCGCCGTGGGGATGGTATTTGCCCAGCACGTCGCCCACGCAGGTGGCCGACTTTTTAAAGGGCTTGTCGCTGGTCAGGCCACTCTCGTACATGGAGTACAGAATGCGGCGGTGGACCGGCTTCAGGCCGTCCCGCACATCGGGCAGGGCCCGGCCCACGATGACGCTCATGGCATACTCAATGTAGGCCGTCTGCATCTCATGCTCCAGGTTGATCTCCACGATCTTCTGATCGGGAAAGGAAATGTCCTGGATCTCCTTCTCATTCTTTGCCATTTCCATTCCCTCCTTAGTAGTCCAGATTCATGGCCTTGCTGGCGTTTTCTTCGATATACTCCCGCCGGGGCTCCACCTTCTCCCCCATCAGGAGGGTAAAGATCTCGTCGGCCTTCACGGCGTCGGCCATGGTGATCCGCTTGAGCGTACGGGTGCGGGGGTCCATGGTGGTCTCCCACAGCTCATGGGGGTCCATCTCGCCCAGGCCCTTATAGCGGCTGATGTCCACCTTGGCATTGGGGTTGTCCCCCCGCATTTCGGCGGAAATCCGGTCCCGCTCCGGGTCGGAGAAGGCCACACGGGTGGTTTTGCCCCGGACCAGCTTATAGAGGGGAGGCACGGCGGCGTAGACATACCCCCGGTCAATGAGGGGGCGCATAAAGCGGAAGAAGAAGGTCAGCAGCAGGGTGCGGATATGGGCGCCGTCCACGTCGGCATCGGCCATAATGATGACCTTGTGATAGCGCAGCTTGCTCTCGTCAAAATCCTCCCCCAGGCCGGCGCCCAGGGCGGTGATGACGGGGGTGAGCTTGTCGTTGCCGTAGACCTTGTCGGCCCGGGCCTTCTCCACGTTGAGCATCTTGCCCCACAGGGGGAGAATGGCCTGGAACCGGGAGTCCCGGCCCTGCTTGGCGCTGCCGCCGGCGGAGTCGCCCTCGACGATATAGAGCTCGGTCAGGGCGGCATCCCGCTCATAACAGTCGGCCAGCTTGCCGGGGAGAGTCGCCCCGTCCAGGGCGTTTTTCCGGCGGATGTTCTCCCGGGCGCGGCGGGCGGCCTCCCGGGCCCGGGAGGCGGTCATAGCCTTCTCCACAATGGCCCGTCCTACCGCGGGGTTCTCCTCCAGATACTCCTCCAGCTTCTCGGACACCATGGCGTTTACCAGGGTACGGATCTCCGCGTTGCCCAGCTTGGCCTTGGTCTGGCCCTCGAACTGGGCCTCGGTGAGCTTCACTGAGATGACGCAGGTGAGGCCCTCCCGGCAGTCGTCGCCCGAGACCTTGTCGTCGTTTTTGAGCAGGCCGATCTTCTTGCCGTAGGCGTTGAGCGTGTTGGTGAGCGCCCGGCGGAAGCCCTCCTCGTGCATGCCGCCCTCGGGGGTGTGCACGTTGTTGGCGAAGGAGACCATGACCTCCTGATAGCCGTCGTTGTACTGCATGGCCACCTCGGCCATGGCGTCTTCTTTGCTGCCCGACATGTAGATGACGTCGTCGTGAATGGGCGTTTTGTTGCGGTTGATGAACTCCACAAACTCCCGGATGCCCCCCTCATAGCACATGTCGTGCTCCTGCTCCAGGCCGGGGCGCAGGTCCACCGTGCGGATGCGCAGGCCCGCATTCAGGAAGGCCTCCTCCCGCATGCGGGTATGGAGGGTGTCGTAGTTGAATTCCAGCGTGTCGAACATCTCCGGGTCGGGCTTGAAGGTGACGGTGGTGCCGGTGTAGGCGGTCTCTCCCTTCACCGTCATTTCCTGGGTGATGTGGCCCCGGGCGAATTTCATCTCGTAGATTTTGCCATTTTTATGGACCTGGACCTCCAGCCACTCGGAGAGGGCGTTGACCACGCTGGCGCCCACGCCGTGGAGGCCGCCGGAGACCTTATACCCGCCGCCGCCGAACTTGCCGCCGGCGTGGAGGACGGTAAAGACCACCTCCAGGGCGGGCCGTCCGGTCTGGGGCTGAATGTCCACGGGGATGCCGCGGCCGTTGTCGGTGACGGTAATGGTGTTCCCCGGATTGATCGTGACGGTGATATCCGTGCAGTAACCCGCCAGCGCCTCGTCAATGGAGTTGTCCACAATCTCATAGACCAGGTGATGCAGGCCCGATTCACTGGTGGAGCCGATGTACATGCCCGGGCGCTTCCGCACGGCCTCCAGGCCCTCCAGAACCTGGATCTCCGAGCCCGTATACTCGTGTTCCACCAGCGTGGAGTTCAATTCGTTGGATTCGTTGAATTCAGACATAGATAAACCTCCGCTGATTTCTCTTGCGCTGCGTCTGGCGCCTGGGTGCGGGCGATGAACTCGTTCCCACGCGCCACACGCAGCCTTGTTTCCTCGTTTCACATTCATTTTCGGAAAAGCTCGGGGAAACCTAAACACTCCCCTCCGCCGGAGCGCAGCATCCGCCCGGCAGCGCCGGGCAGAGCAGGATTCTCAGATCGATGCGTTTCATAAAAAATTCTCCCCGTTTCTCCCCTTTTTCATAGCGCTATTCAAACTGATTGCTCTCCGCCCGGCGCAGCAGCGTGGCCGGGGAGAGCTGGGAGAGATAGACCATGGTGCCCAGCTCGGACCGGCAGAGGACAAAGGATTTGGGCACGTCCATAGAGACGTCCACCAGCTCCCCTTCCCGCTCGGCCCGGGAGAGGAAGGCCCGGGTCCGGTGGGACGACGTGGTATTATCCAGATCAAAGATGCCGATGACATCCCGGAACGGGACCACCACCGACTGACCAAGGTGCAGATACACGGACTAGCTCCCCCTTTTCTCCCTTTGAATCACTCTGGGGCTCCAGCGGCGGCGCCAAAGCCGCCAGCCCAGCAGCAGGCCCAGCAGGCCGAACAGCCCCGGTACGCCGGGGATCAGCAGGATCTGCGTCAGAGGGGACACCTCCTGATTCTGCCAGATCTGCCACCGGCTCACCGCGACCACCGCGATGAGCAGCACCGCCCCCAGGGGCGGAACCAGCCGCAGCAGCCGGCGGGCCCGCCAGTGCCGCCCCGTCTCCCCCATGGTCAGGCGGAAGGCCGCGTATTCCAGCACCAGTCCCAGAACCAGCGGGAAGAGCGTAAATAAGAGTACGATGACCATATCCGTTCCTTTCTCACTCCGCCAGAGCGCCGCCCCGGATGTGGAAGGCCGCCCCTTCCTCCAGGCCCTCCAGGCCGTCCTCCTCACAGCAGGTAATAAACACCTGCCCCCCCTCAATCCGCCGGAGGACGAAGTCCCGCCTCCGCCGGTCCAGCTCGGAGAGCACATCGTCCAGCAGCAGCACCGGCCACTCCCCCAAATCATCCCGGTGAAGCTCCCGTTCGGCCAGCTTCAGCGAGAGGGCCGACGTGCGGGTCTGTCCCTGGGAGGCAAACTGTTTGGCGCTGCGGCCGTCGATCTCCACCAAGAGGTCGTCCTTGTGGGGGCCGGAGAGACACTGGCGGCTCTCCAGTTCCGCCCGGCGGTGGGATTCCTGGTGTTCCAGCAGCAGCGGATAGAGGGCCGCGCTGGGCTGGAGAGGGTCCGCAATGGCGCTGACCGTCCGGTAGGTGAGGCGCATCTCCTCCCGTGCGCCGGAAAAATCGGCGTGAATTGCGCAGGCCCGTCCGGCCAGCTTCTGAACGTAAAACGCCCGGTAGTGAATGAGAACCGCCCCGCACCGGGCCATGCGGTCGTTGAACTCAGGCAGCAGGTCCAGCAGCGAGGGCTTTTCCTCCCAGTCCCGCAGAATGCGGGTCTTGTGCTCCAGCAGGCGGTTATACTCGGCCAGAGCGGCGGCGTACCGGGGGCGGAGCTGACACAGGGAGGCGTCCAAAAACCGCCGCCGCTCCGCGCTGCCCGCCCGGATGAGGAGCAGATCCTCCGGGCAGAAGAGCACCGTGTGCAGCAGTTCTGAGAGCTCCCCCGCCGTCTTGAGGCGCACGCCGTTGGCGCTCACCCGCCGCCGCCGGCCCCGGAAGAGCTGAACCTCCACCTGGAAGGTCCTGGACCGGCTCTCTACCTGGCCGCGCAGGAGAGCTTCCTGCCGTCCGAAGCCGATGAGCTCCCGGTCGGCCCGGGTCCGGTGGGTCCGGGCCCCTGAGAGGTACTCCACCGCCTCCAATAGGTTGGTCTTTCCCTGGGCATTTTCCCCGTAAATCACGTTGACGCCGGGGGAGAATTGGGCCTGAAGCGCAGCGTAGTTCCGAAAGCCCTCCAGCTCCAGCCGCTCTACCCTCATAGGACCCGCAGCGTGTATCCGGCCAGCTCCACCTGGTCGCCGGGGCGGAGTTTCTTGCCCCGCATGGTGCAGGTCTCCCCGTTGACTTTCACCTGGCCGTCCTGAATGCGGTTTTTGGCCTCTCCGCCGGTGGAAACGGCCCCGGCCAGCTTCAAGAACGCCTCCAATTTAATGAATTCCGTGGTAATACGGATCTCTTGCATGATTGTCCTTCCTTTCCTGCAAGCCCATGCATTTCCCTGTATCGACTTGCAAGGGATTACTCGCCCGCTTTCAGCCGCACCGGAAGAACCATATAGAGGAAATTTTCCTCCCCCTCCGCCGGCAGAATCACGCAGGGGGATACGCCGGTGGTGAGCTCCAGCTGTACCCGCTCCGCCGGGGCGGCCTTGAGGGCGTCCATGAGATATTTGTTGTTGAAGCCGATCTCCAGGCCGTTGCCGCTACCCTGGATGGGACACTGGTCGGAGGCGTCTCCAATGGCGGTTTTTGTGCTGATTTTCAGCATATTGTCGTCAAAAATACAGCGGAGAGGGCTTTTCAGTTTATCACTGATGATGAGGGACACCCGGTCGATGGCGGCGAGGAGCGCCTTGGTCTCACCCTGGACCTGGATGGAGTTGTTGCGGGGGATGGCCTGCCGCCAGGCCAGGAATTCGCCTTCCAGCCGCCGGGAGACCAGGATGGTATTTCCAACTTTGAACTGGATGTGCCGGGCGCCCTGGGCCACAGTGACCGGTTCCTCGGTGGGGGCGCAGATTTTTTCCACCTCGTTGAGGGCGGCGCCGGGGACTACAAAGGAGAACGATGCCTCTCCTGTTTTTTCCAGAACGGACTCCCGCCGGAGGGCCAGACGGTAGCCGTCCACCGCTACCATCGTGAGCTCTTTGTCCTCCAGTTCAAAGAGAGCGCCGGTGTGAATGGGGCGGGTTTCGTTGTCGCTGACGGCAAAAATGGTCTGAGCGATCATGGATTTGAGCTTTTCCTGTGGAATCTGGAGGGAATTCTGGTATTCCACCGAAGGGAGCTCGGGGAATTCTTCGGGGTCGGTGCCCAGAATGTTGAATTCGCTCAGGCCGCATTTGATGTTGACCATGTAGTGTTCGGCGGTAAAGACGACGATGTCGTCGGGGAGTTTGCGGATGATTTCGCCGAAGAGGCGGGCGCCGAGAATAAGGGTGCCGGGGGTTTTGATTTCGGCGGGGACGGTGGTGCGGATGCCGGTCTCCAGATTGTAGCCGGTCAGGCGCAGTTCGTGGTCGGCCTCCAGCAGGATACCTTCCAGAGCTGGGATGGCGCTTTTTGGAGACACAGCGCGGGAGGTGGTATTGATAGCATTTTGGAGAAGGGCTTTTTCGCAGGAAAATTTCATGGTTTGAATTCCTCCGTTTGGGTGCTCCTGACCTCCGATGGGGAGAAAAGGAGAGGATAAAATTTAGTAGTAATAGCCGTAGGGGAAAATATTGTGGAAAAGTGGAGAAACCGGTTGGGACGGCTGTGTTTGCGCGTCCACAGGGGGCGTGGATAACATTCGCAGTTTTTCACGCGGATTTGACAGGGCGGGAGAAAAAGGGTGGTTTTCCACGGTGTTTTCTCCACATTTCCCCATTTTGTGGTGGAAATGTGGAGAGTGTTGGGAGCTCTCTTTTTTGTTTTTCCACGCGGGGGCTGAATTTTGGGGAGCGTTAGTCGTAGCGGGCGTTGATGTTGGCGTTGAGGTCCTTGATGATCTCGGAAATTTCCGGGTTGGTTTTCATGAGTTTTTCCACACGGTCGATGGAGTGCATGACGGTGGTGTGGTCCCGGTTGTCGAATTCCTTGCCGATCTCTTTCAGAGAGAGGTTGGTCATCCGGCGGATTTGGTACATGGCGATCTGCCGGGCGAGGGCGGTATCTTTGGTGCGGCCCTGTCCCCGGAGGGCGTCGTTGTCGATGTTGTAGAACTTGCAGACCTCTTCGATGATGACGTCGGGCGAGGGCAGAAAGTCGGCTTTGTCTTTGCACATGTCCTGGACGGCCCGGATGACGGTGTCCACGTCCACGCTCTCGCCCATCAGTTCCTGGAAGGCCAGAATTTTATTGACGGTCCCCTCGATCTGCCGGACGTTGGAGGTGATGTTGTCGGCAATGTACTGGAGGACCGGCTCGGGCAGGTTCATGCCCCGGCGGATGGCCTTGTTTTTGATGATGGCCACCCGGGTTTCATAGTCGGGGGGCTGGATGTCCACGGGGAGGCCCCACTCAAACCGGGTGCGCAGCCGGTCGTCCAGGCGGAGCATCTCCTTTGGCGGGCGGTCGGCGGTAAAGACGATTTGGCGTCCCGCCTCGTAGAGGGTGTTGAAGGTGTGGAACATTTCCTCCTGGGTGGACTCCCGTCCGGCGATAAACTGCACGTCGTCCATGAGAAAGACGTCCGCCGAGCGGTATTTTTCCCGGAATTCCTCATTCCGGCCCTCCCGGATGGCCTGGATGAGCTCGTTGGTGAAGGTGTCTCCCTTCAGGTAGACGACCCGGTAGTCGGGGTGGTTGGCATGGATGCGGTGGGCGATGGCGTAGAGAAGGTGGGTTTTGCCCAGGCCGGACTCGCCGTAGATGAAAAGCGGGTTATAGCTGTGCGCCGGATTTTCGGCCACGGCCAGGGCGGCGGCGTGGGCGAATTTGTTGGATGAACCCACGACAAAGCGCTCAAAGGTGTACTCCTCGGTGCCCGGAAGAAACGTCCCGTCCTCCACCGGTTTGGCTTTGGAGAAGGATTCCAGTTCCCCTTCTCCCAGAACGACAACCTCGAACTCGGCGGAAAAAAGCTCGTGGAGGGCTTTTTGAATGGCGGGGACGTAGCGGGAGCGGATAATCTCCCGCTTAAAATTTGACGGGGTGTGGAGAACAAAGCGGTTGGCGTCCAGAGAGACGGCTTCGGCGTCGTCAAACCAGGTGTTGATGGTGGTGGCGGTCATGTCCGCCTCCATGAGGGAGAGTATTTTCGTCCAGACATCGGCTGGTGAATTCATAAGTGATACCACCCCTTAGGAAACTGGGAGCAGAATTTTTGCCGGTGGGGGCAGAATACTCCCATGATAAATGTTGACATATTATTATATCAAAAGATCGGGTGGGAGGCAATGAATTTTCCACCCCACACATTATAAAAAAGAAGTCTCCCGGAGCGCGGAGGGGAGTTCTCCACAGGATTGCGCAGGAATGTGGAAAATTCCCCGGCGGATGCGGATTTTTCCGCACGAAATGGAAAAGAGATGGTTGACAGGGCTTTTCCATTTAGGCTATAATACAGGATGCACCATGCTTTGGCGGGTGCGGGATGTGTTTTGACGACCGCGGCCGGCTTCCGGCCGTTGTGGCGGGCAGAGGAATTCCTCTGCCAGAATACGGACAGGAGGTGTACCGCAAATGGTTCGTACCTATCAGCCCAAGAAGCGCCAGCGCTCCAAAGTGCACGGCTTCCGCAAGCGTATGGCCACGGCCAACGGCCGCAAGGTGCTGGCTCGCCGCCGCGCCAAGGGCCGCGCCCGTCTCTCTCACTAAGAGCAGGCGGACAACCCACTGGAACGGCCGCGTTCCGGGACACAAAGGGCATAGCGTCATAGAAGGGGCGGGGGAGTTTCATCCCACCGCCCCTATATAGCATCTGGCAAATGTGGCCGGCATATGAGGTGAGCGCGTGAAGAATACCGTCTCCATCAAACAGAATCATGTCTTCCGCCGGCTTTATTCCAAGGGGAAGTCGGCGGTCTCGCCCTGTCTGGCGGTCTACTGCCGGAAGAACCGGGGCGGGGGGAACCGCCTGGGTCTGACGGTGGGGAGCAAGCTGGGCAAGGCGGTGGTGCGCAACCGCACCCGCCGGCGCATTCGGGAGGCCTACCGCATTCACGAGGGACGTTTTGTCCTGGGCTACGACATTGTGGTGGTGGCCCGGGTAAAAGCGGCCTTCGCGCCTTACCGGGAGATTGAGCGCAGCTTGCTGCGCGCCATGGACCGGCTGGGCCTGCTGAAAAAGGAGGAGCCGTGAAAGCGCTTTTGCTGGCCCTCATCCGCTTTTACCGGCGGTATATTTCCCCCTGCACCCCTCCCTGCTGCCGTTTTATCCCCACCTGCTCGGAGTATGCGCTCCAGGCGGTGGAGAAGTACGGGGCCTGGAAGGGGGGCTGGCTCGCGCTGCGCCGGCTGAGCAAATGCCATCCCTTTCACCGCCAGAAGAGCATTGAATATGACCCTGTGCCCTAACGGTGTTTCCAAGCCCACTGAAGACACGTTGGAGGCAAGTAAATGGATCTGTACAAACTGATACTCACACCCTTTATCTGGGTCCTGAACTTCTTTTACTCCCTGACGGGGAGCTACGGTCTGGCTCTGATTCTCTTTGCCGTGGTGGTAAAGATGATCCTTTTCCCCTTCCAGCTCAAGGGAAAGCGGAGCATGATCCAGATGAACATGGTCTCGGGCAAGATGCAGCAGCTGCAAAAGCAGTACGGCAAGGACCGGGAGCGCTATAACCAGGAGATACAAAAGCTTTACGAGCGGGAAAAGGTCAATCCCATGAGCGGATGCCTGTGGTCTTTTATCCCCCTGCTCATCCTCTGGCCCCTGTATTCGATCATCCGGGAACCCCTCTATTACCTGATGGACGTGAGCCGGGATGTGCTGCCCGCCATTGCCGAGGTGGTCAATTGGGGTCAGGTGGCCTTTGACAACGGCTGGATCCGTACCGCCGGAGAGGCTTATACCAATGCCGGCGCCTATAATCAGCTCTACCTGGCCTCGCTGATTACCCCCGATAACCTGCAGGCGGTGCAGGCCGCCGCCGGGGAATACGGCGCCAATATTTTTGCCCTGAACTTTGATTTCCTGGGTATTTTTGATCTGTCCCGAATTCCCCAGCTCCGCTTCTGGACCATGGACGGCGGATTTGCCCTGTTCCTGCTGCCGGTGATCTCGGCGGTCAGCGGTTTGGTCTTTACTCTGATCTCCCAAAAGACCAATGCGATCAATAAACAGAGCGCCCAGGCCATGAGCAACAACTCCAGCATGAAGACGATGATGATCATCTCGCCCCTCATCTCCCTGTGGATCGGCTTTTCCATGCCGGCGGCCCTGTGCCTGTACTGGATTATTCAGAATGTGCTGAGCATGGGCACGGAATTCATCAGCGGCAAGCTCCTGAAGAAGGACTATGAGGCCGCCGCCGCCAAGCAGGCCGAGCAGGAGCGCCTGGAGAAGGAAGAGGAGAAGGAGCGCAAGCGCAAAGCCGCAGAAGAGCGGGCCCGCCGGGCCGAAGAGGTCAAAAACGCCAAGGGCAAGAAGAAAAAAGAGCTCCTCAGCGCCATGGAGAAAGAGGGCAAGGGCGATGCCGCCGTCATTTCGGTCAGCGGTATCGGAATGCGCTCGTATGCCCGGGGCCGGGCCTATGACCCCAATCGCTACAGCCCCGACGGCCCGACTCCCTATCACGATCCCGACCGGGACTGGGACGAGGCGAAAAAGGCGGAGCAACAGCCCCAGGAGAAAAAGGGCTTCTTTGGGCGCAGGAAAAAATCCACCGACGGTGCCGCTCCGGTGGAACCGTCCGGCGACACGGTGACCCCCGAGGGCAAGCGTACCGCCGCCCCGGAAAACCAGGCGGAGCCTGCGGAGCCCCCGGTTCCGGAGAACGAAGAAAAGGAGTGATCGGTCGTGCTGAAATGGATTGAGTGTACGGGTAAAAACGAAGAGGCCGCCATTGAGGCCGCGCTGGTCCAATTGGGGTTGGACCGGGACGACGTCTCGGTTGAGATTTTGGAGCGGGCCAAATCGGGCTTTTTGGGCATCGGAAGCTGTCCGGCGAAAATTAAAGTGACCTATGAGGTCCCCGACGAGCCTCCGCAGGAACAGCCGGAGACGGTACCCGCCGCCCCGGCTCCCCAGCCGGAGCAGCCTGTGGAAAAACCGGTGGAAAAAGTGGAAGTTTCCTCTCCTCCCCCCACTCCGCCCGCCGCAGGGGCAGATGATGCGGTGGTGGCGCGGATTGAGACGTTCCTCACCGGGCTGCTCTCCCATATGGGAGCTCAGGCGGCCCCCCGCATTGCTCTGGACGAGCGGGGCAATTACCAGGTGGAGCTGGTGGGCGAGCACCTGGGCGGCCTCATCGGCCGCCGGGGAGAGACGCTGGACGCCATTCAGCAGCTGACGGTTTACGCGGTAAACCGGGGCCAGAGCAAGCGCGTGCGTATCCATGTGGACGCCGAGCACTACCGCGCCAAGCGGGAGGAATCCCTGGAGCGCCTGGCCCGTAAGGTGGCCGGCAAGGTGGTCAAGTACCGCCGGAATGTTACGCTGGAGCCCATGAACGCCTATGAGCGCCATGTGATCCACACCGCCCTTCAGGACTACCCCGATGTGACCACCTATTCGGTGGGCACCGAGCCCAACCGCCGCACGGTGGTGGCTTACAGCCGGGGCGAACACCGGTAAGGGCCAGCAGTTTTGAGCCCATCCAACCGCGGAGGACATGTGTCCCCCGCGGTTTTTTTGCGCGGTGAAAAAAGTCTTGCCAAAATAGAACGTATGTTGTATAATTGGATAGAACAAAAGTTCTTTTTGGGGCGGGAACAAATTCCACACAACGGAAGCCAAATTCGTGGAGAAACAGCCGCGTTTTGGGCGGGCGAACCGAGGAGGGGCCATATGGAAACCAGATATCTCAACATTCAGGTCTGCCGGCTGGGGGAAGAGGCCAGCGGGGGCGCCCGGTGCTGGGTTCGCCCCTCTGCTCCGGCTCCGGACTTAGGGAGAACGGGAAAGGTGCTGGATTTGACGGCTTACCGCCGGGAGCGGGAGGAATTAAACCGGGAAAATGCGCCCCAGGAGGTAACTCCCGATTGGGAAACCCGCGGAAAATCCGGAACCAGGCTGGTTTTGGCTCTGGACGCGGCGGCCACGCTGGCGGTGGTGGCCGCGTCGGTGGGAATTCTGATGGCGTTTCTGGGCGGCTGAACCGCATTTCGACGTTACAGGGCGTCTCTCTTGGCCTTGCCGGTCCAGAGAGACGCCCTGCTTGGTTCCGGTTCAGATACCCCGGTATTTGCGGCGGGTCGCGATGCCGCCCCGGATATGCCGCTCCGCTTTGTTCTCGTCCAAAATCGCCTTGACCTGGAGGTAGAGCGGCCGGTTGAAGCTGGGCAGCCGCTCCGATAGGTCTTTATGTACGGTAGATTTGGAGATGCCGAAGATCTGCGCGGCGGCGCGGACGGTGGCCTTCTGTTCAATGAGGTATAGGGCTAGCTGGGTGGCGCGCTCTTCAATATTTCCCTTCACACGGCAACAACTCCCCTGTTCTATGGAGATACACTCTCATGTATATGTGTCCCCTCCGGCGGGTATGTGACGCGCGGCGGGAGCGCATTTCCCGGCCGGGCCGAACGAAAAAAATTATCCGGGTTTTATCGGACGAATCATAGAAATATGGCGCCTTCCTGCTATTCAGGTTGAGAAGCGTCCGGGCGTATGGTATAATGACGAAAACACGCCCCTGCATAAAAAGACGCAAAGGGACAAGAAATTATCCTATGTTAATTTTGAGCGGGACAGAGGTCCGGCAAAGGATGGAGAGAGGCATGAAGATCAGAACGCGGATGGCGGCGCTGCTGCTGGCGGCCGCTCTGTGCGCCGTTCCGGCCCGGGCGGCGGCCACGCCCGACCCGGTGGAGGAGCAGTATGCCCAGGAGAATACGGAGAGTTATTTTCAGGCCTATAACGAGCCCATCGACCGGGAGGGATTTTGCTACCTGGTGGTCTCTCTGATGGCCGAGCTGGAGGAGACCACGGTGGACCAGCTCTACGCCCGGCTCACCGACGCGCAGAAGGAAGAGGCCTTTGACGATGTGACCGACGAGAACAAGTACATCTCGCTGGCCAAAAAATATGAGCTGGTGGTGGGCAGCGGCGTGCGCTCCTTCAGCCCCCAGGCGGACGCGGAACGTCAGGAAGTGGCCTCCATTCTGGCGAATTTTATTCAGAAGATGGCCCCGGACCACTGGGACAGCACCCGGGATTACACCCAGGGCCTGAACATTGAGGACCATGTGGAGGTCGCCGACTGGGCCATGCAGGCGGTGGGCTATATGGTCCAGTGCGGCCTGATGCCCCTGGACGAAAATGACAATTTCGACCCCACCGGCACCATGACGGTGGAGGAGGCGGTGCTGCTGCTCTCGGAATTCCGCCTTTATTTGGAGACGCCGGTGGAAACGGAGCAGGGCGTGCCCGGCTATGTGTGGGCGCTGGTTGGAGCGGGCGCGGGCGCGGCGGCGCTGGCGGTGCTCATCGTGGTGCTGGTGCGCCGCAGCGGCGCCAAAAAAAGACAGGCCGCCGCCCGGGAGCGGGAACGGGAACAGGCGCTGGACGAGAAGCTGGCCCCCTCCCAAAGCCCCTCGGGGGGAAATGCGGCCCCCCGGGGCGGGCGGTCCACCCAGGTAATCCCCGCCCCCCGGCAGAGCAGCGGCACGGTGCTGCTGGACGCGGACGGGCGGCCCCGCCTGCATCTGGTGGACCGGCAGAACGGCCTGAACCGGGTCTTTGATCTGGAACAGCCGCTGACGGCGGGCCGGCTGGAGGACAACCGCCTGGTGCTCAACGACCGGGCGGTTTCCGGCCACCACTGCCGCTTTTTCTGGGATGGACGGCAGGTCCTGGTGGAGGACGCGGGCGCCCGGAACCCCATTTGGATTCAGCGTGGGACCGCCCGCCTGGCGGTCCCACGGGGAACGCCGACCCCGCTGGAAAACGGGGACCTGCTCCGGCTGGGTGCCATGCAGGTGTGGGTGGAATTGATCGCGGAGCGCACGGGGAGGTAACGCAGTGAGCTTGCTACTGGCTTTTTATACCGGCGCGGCCTTTGAGGAGGTGCTCCTCCCCGCCGAGGACAACGTGACGGTGACCATCCGTCTGGACCGGGCCCGCTACCAGCTGGAGGAGGACCTGGAACTGCACCTGGAGGGCGTGGACGGCAAGTGGAGCGTCCGGCGCAGTCAGGACTATCGCCTGCTGCGGCGGGAGGAGGACTGCTTCGGCCGGGCCCTGGCGCCGGGGGATATTGTGCGCCTGCGTCCGGAGGGCGCGGGGCTGGTGACGATGGCGGTCACCGGGGTGGAACAGTCTCTGGAGGTATTTGAGAAATTCAGCCTGGAAGGCCTCTCGGAGGTGACCATCGGCAAGGCGGAACAAAACGTCATCTGTGTCAACAGCCTGGGGCTGGTGTCGGCCCACCACGCCCGCCTGCTGCGGCGGGGGGAGAGCTGGGTGCTGGAGGACGCCAGCACCAACGGCACCTACATCGGCCTGGAGCGGGTGAGCTCCGGCCGGGTGCTCCGCTTTGGAGAGTGCATCAACATCTTCGGCGTGAAGATTGTCTTTTTGGGGAGCATGCTGGCGGTGAGCAGCCGCCGGCCGGGGGTGCGCATCCACCGGGAGTACCTGCGCCCGGTGCGGCCGGCCCTCCCCCGCCCCCCGGCGGCCGGCCGGGAGAAAAAAACGCGCTATTTCCGCCGCTCCCCCCGCAACCTGCCCCGGGTGTGCGAGGAGCTCCTGGAGATTGAAGCGCCGCCCGCCCTCCGGGCCCGGGAGAAGCGTCCGCTCCTGCTGACCATCGGCCCGTCGTTCACCATGGCCATCCCCATGCTGCTGGGGTGTATGCTGGCCATCTACGGCCGGGGCGGGAGCGGCGGCGGCGTATACATGTATACCGGGCTGGTGACGGCGGTGACCTCGGCCCTGCTGGGCGTGGTTTGGGCGCTTTTGAACCTGCGCTACGCGGCCCGGCGGGAGCGGGAGGAGAAGGAGCTGCGCTTTGAGGCCTACTCCCAATATCTCATCCGCATCACCGACTATCTCAAGGAGAAGCAGGAGTACAACGCCGCCGTTCTGCGGGACGCCTACCCCCCGGCCCAGGCGTGCGCGGCCTACGACCGGGAGGAGGTCCGTCTGTGGAACCGCAATCCCAGCCACCCCGACTTTCTCTACGTCCGGGTGGGGCAGGGCGACCTGCCCTTTCAGATGGACATCCGGGTCCAGGCCCAGCGCTTCTCCCTAGTCAGCGATCCCATGGCCCAGCGGCCCGAGACCCTCAAAGAGCAGTACCGCATTCTCCGGGACGTGCCGGTGGGCGTGGACCTGCGGGAGCACCGGTTGGTGGGCCTGGTGGGGCGGGATCTGCGCGGGAGCTTTGCCCTGGCCCGGATGCTGATCGTGCAGCTGGCCGCGACCCACTGCTATACCGAGGTCAAGCTGGCCTTTGTGGGCAGCCGGGGCGGCGGGCCGGATTTGGAGGGATGGGCCTTTGCCCGGTGGCTCCCCCACGTGTGGTCGGAGGACCGCAAGCTGCGCTTTTTCGCCCGCACCCGGGAGGAGGGCCGGGAGGTGCTCTATGCCCTCTCCAAGCTCCTGCGGGCCCGGGCGGAGGAGCGGCAGGAGGACGGCGCCGCCCCCCTGCCCCACTATGTGCTCTTTCTGGACGACCCGGCCCTGCTGGAAAATGAGCCGGCGGCCCAGTATATCCTCAACCCCAGGCCGGAGTACGGCCTGACCACGGTGCTTCTGGCCCAGCGGTACGAGGATCTGCCCAACGAGTGCACCTACATGATTCAGGACGACGGGGCGTGTTCGGCGGTGTACAGCGTGGCCGACCCCCTGGACCAGCGGCAGGAGGTGCGCTTTGACCAGCTCTCCGCTGCCCAGGCGGAGACCTTCGCCCGGCGGCTGTCGGCGGTGCGGATCAACGAGCGCTCCAACGGCGGCGATATTCCGGCCATGCTGGACTTTTTCGACCTCATGGGCGTGGACGCCCTGGAGGAGCTGGATGTGGCCGGGCGCTGGAAGAAAAACCGGACCTATGAGAGCCTGCGGGCCCCGGTGGGGCGCAAGGCGGGGGGCGCAGACTGCTACCTGGACGTGCACGAGAAGTACCACGGCCCCCATGGCCTGCTGGCGGGTACCACCGGCTCGGGCAAGAGCGAGACGTTACAGACTTATATCCTGTCCCTGGCGGTCAATTTCAGCCCCCAGGACGTGGCCTTCCTGCTCATCGACTTCAAGGGCGGCGGCATGGCCAACCTCTTCGCCAAGCTGCCCCACACGGCCGGGATCATCTCCAACCTCTCGGGCAGCCAGATCCGCCGGGCCATGGTCTCCATCAAGAGCGAAAACCTGCGCCGGCAGCGGATTTTTGGCGAGTACGGCGTCAACCACATCGACGCGTACACCAAGCTCTTCAAAAACCGGGAGGCCGGCGAACCCATCCCCCACCTGCTCATTGTCATCGACGAGTTTGCCGAGCTCAAGCGGGAGGAGCCCGACTTCATGCGGGAGCTCATCAGCGTGGCCCAGGTGGGCCGCAGTCTGGGCGTGCACCTGATCCTCGCCACCCAGAAGCCGGGGGGCAACGTGGACGACAACATCCGCAGCAACACCCGCTTTAAACTCTGCCTGCGGGTCCAGGACCGGCAGGACAGCGTGGAGATGCTCCACAAGCCCGACGCGGCCTATATCACCCAGGTGGGCCGCTGTTACCTCCAGGTGGGCAACGACGAGGTCTATGAGCTCTTCCAGTCGGCCTGGAGCGGCGCCCGCTATGACGCGGAGGCCCGCCGCAACCGCACGGAGACGGCCCGGATGCTGGACGCCACCGGCCGGGCGGCCATGGCGGGCAGCCGGGCGGAGATCCGCCGCAAGGAGCGCCAGCGCCTGGCCTGGGCGGCCCTGCTGGCCGGGTATCTCCAGTCCGCCGGGCGGAGCCTGGGCCTCTCCCCCGCCGCCCACCCGGTGGGCGCGGAGCGGGAGAAACTGCTGGATGAGGCCGTCGCCGCCCTCTGCGCCGGCGCGGCCCCCTACGCCGACACCCGCCGGAACCGGGTGCAGCTGGGCAAAATGCTGGACCTCTGGCCCGCCCAGGGGGACCTGGAGAGCGGAAAACTGGCCGCGGCGCTGGTCCGCGCGCTGGAGGCGCGGGGAGAGAAGCTCCCCGAGTGGAAAGAAAAGAGCCAGCTGGACGCGGTGGTGGAGTATTTGGCCGCCCAGGCCGTCCAGACGGGGTGTGAGAGCCGCCTGCGCCTGTGGCTGCCGCCGCTGCCGGAGCAGCTGGCCCTGGAGCAGCTCTGGGGCGGGAGCCTCCCCCCTGCGGGAAGCTGGCCGGGCGAGGGCGCGGAGTGGACGCTGGAGACGGCGGTAGGCCTGTGCGACGCGCCGGAGAGCCAGCTTCAGCCCGTCCTCCACGTGGACTTCGCCGCCAACGGCCACTATGCCCTGTGCGGCGTGGTGGACAGCGGCAAGAGCACCTTCCTTCAGACTCTGCTCTTTGGCCTTGTCAACCGCTACAGCCCCGACCATCTGAATATCTACGCCCTGGACTTCAGCGCCGGAAAGCTCTCGGTGTTCCAGGACCTGCCCCACGTGGGCGGGGTGATGGACGGCAGCGACCCCGAGCGCATCCGGAAGTTCTTCGGAATGCTGGAGCGCATGGCCCAGCAGCGGCAAAAGCTCCTGGCCGGCGGAGGCTACCGCCAATATGTGAAGGCCCACGGCAAGACGCTGCCCGCCGTGCTGGTGGTCATCGACCAGTACGCCGCCTTCCGGGAGAAGACGGCCAATGCCTATGACGCCGTTCTTCTGCGCCTGTCCAGCGTGGGCGTGAGCTGCGGCATCTACCTCTGCCTGACGGCGGGAGGCTTCGGCGCGGCTGAAATCCCCTCCCGCCTGGCGGAGAACCTGCGCGCCACCCTCTGCCTGGAGATGGGGGACAAGTTCAAATACGGCGACGTGCTGCGGACCATGCGTTTTTCCACCCTGCCCGAGGCCAATGTGAAGGGCCGGGGTCTGGTGAATCTGGGCGGAAGCGTGCTGGAGTTCCAGACCGCGCTCCCCGCCCCGGGAGAGGACGACTACCAGCGCTCGGCGGCCATGGAGAAGCGCTGCCAGGCGCTGGCGGCGGCCTGGACCGGGCGCCAAGCCGCGCCGGTGCCCACCATCCCCGAAAAACCCGTGTGGAGCCAGCTGCGCGCTCTGGAGGAATTCCAGACCCGGATTGCCGACGAGCGCAGCCTCCCGCTGGGCTACCGGGAGGAGGATGCGTCGGTGTTCGCCGTGGACCTGAGTCAGACGGCCTGTTATCTGGTGGCGGGCAAGGCCCGCACCGGGCGCACCACCGCCCTGCGCCTGCTTATGGAGAGCGCCAGGGAAAAGGGCGGGCGCCTGGTGGTGTGGGACACGCCCGCCGGAGAGCTCAAAAAGCAGGCCCAGGACCTGGGCGCGGCCTACATCAACAGCCGGAAGGGCCTCTTCCAGTTCTGGAAGGACATCAAGCCCGAGTACGAGCGCCGCAGTCTGGACTACAAGCGCCCCCTGACCGAGAAGGGCCTCTCCGACGAGGAGATTTTCCAGGCCATGGGCGGACTGGAGAAGGTCTATGTCTTTATCCACGACCTGGGGGCCTATCTGGACGACGTATACGCCCCCGCCGACCCCGAGGCCGGCATCGGGGTGATGAGCGGTCTGGTGGAGAATATCTGGTCCAAGAACAAGCTTTATCAGATCTACTTCTTTGCCGGCTTTGACGCGGATAAGACCGCGCAGTACACCGGCCGCCGGGCGTTCAACGCCTTTGTCGGTTACCACACGGGCCTGCTGCTGGGGGGCGAGGTGGACCGGCAGAAGCTCTTCTCCTTCGACAACCTCCCCTACGCCGAGCGCGCCCGGGCCTCCAAGCCGGGCCAGGCGCTGGCCGCCCAGGCGGACCGGCCCGGTCAGGCCGAACGGGTGGTCCTCCCCCAGTGGAAGGGGTAGCCTATGCTCTCGATTACCGTGTGCACGGCCCCGGCCCAGGAGCGCCGGGGCCTGGAGCGGGTGTGCCGCGCCCTGGCCGCCCGGGCGAGCGGCGAGGACCTGGAGTGGTTCTCCTGCGCCGCTCTGCCCGAGCTGGAGGGGCGGCTGAACCGGGCCGACGGGGTGGACGTGGTGTGCCTGGATATGGCCCAGGCCGGTGCGGTGGCCGTAGCCGAGCGCCTGCGGGAGCGCTGGCGGCAGGCCCTGCTGGTCCTGATTGTGGAGCGCAGCCTCTCCCCTCTGGAGTACATCCGGCCCACCATTCTGGCCGCCGCGCTGATGCTCCGGCCGCTGGACGAGGGGGACATGGCCCGAACCATGGAGGAGGTCCTCCTGGCCTGGCGGCAGCGCCGGGGAGCGGACGGAGAGCAGTTCGTCTTTTCCACCGGCGGGGAGACCCGGCGGGTGCCCTTTGGGGAGATTCTCTACTTTGAATCCCGGGAAAAGCGCATCTATCTGCGCACCCGCAGCCGGGAGTACGGCTTCTACGACACGCTGGAACAGCTCTCCGGCCGTCTGCCCGAGGGGTTCCTGCGCTGTCACAAGAGTTTTATTGTCAATCTCTCCTTCCTGCGGGGGGTCAATCTGAGCCGGAATACCCTGGATCTGGAGGGAGATATCGCCGTACCGGTGTCCAGAACCTATAAACCGGCGGTAAAGGCGTGGAAGGCGGCGCAGATATGAGGGAGACGCATCTTATCTTGACCTCTGAGGAGCTCGCCGTCCTCCTGGCGGCGGCGGGGGGCGCGGCCCTCTACGGTTTCTGGGCCGGGAAGACGCCGGAGCGGGGGGCGGTGCTCGCTGCGGCCAACCGCCTGGTGGAGCAGGGGCTGCTCTCCGCCGGACCGGAGGGATTTCAGGTGCCGCCAAGCCCGGTGCGGGATCTGCTGGAGCCGCTGCGGGACCCGGAGTGGGCGGCCTTCCTCACGCCCCGGGCGGAGGAGCGGCCCCAGGTGTGCTACAGCGGAAAAAAGGACCGCATCACCGGCTGCGAGCCGGTGCTGGTTCAGCCTGGGGCGGTGCGCCTGTTCTCCCGGCTCCGGGCGGACTGGGCGGAGGAGCTCACGGCGCGGGACGCGCTCCCTCCCCTGGCCCGGGAGTTCCCCGCCGGACAGCGGCGGGAAGAACCCGCCCGGGCCCCCGAATGGGAGAAGGGGGGCGCCGCCCTCCTGGAGGAGGTCCCCGGGGCCCGGACCCTTCTGGAGTTCTGGTCCCCGACCCGGCGCCGGGCGGTGCGCCGGGTGCTCCTGTGCGCGCCGCCGCCGGAGGCCCTCATTCTGACGGCGGAAGGGGCCGTGCGGACCAACGACCTGTATGAAGCGGTACAATTGCCCCCCGAGGGGGTGGAGGAGGAGATCATATGATGATGGTGGAGCTCGTTGTCCCCGCCCTCAATCAGAGCTACGACTTCCAGCTGGACGAGACGCTCACGGTGGGCGCACTGCTGGAGGAGATGGTGGAGATGCTCTGCCGCAAGGAGAAGCGGCAGCTCCCTGCCCAGGGAGAGACCCTGTGTCTGGGCTGGATCGAGGGGGGAGTGCTCCTCCATCCGGAGGCCGCTCTTCGGGACTACGGCATTGCCGACGGCGGGCGGCTGATCCTGGTGTGAGGGCTGTATTTTGAACAAAAGCGGTCGTTCATCCCAAAAGAGCGGTCGTTCGTCGGACGGACGGCCGCCGGGGCGCGGGATGTGCTAGGATAGTGCCATCGAAAGGAGGAAGATACGGTGGAGATCCAACTGGAACCCCTGCTGGAGCTGAGCCGGGAGATGACGGCCCTCCGGGAGAGCCTGATGGAGGAGTCCAGCGAGCTGACCCGTGTTTTCCACCATCTGACACAGCTCTCCGGGATGGAGGCGGTCGAAAAACGGCTCCGAACGGCCGGAGCGGCCCTGGAGGAGCAGAGCTGGTGGGCTTACCAGAGCGCCAGAGCGCTTTCGGAAGCGGCCCGCTGTTATGCCCAGTGCGAGCGGCGCGTGTGCGACGAGTACGAGGGCACACCGGAGCGCTACACCCGCCGGGAGGGCGGAGCGCTGGATTTAGACGACATCCGGGCGATGTTGAACCGATAAGGGAGGGAACACAATGGCCAACGGCATCGAGATTCAGACCGAGGCCCTGGCGGCCGACATCCGCTCCATGACCGAGGCGGTGACCCAGGCGGAGCGCCGGACCAAGGAGATGTTCCAGCTCATGAGCGAGCTGGACCAGATGTGGGACGGACCGGCCAACCGGGCGTTTCAGGCCCAGTTCGCCGCCGACCACAGCCGGATGGAAGCGCTGTGCCGGGAGGTACGGGACCTGATCTCCTGTATGGAGTACGCCCGGGAGCAGTACGACCGGTGCGAGGACGAGGTGTACGAGACCATCGCGTCCATCCAAATGGAAGGAGGCGCGTAAACCATGGCGGAACTGTGGAAGAGCGGTGATGTGACGCTGCGGGTGGACCCGCAGGTCCTCTTCGCCAAAGCCGCCGAGGGGGCGAAGGTGCTCGCGGAAATGCGCCGCAGCTTTGAGGAGATGCAACGCCTGGCCTCCGCCAGCGCCAGCTACTGGAAGGGCGAGGCGGGCGAACAGCACCGGAGCAGCTGCGCGCGCTGCCAAGAGACCGCCCAGGAGGTCTTTGCCCGGCTTCAGGAGCATGTGGACGAGCTGCGGCCCATGGGCGAAGCCTATGAGGAGGCCGAGCGGGCCGCCCAGGCCGAGGCGGAGACCTTGAGCTCCGACGTAATCATCTGAGGAGGGGCGGTATGAAGACAGCATGGCAGATTGAATTCGACTTCGGCCAGGCCCGGCAGCAGGCCGGCCAACTGGAGGAGATCGCCCAGCGGCTCACGGCCCTGGCCAACAACCGGGTCCGCTCCGCTCAGGAGGAGCTCCCCTCCTACTGGACCGGCCGGAGCGCCGACCTCTTCCGAAACAAGCAGGAGGAGCTGCGCTCGAACATCCTCTCCACCGCCCGGGAGCTGCAGGAGCAGGCCGAGACCATCCGCACCATCGCCCGGCGGCTCTACGAGGCCGAGCGGGCCGCCCTGGAGATCGCCCAGCGCCGGGACTACGGCGGCAGCGGCCGGGGCGGCGGAGGCGGCGGCGGGCGCGGCATGTGACAAAGCGCGCAACTCATGTTCTGGAGATTTTCCTAAAATTCATGTTATTTTTATGAGGAGGAACGAATTATGGCCCAGTATTCCGTTACGTTTCAGCAGATCAAATCCGCGATGGACACCCTGAACCAGCTGGCCGGCGACTTTAAGAACGCGGTCAACAATCTGGAGAGCACCGAGGGACAGCTCTGCTCCATGTGGGAGGGTGAGGCGAAGGACACCTTCGACAAGGCCTTCAAGCAGGACAAAGTGCAGATGGACAATTTCTACAACGCCATCATCGCCTATGTCCACGCCCTGGAGCAGATCCTCACCAAGTACCAGACCACCGAGGCGGCCAACACGGAGATCGCCTCCACCCGCAATTATCAGTAACCGTCATTCAGGACCGGATAAACCGGAATAGAGGAGGATTTATTTATGAACGGCGTCATTAACGTATCGACTGAGCAGCTTCGCAGCACGGCTTCCGAGTTCAGCACCCTGGGCCAGCAGGTGGCCAGCCTCACCAGCGAGATGACCAACACGGTCACCGGCCTCTCCTCCGCCTGGGAGGGCGAGGCGGCCCAGGCCTACATTAATAAGTTCAAGGGCCTGGACGACGACATCCAGAAGATGAACCGCATGATTCAGGAGCACGTCACCGACCTGAACGACATGGCCCAGGCCTATGACGAGGCCAACAGCGCCAATGTGGACCTGATCGGGAATCTGTCCTCCGACGTGATCGTTTGATGGAGCGGCGCCCCGGCGGGCGGCATGTCCGCCCGCCGGGGCGTGAGAGAAAGACGAGGTGAGACGAGTGGCGCAGTACAAAGTCTATCCCCAGGCCGCCGGCGCGGGCAACTCCGCCCTCACGGAGGCGGGGCGCACGCTGGAGGACCTGCGGGACCAGGCCCGGCAGGTTTACCTGCGCCTGGACTTCCAGATCCGCTGCCGGGAGGACCTGGAGCGGCGGATGGAGCGGAGCATCCGGGTCCTGGAGGAGCAGAGCGGGGACGCCTACCGCCTGGCCGCGGGCATTTCCCGGGCAATGGAGCGCTACCGGGCCGCCGAGTCGGATATCCTGCGGCAGACCTGGGGAGTCAAGGACGTGGGCGGAGGCGCGGTGGCGGGAGACCCCACCGGAAACAGCGCCTCCTGGTGGCAGGACCTGCTGGACAATACCTACGACTTTTTCTCCATGCTGGGCGGCGTGAGCATGGACCTGCTGGACGACCTGATTCCCGGATGGGTGGGGGCGGTGTTCTCTCTCCTGGACAACATCAACGACAACCTGGAGGAGTTCGGCGCAGACCTCTCCAACCCGCTGCTGTATCTGGAGACCATCGGCCAGACGGCCTTTGACGGCATTGTGGCCGGCGTGGCGATCCTGGCGGGCGGCATCCCCGGCGTGGCCATCTCGGTGGTCTACACGGTGGCCGACTGGGCGGTGGAGGTCCTGACCGGCGAGGACATCAGCGACTGGGTGATCGACGGCGGCGTGGCGCTGACCCAGTGGGTGGCCGAGACGGCCTCCGATGTGGGGGCGGCGGTGGCCGACCTGTGGGAGAGCACCTGCGACTGGGCCGGGGACGTATGGGAGGATGCCAGCAACGCCGCCTCGGACGCCTGGGATGCGGCCAGCGACTGGGCGGAGGACGCGTGGGACGACGTCAGCGGCTGGGCCTCCGACACCTGGAACGACTTTACCAATCTGTTTTCCTAGACATGGGATTCTAAGACAAAGGAGCGGTCAAGATGGAGATCAACCAACTGCTTCCCATCGGCTCGGTGGTTCGTCTGAAGAAAGGGACCCGGCGGCTGATGATCTACGGTGTAAAGCAGACCGACGGCAAAACCGGGACGGAGTACGACTATGTGGGTGTGCTCTATCCCGAGGGCAGCCTGGGGCGGGAGGGTCACTTCTTCTTCAACCACAGCGACGTGGAGAAGGTGAGCTTCCTGGGCCTGAACGACGGCGAGCGGCAGGTCTTTTTGGGAAAGCTCTCGGCCTATTACCGGAAGAAAGCGGAGAACCAGGAGTAACCCTCCGGAAAAATCAGAACAACTGCGCCGAACGAGCCTTGCTCGGAACTCCGGTTCCGGGCAAGGCATTGCGGGCGTTGCGCCAAAACTTAGGAGAGAGGAGGCCCTGCCGTGGTCATAGACACCGGATCGGTCCTGGGGCCGGATTATGAACACATTGTACCTCTGGCTCCGGGCGGGACCGGAGAGGTGTTCCGGGCGCACAAGCGCGGGTTGGATGTGGAAGTGGTGGTCAAGCGGGTCAAAGCCCAGTACCGGGGCCGGCTCAGCGAGACCCGGGAGGCCGACATTCTCAAAAACCTGCGCCATCAGTACCTGCCCCGGATTTACGATATCATCCCCGCCGCCGACGGATATCTTTATACGGTGATGGACTACATTCCGGGCTGCGATCTGGAGGAGTATGTGGAGCGCTACGGGGCATTGCCTCAGAAGCTGGTGGTCAAGTGGATGCGCCAGCTCTGTCAGGTGATTGGTTACCTCCACAGCCAGAAACCGGCGGTCATTCACTGCGACCTGAAACCCCAGAACATCCGCATTACCCCCGGCGGGGATATCTGCGTCATCGACTTCAACACCTCTCTGCTCTATGAGGACCGGGAGATGCAGGCCCTGGGGGCCACCGACGGCTATGCCGCCCCGGAACAGTACAACGTCCCGCCCGCCGCGCTGGCCTCCCTTCCGGCGGACCGGAGAGAGTGCTGGATGCGCTGGAGCGCCGCGGCGGCGGCCTACGGCAAGGTCACCGAGGCCACCGACCAGTACGGCATGGGAGCGGTGGCCTACTTCATGCTCACCGGTTATCCCCCGGGACACTGCCTGGAGGGGGTGGTGCCCTTGGAGCGCTACCAGATCCAGGTGGGCGAGGCGCTGCGGGCGGTGGTGGAAAAGGCCATGGCCCTCCGGCCGCAGGACCGCTTCTCCAGCGCGGCGGCCATGGGCGCGGCCCTGGAAGATCTGAAGAAAACCGACCGGGCCTATAAGCGCTGGCAGCTGCGCTGCCAGGTCACGGCGGTGGCCCTGGGGGCGCTGGTATTGCTGAGCGCGTTTTCCCTCTGGATGGGGCTGGAACTGCGGGACCGGGAACAGGGGACGGCCTACCAGGAGCTGGTGGACCAGGCGGATGCGCTCATCCAGGCGCAGAATTACGAGGAGAGTCTGGAGGTGCTCAGCCAGGCCATGGTGCTGGACGGCGACCGGATTGAGGCCTACATCCGGGCCTCCACGGTGCTCTACCGGCTGGGACGGTACAGCGAGTGCGTGGATCTGCTCTCGGGGCTGAACTTTGTCTATGACGAGGGCTCCATGACCCAGCAGGAGTTTGAATACGCCCAGGCGGAACTCAACTATGTTCTGGGTTCCTGCCATTATCAGATGGAGCAGTACAGCCAGGCGGTGGAGGCCTTCCAGCTGGCCGTCTGGTTCGACCCGAACGAGTCCATCTACTACCGGGACCTGGCGGCGGCCCAGGCCAAGGCGGGGAACTTCAACCAGGCGCAGGAGACCTATCAGACGCTCCAGAGCCTCCCGGACGCGCGCCGGGAGGACCTGCTGCTGGTACAGGGAGAGCTCGCCTACGCCCAGGGAGATTATGAGGCGGCCCTCGCTCCCCTGCTGGAGCTCACCCACAGCGGGGACGAGACGCTGGTCAGCCGCAGTTACCTCCTGGCCGCCCAGTGCTACCGGCGCCTTGGGGACCGGGCGGCGGAGATCGCCGTGCTGGAGGAGGCCCGCGCCGTTCTGGGCGCCCCGGCGAATCACCTCCACACCCAGGAGCTCATCGACGCCTACCTCCAGGCCGGCGCCGAGGGCGGCGGCGCGGAGGACTACGAGGCGGCTCTGGCCCTGTGCCGGGGGCTGATCGACCAGGGGACGGCCACCCTCGCCGTGCGGCTGAACGCGGGCCTCGCCCTGCAGTATCTGGACCGGACGGAGGAGGCCCTGACCCTGGCGGAGGAGACTATTCAGCTCTACCCCAACGACTACCGGAGCTATCTGCGCCTGGCTCTGCTGTGCCTGGACGACCAGGTGGCCGACCATGACCGGGCCCGGGAGGCCTATGAGCAGGCGGCGGCGCTCTACAGCGGCGCGGGCGTTCAGGACAGCGAAATGGCGTATCTGGAGTCCCTGATGGACAGCCTTGGATGAGGAGGAACCTGTGGAAATGAGCGTTGGAACCATTCTGGTGATTGCGGGCATCGCGGGGCTGGCGCTGGCGGTCCTGGCCATCCCCATTGCTGTGGCCGTGCTGCGGCGGCAGGGCAAAGCCATTGCCGAGCGCATCCGGCGGGAATATGAGTAACTCCGGCGGCCGGAGAAGGAGAGGATAGCATGAAAAAAAGCTGTTGCTGGTGGCGGTGGTTCTGGCGCTGGTGGCGTCGGGATATACCGCCTATGCCTACTTTGCCACCCGGGGGGTGGCGGTCTACCTGCTGGGTACCCAGCGGGGGGCCGTCCTGGCCGGAAGCTGGCAGGGGACGCTGCTCCTGGCGGTGGCGCTGTGGATTCCCGGGGCGGTGGCCCTGGTGAGGAAGCTGCGCGGCCGGGGTAAAGCGCCCGCCCCGGCGGCGGGTGTAACGGTGTCCCCCGCCGCCACGGCCCCGGCCACCGCCCGCATCCCGCCCCGGAAGGGGACGACGCAGCCGCCGGTGTCCGCGCCCGCCCCGGCGGGAAAACCGGCGGCGGGCTATGACCCAACGGCCGTGCTTCCCCGGCCGGAGGGAACCCCTGCGGCCCCTGCCCCGGAGAGCACGGAGATCCTTCCGCCGGACCGGAACGGCGCGCCCGGTGCGGCGGCCCCGGCCCGAACGGAGGAGCCTGCCGCCCAGCCGGCCGAGCCGCTGCGCTTCTGCCCCATGTGCGGCAGCCGGATCGCCGGCGGGCGCTTCTGTGAGCGCTGCGGGGCCAAACTGCGGGACTGAGGAGGAGAAGAGATGATCGTATCCATTGTTTTGCCCGCCGTTGGCATCCTGCTGGGGGTGCTGTTGGCGGCGCTGTCCATTGTGCTCCTGCGCGGAAAGCGCCTGTCCGGGCGGTGGGGGGTCTCCCTTCTGGTGTGCGCGCTGCTCCTGGCCGGAACGGGCGGGACCGCCCTGGTGAAACAGATCCAGAGCCGGGACGCCCAGTACGGCTCCATTTATCTGGCCCTGTGCTATCTGGAGGACGGCAGCACGGACCCGGCGGCCCTCTACCTGAAGCGGGTGGAGGACAGCGAGGGCTACTACTTCCTGGCGGCCCAGACTCTGCTGGAGCAGACGCGGGGGAACGACACGGTGGCCGCGCTGCGCCTGAACATGCTGGAGCAGGTGGCCCGGGGCCAGGAACAGCAGGACGGCCTGGACCGGCTTCATACCTGGAGCGGAGCGGAGGAGGAGCTGGCGGACACTGCGGCCGCGCTTCGGGACCAGCTTCCCCTCTCCCGCGGCCGGCAGGAGGAGCTGGATTTACACTATGAATTGGAGGCCGGCGCCGGTTCCGGAAGTCTGGAAGAATACCGGGATGTGGCCGGTGCGGCCCAGAGCCTGCAAATGGAGATCAACCAGGCGGTGGGCCGCCAGGACTGGTATACCGCCCTGGACCGGGCGCTGGAACTGGTGGACCAGTCCCACAGCGCGGACAACCGCCTGCTCCTGGCCGAGGTCATCGCCGATGTGACCTACAGCGGAGAGACCATGACCACCGAGCAGTTCGCCGCCTACGCCGGCGGCAGCGGCGAGGACACCCAGGCCCGGGAGTATGAGGCCCTGATGGACGAATACGACCGCCTGGAGCGGAGCATACAGCGCCTGGAACAGGAGAGCAGCGGGGACGCGACCGACGAGGCGCGCATGGAGGAGGAGCAGCAGCTCCGGGAGCAGGCCGACGAACTGCTCATCCAGGCCCAGAATATCTTCGCCCTGCGGGCCTTTAACTCGATTGCGGATATTCACTCTCTGGAGGCCCAGGTGGTGCGGGCCCGGCTCTATTTCGCCATGCACCACGAGGAAGAGGCGGTCCAGACCCTCCGGGATGCGGCGGGCTCGGCCTATACGGTCCTCTCCACCAACGACGCGCTGGTCAACTCCCTGCGTCTGGTCCGCCAGGTCTACGCCAGTGAGAACGAGACAGGCGTGGACACCGCCGAATTCCGGGAGGAGATGCAGGTTCTGCTGGGCAGCGTCCACCCCGAGCTCATCCATCTGGGCCTGACCCAGCTGGTCCAGGACCTCACCGAGCGCATTGTCAACGACCAGCGCAACTACGGCGCGGGGCTGTACCTGGTGAGCCTGGACACCAGCGCCTATCCCCAGATTCAGGTTCAGCTCAGCGGCCGGGAGAGCGCCGTAGAGCGGGTGCGGAATCAGGAGAGCATCCGCCTCTCGGACACCCGCACAGCCATCTCCAGCTATCAGGTGGTGGAGGAGAGCCAGGCCCAGGGGACCAACAGCATCTGCTTCGTGGTGGATGTGAGCGGCAGCATGGGCGGCGAGCCCATTGCCAACGCCCAGGAGGCCCTTAACCAGTTCCTGGACAACGTGACCGGGGATGCGGAGCTGGCGCTGGTGAGCTTTGACGACCAGGCCTATCCCCTGGTGGAGCTGACCGGCAGCCCCAGCGTGGTGAAAAACGGCGTGAGCGGCATGTACAGCGGCGGCGGCACCAACATCACCAGCGGCATTGAGGAGGGCGCCCGGATGCTTCAGACGGCCCGGGGCGCCCGGACGATGATTCTCATGACCGACGGACAGAGCGACATCGACATGGGGGTGGTGCAGGAGGCGGCGGCGGAACACATCACCATCTTCACCATCGGCTTTGGCGATGTGAACGACGAGCTCCTCCAGAGCATCGCCGACCAGACCGGAGGACAGTACCTGCGGGCGGAGACCTCCGACGAGCTGCTCCAGGTGTACCACAGCCTTCAGGGGATCATCGGCAACACGGTGACCATCACCTATACGGTCACCGAGAATGTGGAGGAGACCTACCGCTACTTCTTCCTCCGGGACGAGGAGGGCGGCGTCACCGTCCGCCGGGAGTATACCCTCACCGAGGCAGAGCCGGAAGAGCCCGCCGTGACGGTGACCAGTACGCCCTTCTTCCAGAGCCGGGCCGTTCTGGACGGCCTGCTTGCGCAGCAGGAACCGACCTTCCGCCTGCGGATCACCGGCACCGGACTGGATACCGCCGCCCAGGTGCAGATAGGCGGACTGGACTGCGGCCTGGAGCGGCAGGAGGAGGACGCGCTGGAGCTGAATGTCCCCGCCCAGATGCCCGACGGCGTCCACGACCTGACCATTCTCACCCAGGAGGGGGAGGAATATACCTTCCCCCAGATGCTCTGGGTGGGCAATGAGGTGGATGTGAACCGGGTGCAGGCGGGTAGCGTCCTCCTGGAGGCCGATATGGCCCTGTGGCTGGCCGACGGGCGGCTGGCGCTGCGGAGCGTGGATCTGCAGGACGTGCTGGTGGGCCAGGAGACGGTGAATACCCTCTCGCTGCATCTGGACGGGGTGATGACCTTCCAGGTGGGCGATCTGGCCGGCCGGATGGTGGACGGGGCTTTCCCCGATCCGCTGGATCTGGGCGATACCGGCACGGCGGAGGGCCTGGGCGTTCTGGAGATTTCCTCGGGAGACAGCGCCTATGACCGCGGCGCCGACGAGACCATCCTCTCCGGCTCGCTGCTTCTGGAGTACGGCGCGGAGCAGAGCCATATCAAGGTCAGCGAGGTGAACGAGCCGTGAAACAGAGTGTAAAAAAATTGCCCATTGTCCTGCCGCTGGCCCTGCTGGCCGTGCTGCTGCTGGGGGCGGCGGTCACCACCCGGCTGAGCCGGGATACGGCGGCGGCCCACACCGACCTGGGACAGAAATACCTCAACAGCATGGATTATTCGGGGGCGGTGGCCGAGTTTATGCAGAGCCTCTCTCTGGACCCCACCAATGAGGAGGCCCGTCTGGGCCTGGCGGAGGCATACCTCGCCATGGAGGAGACCGATCTGGTGCCCCAGGTGCTCCAGCCCCTCACGGAGAATGGGAATCCGGAGGCCTATCGGGTGCTGGCCGAGAGCCAGAGCCAGGCCCAGGACACCGGCGGAGCCCTGGTGACGGCCCAGACTCTGGTGGAGACCACCGACGAGGAGGAGGACTACGCCCTGCGGGATGAGCTGCTCCAGCAGGTCCTCGCCGAGCCCCGGTCCTACGCCGCCGGGGTGGATCAGCGCCTGGCGGTGGTGGATGGGGCGGTCTACTCCGCCGGAAGCAACGCCCTGGGCCAGCTGGGCACCGGAGCCAACCTGGCCACCAACACGGTGCAGGAGGAGCTGCTTCCGGCGGGCTTCCCGGGCGGAAGCGGCCGGGTCTACTGCGCCGGGCGCACCAGCTATGTGGTGGATACCGCGGGCAACCTCTGGGCCTCGGGCGAGAACCGCTGGGGCCAGATGGGCCTGAGTTATGTCCCGACCAACCCCCAGTCGGGCTGGACACAGCTCACGGACAGCGGCGACGTGGCCGCGGTGGCGGGCACGGTGGGCAGCCTCTATGTACTCAAGACGGACGGAAGCCTCTGGTACGCCGGTCAGGGCAGCGTCCTGGAGCTGCGCCGGGTGCCGGTATTCTCGGCGGTGTCGTCCATCGCCTCGGACAGCAGCCGCACGGCGGCCCTCACGGCCGGCGGGGAGCTCTATATCAACGAGGGCGGGCCCGACGCCGGCTGGACCCGAACGGCCCGGGAGGTCAAGACCTTCTCCCTGAGCGAGAACGGGGGCCTGGTCTGGGTCACCCTGGATAATCAGGTGTGCAGCGAGCGGGGCTTTTCCGTCCCGGAGGACTGGACCCAGGGCGAAGAGGGCAGCTATCCCGGCTTTACCGTGCGGGATCTCGCCGCCGACGGCCGGGGACTGCTGCTCCTGGACGGAGAGGGCGGCCTGTGGCGGCTCTACGACGGACGCCTCTACCAGCAGGACGAGACCGCCCGGGCGGTCTATGCCGCCGGAGATTACGCCGTGGCCGAGCTGGAGGGGGGCACCTTCCAGCTCTGGGACCTGTCCCGGGTCCAGCCGGAGACGGTGACCGTCACCCTGGCCTGACCCAAAACAGAACCGGCAAGGCCGGACCTCCTTTGGGAGGTCCGGCCTTGTGTTCGGTATGGGGTGTGTTCAGTTGAAAAAGATCAGCGCGGCGTCCTGGACGGCCTGCCAGTCCACGGCCTGAACCAGGACCATATAGAAAATGGTCCCGCCGAAAATAGAGATCAGGTTGTTGTGCTTCCAGCGGTGAAGTCCCACCACCAGCAGCACGGCCAGCAGCGGGGGCAGCCAGCTCTCCAGTCCGGAGGGGTTGACGCCGCGCAGGCAGTAGACGATGAGCATGGCGATGATGGCCGGCGGGAGCACCCGCCCCAGATAGAGCACCAGCCGGGGGGGATTGCCCTTCCGGTCAAAGAGCAGAAAGGGCAGCGCCCGGGTCAAAAAGGTAACAGCGGCCATCACGGCGATGACGGCGGCGGCCTGAACTGGGGTCAACATAGAGGGGTCTCCTCCTTCTGGTCGGAATCGTCCGGAGCCTGGGCGTCGGCGGTGGACTCCAGGGGCTTGCGCAGCAGCAGAAGGGCCGCCACAATCATGCCCAGGGCGGGCAGGAGCAGGTTGTCCGGCCCCACCAGGAAAAGACTGACCACCGTAGCGGCGATCCCCAGCAGGGCGGGGATATGAGAGGCGTAGGTCTCCCACTGTTCCACGGCGATGACCACAAAAAGGGCGGTCATGGCAAAATCAATGCCGGTGGTGTCGATGGGCAGCACGGCCCCGGCCACCGCGCCGATGACCGAGCCCGCGATCCAGTAGCTCTGGTCCAGCAGGGCGATGGCAAAGTAAAAATTCCGGGGATTGACGCCCACCGGGGCCTGCACCGAGCTGAGCAGGGCGTAGGTCTCGTCGGTGAGAGAAAAGATCATGTAGAGCTTCCGCCAGCCCATGCCCCGGAACTTTTCCAGCATGGACAGGCCGTAGACCAGATGCCGGAAATTGATAATCAGGGTCATGAGAGCCACCGTGCCCAGCGTGGCGCAGGAGGCGAGCAGGCTTACCCCCAGGTACTGGCCCGACCCGGCGTAGATGGTCAGGCTCATAAAAAAGGCCCAGATAAAGTTGTAGCCCACGGCCTCCAGCATGATGCCGAAGGCCATACCGATGGCCAGGTACCCCATAAGTACCGGAATGGTCACCGGGAACGCGGCGGCGAGGGCTTTTCGGTCCATATATACGTTCACTTCCGTCCCGACAAGGATGCGGCCGCCGGCCGGAGGGCGGACGGTCCTATTTATTGTAGCGAACTTTGCCGCAGATTGCAAGGGCGGGGGCAACGGCGGAAAATCGCATTGTATTTTAAAAAAATTCTTGTATAATAAAGGCTATCGTATACTCTGCCGGAGTCCAGGAGGAAGGCAATGAAGAAGCTGCTTTATATCTACAACCCACACGCGGGAAAAGGAATGGCCAACAAGTGGCTGGGACAGGCGCTGGACTGCTTCACCCGGGCCGGCTGGCTGGTGACGGCCTACCCCACCCAGGGACGGGACGACGCCCGGCGGATTGCCGCAGAGGTGGGCGGAACCTTTGACCGGGTGGTGTGCTGCGGGGGCGACGGCACCCTCCACGAGACGGTCTCGGGCCTGATGGAACTGCCGGAGCGCCCCCCGGTGGGCTACCTTCCCACCGGGACCACCAACGACTTTGCCCGCAACCTCCACCTGCCCCGGAGCGTGGGCGCCAAGATGGAGACCGCCGCCGCCGGCGTGCCCCGGGCGGTGGACCTGGGGCGGTTTAACGGCGCGCCGTTCCTCTATGTGGCGGCCTTCGGGGCGTTTACCGACGTGTCCTATGACACCCCCCAGTCCTTTAAAAATGTATTCGGCCACCTGGCCTATGTGCTGGAGGGGGCCACCCGGCTGGCCTCTCTCCCCCGCTACCGCCTGCGGGTGGAGCACGACGGAGGCGTCGAGGAGGGGGAGTTTCTCTACGGCATGGTGAGCAACACCGTCTCGGTGGGAGGATTCCGCAGCGTGGACGCCAAAGCGGTCAAGCTGGACGACGGAATGTTTGAGACGGTACTCATCCGCTTCCCCCAGAACGCCGCCCAGCTCCAGAGCATCCTGGCCGCCCTGGTGCAGATGTCCCCCACGCCCGGCGGGGCTGTGACGGTGTTTCAGACCACGCATCTGACGTTCCAATGCGCGCAGGAGATGGCCTGGACCCTGGACGGGGAGTTCGGCGGCGCGCCCAGAGAGGCCCGGATTGAGGTCCTCCCCCGGGCGGTGGAGATCGTCCACGGGAAATGAAACGAGACAAAAGGAGCTTAAGAGATGGAAGAGATCATTCTGCTCAAGCTGGGGGAGCTGGTCCTGAAGGGCCTCAACCGCCGCAGCTTTGAGGATAAACTCATCGCCAATACCCGCCGGAGGCTCCAGCCCTTCGGCAAATTCCGGGTGTACACCAAGCAGTCCACCATGTATGCCGAGCCCCAGGAGCCGGGCTGCGACCTGGACGGGGCCTACGAGGCGCTGAAGAAGGTCTTCGGCGTGGTGGGGCTCTCCCGGGCCCGGGCCTGCGCCAAGGATAAGGACGCCATGCTGGAGACCGCCGTGTCCTACCTGGGGGACCGCCTGGCGGCGGCCAAGACCTTCAAGGTCGAGTCCAAGCGGGCGGACAAATCCTTCCCCATGACCTCCATCCAGCTCTCCCAGTACGTGGGCGGCGAGCTGGACGAGCGCTATCCCAACCTGAAGGTGGATGTCCATCACCCGGAGCTGACCGTCTATCTGGAGGTGCGGGACTATGCCGCCTACGTCCATGCCGACCCGGAGCCGGGGGCCGGCGGCCTGCCCGTGGGCATCAACGGCCGGGCGGTGAGCCTGCTCTCGGGGGGCATCGACTCCCCGGTGGCCTCCTGGATGATGGCCAAGCGGGGCCTGGCTTTGGATATGGTCCACTTCTTCTCCTACCCCTACACCTCGCCGGAGGCCAGGGACAAGGTCCTCCGCCTGGCGGAGCTGCTCACCCCCTGGTGCGGACGGCTGATGGTCCACGTGGTGCCCTTCACCGCCATCCAGGAGGAGCTGCGCCGGAAGTGCCCTGAGGAGCTCTTCACCATCCTCATGCGCCGCTTTATGATGCGCATTGCCCAGGCGGTGGCCGGGCGGGTGAAGGCCGGGGCCCTGATTACCGGCGAGTCCCTGGGCCAGGTGGCCAGCCAGACCATGGACGCCATGCGCCTGACCGGCGGGGTGTGCGGCCTGCCCATCCTGCGCCCCTGCGTGGGCATGGACAAGGAGGAGATCGTCACCATCGCCCGGAAGATCGGCACCTTCGAGACCTCGATCCTCCCCTACGAGGACTGCTGTACCGTCTTTACGCCCCGGCATCCCCGGCTCCACCCCCTGCCCGGGGAGATCGAGGCCGCCGAGGCCCTCCTGGACGTGGAGGGCCTGGTGCAGGCCGCTGTGGACGGCATCGAGCGCATCAAGGTGGGCCCCTGACCGTCCGCCGGCATCAAAGAAAAGGAAGTGCGTTCCCATGACCCATACTGCGGAGCTCATCGCCGTGGGCACCGAACTGCTCCTCGGCAACATCGCCAACACCGACGCACAGATGCTCTCCCAGGGGCTCTCCGCCCTGGGGATCAACGTCTATTACCACACCGTGGTGGGGGACAACCCCGGGCGGCTGCGGGCGGCGGTGGAACTGGCCAAATCCCGGGCCGACCTGATTGTCACCACGGGGGGGCTGGGCCCCACCTGCGACGACCTGACGAAAAATGTACTGGCCGCGTGTTTTGGAAAAAAGCTGGTCCATAACCCGGAGGCCGAGGCCCGCTGCCGGGCCTTTTTCCAGAAAATCGGCCGGGAGATGACGGCCAACAACGCCCAGCAGTTCTACCTCCCGGAGGGTTCCACCGTCTTTCAGAACGACTGGGGGACCGCACCCGGCTGCGCGTTTGAAGCGGAGGGCGTCCACGTCCTCATGCTCCCCGGCCCGCCCCGGGAGTGCTCCGCCATGTTCCGCTACCGGGCGGCGCCCTATCTCCGCTCGCTGGCCGACGGGGCCATCGTCTCCCGGACGCTCAAGCTCTTCGGCATCGGGGAGTCGGAGATGGAAAACCAGCTCCGGGAGCAGATGAACGCCATGACCAACCCCACCCTGGCCCCCTACGCCAAGGAGGGGGAGTGCGAGCTGCGCATCACCGCCAAGGCCCCCACCGAGGCGGAGGCCCGGGCCCTCATCGCCCCGGTGGAGGCCCGGCTGCGGGAGCAGTTCGGGGAGAAAATCTACGGCGCCGACGTGTCCTCCCTGGAGGAGGTGGTCCTGGAGCGGCTGAAGGAGCGGGGCCTCACCCTGGGCAGCGCCGAGAGCTGCACCGGCGGCCTCATCGCCAAGCGTATGACCGACCTGCCGGGGGCCTCCGCCGTGTTCCGCGGGGGCGTGGTGAGCTACGCCACCCCGGTCAAGCACACGGTCCTGGGGGTGCCCGAGGCCATGTTGGACGCGTACGGCGCGGTGTCCGCCCCGGTGGCCCGGGCCATGGCCCAGGGGGCCCGCCGGACGCTGGGCAGCGACCTGGCCGTGTCCACCACCGGCGTGGCCGGGCCCGACTCCGACGAGCGGGGCAACCCGGTGGGGCTGGTGTACGTGGCCCTCTCCGCCCCCGAGGGGACCTGCGTCCGGGAGCTCCACGCCGGGACCAGCCGGGAGCGGGTGCGGACCATGGCGGCCCACAACGCCTTCGACCTGGTGCGGCGGTATCTGAATGGAACGCTGCGGGAAAAACTTTCCTAGTATATAAAATGAAAATAAACCAGATTTAATTTTTTAATCTAGCTGGATTAAAAAGGGAGAAAATGGGGCGGAGTAAAACTTTGAATAACCGAGATAATATAAACAGAAAGAAAACTAAAGGACTAGGAATCTGGATTGTCATTTTTATTTTCCTTCTGATTATTCAATTCTTCACAAGTTATCGAAGTGCGAAAAGAACAGATAAAAATCCAGATATTATAGAGGAACATCTTATAGAGACCGGAGATGTGTTTGATACAGGCGGATATATTATAATTGATAATATAACGATTACATATGATGGCGAAAAGTTTCAAGTATCAAACAGTGGAGACAGCATTGTAAGGATCACCGCAGAAATTGTGGGGGTAAAAAGGGACGGAACATATGAATCAATTGAGATTCCTTCTTTTGTAGGAGTAGATAAGGCTCAATATGCCAAAGATATGGAAGAAAATGGATGGGTGATTGAAAAAGACACAAATATAGTTCGACCAGGTGAAACACTGTATGCTACTCTGTCAGTATTTGATTTCAGTACTGTCAGTGAAGAGTATCCAAAAGCGGATATTGACGAGGATGGCTATTGGGATATTGTATTTACTGTACATTCGCAGAGAAGCGAAGATACTATTGTGGTTTCCACAGACGACGTTAGCTCCGGCCCTTATAAATTTCCAGCGAACTAGTAAATTAGTAAAAACCCAGAGTGGAAAGACGTCTTTCCACTCTGGGTTTTAAAAATCCTGTATTACATTTTACTCTATATTACTATACAATCCACCCGCTGCCCAGCACCGAGTCCCCGTCGTAAAAGACGGCCAGCTGTCCCGGCGTGGGGGCCCGGGCGGGGGCCAGCGTGTGGATGGCCACCCCGCCGCCGTCGGGCCGGATGAGGGCGGGGGTCTCCACCCGGGAGTGGCGCAGGCGCACGGTGCAGGGGCGCTCCTCCTCCAGACCGGGCAGGGCGATCCAGTTCAGGCCGGCGCACCGGGCGGAGTCGGTATAGAGGTCGCTCCCGTCGGAGAGGACCACCTCGTTGCGCTCGGGCCGGATGGCCGAGACGAAGTACCGGTGGGGGCCCGACACCCCCAGCCCCCGCCGCTGGCCCAGGGTGTAGTGGTGATAGCCTTTGTGGCGTCCCATCACACGGCCCTCCCGGTCCACAAAGTTCCCGGGAGGCGGGGTGTTCCCCCGCCGGTCCAGCCAGGCGGCGTAATCCCCGTCGGGGATGAAGCAGATCTCCATGGAGTCGGGCTTGTCCGCCACCGGGAGGCCCCACTCCCCCGCCAGCGCCCGGATTTGGGCCTTTTCCAGCCCGCCCAGAGGAAAGACCGTCCGGCGCAGAATCGCCTGGGGCAGCCGGGCGAGCATATAGGACTGGTCGTTGGCGCTCCGGCCCTTGAGGAGCAGCGCCCGGCCGTCCGCCCCCGTCTCCCGGCGGGCATAGTGCCCGGTGGCCACATAGGCCGCCCCAATCCGGTCGGCCAGAGCCAGCAGGGCGGGGAACTTCACCGCGGGGTTGCACCGGGCGCAGGGCAGCGGGGTGCGCCCGGCCAGATAGTCGGCGGCAAAGGGGGCGCAGACCTGGGTCTCCAGTTCCGCCCGGATGTCCGCGCATTCAAAGGGCAGGCCCAGCCCCCGGGCCACCGCGGCGGCGTCCTCCCCGCCCCCCAGCCCAATGTCCAGCCAGAGGCAGGTTACGTCGTACTGCTCCATCAGCAGCCGGGCGGCCACGGCGGAGTCCACCCCGCCGGAGAGGCCCAGCACCAGTTTTTCTCTCATAAAACTCCTCTCATGTCCGGGGCCCGCAGCAGAGCGGCGGCATTTTCCCCATTTCCGCAGGTTGTACGGTGTTTCCCCGCCGGTCCGGCGGTCAGCGCGCCCCCTCCAGCCGCAGCCGGGTCAGGTCTTTTTGCAGGGCGGCGGGGGAAATGGGCCCGCCGTGGCCGGGGTAGAGCATCCGGGGCGCGGCGGCGAGCAGCGTCTGCCAGGAGGCCCGGTAGGCCGCCGGGTCCTCCATCCAGATGGTCACGTGCCGCCGGGCCAGAGGCCCGGACATGGCCGCGTCCCCGCAGAAGCACACGCCGTCCTCGGTGAGCAGGGACATGGAGTCGGCGGTGTGGCCCGGCGTATCCAGAAAGCGCACCCCCAAATTGGACTCCAGCTCCCGGCGGCGCTGACCCTCCAGGGGGATGAGGCGGTTTTCCAGCTCCCGCGGGAGGGGCGGGAAGGTGTGTCCGCCCTTCCCCGCCAGGCGCAGCGCCCGGCAGGCCAGGGCGGCGCGCCCGTTGGGCGGACCGCCCTGAGGCGGATTGTGCCCGCCGCGCAGCCGCTCCACCGCCAGAGGGTGGAGGAGCACCCGCGCCCGGGTGCCCCGGAGGACGTCGTTGAGAAATCCGGCGTGGTCGTCGTGGGCGTGGGTGAGGAAAATCCACTGTAATTCGTTCCGGTCGATCTTTTTCCGGCTCAACCGGCGAAAAAACGCCTCTCCCCCGCCGGGGTAGCCCGTGTCCACCAGCAGATAGCCCGCCAGGGTGGGAAAGAGATAGGCGTTCACCGCCAGAGTGCCTAAATTGACAGGTCGCATGGTCCGTCCTTTCTGCCGCGGCGGGGCGGGTTACCGCGTCCGTTCCAGGGCCACCATGAGCACCGCCAGATCGGCGGGACTCACCCCGGAAATCCGCCCGGCCTGCCCCAAATTCAAAGGCCGGATGCGGCTGAGTTTCTGCCGGGCCTCCAGGCGCAGGCCCTCCATGTGTTCGTAGTCCAGGTCGGGGGGCAGAGGCCGTCCCTCCAGCTTGCGCATCTCCTCTACCTGGCGGAGCTGCTTGTCGATGTAGCCCTGGTATTTCACGGTGATCTCCACCGCCTCGGTCACAGCGGCGGGGAGGGCGGGCTGGTCCGGGTCGAAGGGGGCCAGGTCCGCGTAGCTCACCCGGGGGCGGCGGAGCAGGTCGGCCAGCCGCGCGCCGTTGGGCGCGGGGGCCTCCCCCCGGCCGGCCAGCATGGCGTCCAGCTCCGGCGAGGGGGCGGAGCCGGTGTGCTCCAGGCGGCGGCGCTCCCCCGCCACAGCGGCGTATTTTTCCAGCACCCGGCGGTAGCGCGCGTCGCTCACCAGCCCCACGGCGTGGCCCACCGGGCACAGCCGTTCGTCGGCGTTGTCCTGGCGGTGGAGAAGGCGGTACTCGGTGCGGGAGGTCATCATACGGTAGGGCTCGTTGGTGCCCTTGGTGACCAGATCGTCGATGAGCACGCCGATGTACCCCTGGTCCCGGCCGATGATCATGGGCGGGCGGCCCAGGAGCTTCAGCGCGGCGTTGACTCCGGCCACAAAGCCCTGGACGGCGGCCTCCTCATAGCCGGAGGAGCCGTTGAACTGCCCCGCGCCGTAGAGCCCCTTCACGTTTTTGTGCTCCAGGGTGGGCAGCAGCTCGGTGGGGTCCACGCAGTCGTACTCGATGGCGTAGGCGCAGCGGGTCATCTCCGCGTGCTCCAGGCCGGGGATGGTGTGGAGCATGGCTGCCTGCACGTCCTCCGGCAGTGAGGAAGAGAAGCCCTGAATATAGAGCTCTTCGGTGTCCAGCCCCATGGGCTCCACAAAGAGCTGGTGGCGCTCCTTGTCGGGGAAACGGACCACCTTGTCCTCGATGGAGGGGCAGTACCGGGGGCCGATGCCCTCGATGACGCCGGAAAAGAGGGGGGAGCGCGCCAGATTGGCCCGGATCACCGCGTGAGTGCGCTCGTTGGTGTAAGTGAGGTAACACACCGCCCGGTTTTTGGGGGGCGCCTGCGTCTCAAAGGAGAAGGGAACCGGCGTCTCGTCCCCCGGCTGGAGCTCCATTTTGGAAAAATCCACGCTGCGGGCGTTGACCCGGGGGGGCGTCCCCGTCTTGAAGCGCCGCAGAGTGAGCCCCAGCCCCCGCAGACTCTCGGTGAGGGGCAGGGCGGCGGCCAGGCCGTCGGGCCCGGAGTCCCGGGTCAGCTCCCCCACAATGGTGCGCCCCCCCAGATAGGTGCCCGTGGCCACCACCACGGCCCTGACGCGGTAAATTCCCCCCGTGGCGGTGCGCAGGGCGGAGACCGCCCCGTCCTGGACATAGAGATCGGTGACCTCCCCCTGTTTGACCCAGAGGTTCTCCTGCCGCTCGAGGGTGTGCTTCATGAGCTTCTGATACTCCCGGCGGTCGGCCTGGGCCCGGAGGGACCAGACCGCCGGGCCCTTGCCCTTGTTGAGTACCCGGTACTGGATGCAGGCCCGGTCGGCACAGCGGGCCATCTCTCCCCCCAGGGCGTCCAGCTCCCGGACCAGGTGGCCCTTTCCCGTGCCGCCGATGGAGGGATTGCAGGGCATATTCCCCACCGAGTCCAGATTGACCGTAAAGCAAACCGTCTTTAACCCCAGCCGGGCGGCGGCCAGGGCGGCCTCGATGCCCGCGTGGCCGGCGCCGATGACGGCGATGTCGTATTCTCCCGCGTGATAGTCCATGAATACCCCTCGGTTTCTCAAAATCACTGGTTTTCCTGGGCCCGGCACAGCCGGGCGTAGGCCCCGTTTTTCTCCAGCAGCTCCCGGTGTGTGCCCTCCTCGGCGATGCCGCAGCCGTCAATGACCACAATGCGCCCGGCCGAGCGGATGGTGGACAGGCGGTGGGCGATGATGAGGGTGGTGCGGCCCTGGGCCAGCGCGTCGAAGGCCGACTGGATGCGGGCCTCGGTGACGCTGTCCAGAGCGGAGGTGGCCTCGTCCAGGATGAGAATGGGCGGATCTTTCAGGAAAATGCGGGCGATGGAGACCCGCTGTTTCTGTCCGCCCGAGAGCATAACGCCCCGCTCGCCCACCTGGGTCTGGAAGCCGTCGGGCATGGCCAGGATATCGTCGTAGATCTCGGCCCGTTTGGCGGCGGCGATCACCTCGGCCTCGGTGGCGTCGGGACGGCCATAGCGGATGTTGTCATAGATGGTCCCCGGGAAGAGGAACACATCCTGCTGTACGATGCCGATGTGCTCCCGCAGGGAGCGCTGCTTCAGTGTGCGCACATCCCGGCCGTCCAGAAGCACCCGGCCCTCCGTCACGTCGTAGAAGCGGGGGATGAGCTGGCACAGGGTGGACTTCCCGCCGCCGGAGGGGCCCACCACCGCCACCGTCTCCCCGGGGGCGATGTGCAGGGACAGGTGCTCCAGCACCGGCTCGTGGGAGGCGTCGTACCGGAAGGTCACGTCCTCCAGCCGGATGTCTCCGGCCACCTCCGTCAGGTCCCGGGCCCCGGGGGCATCCTGGACCTCGGGCTCCAGGCGCATGAGCTCCACAAAGCGCTGGAAACCGGCCATTCCCTGCATGAACTGCTCCACAAAGGCGGAGAGCTTCCGAATGGGGGTAATAAAGGTGGTGACATAGAGGGCGAAGGTGGTCAGATCGATAAAGTCCATCTCCCCCCACATGATGAGCGCCCCGCCGAAGGCGATGACCAGCACCGAGAGCACCCCCATGAAAAACTCCATCCCCGACTGATAGAAGGCCATCGCCCGGTAATAACCCCGCTTGGCCCCCCGGAACTGGTCGTTGGCGGCGTCGAACTTATCCCGCTCGGCGGCCTCGTTGGCAAAGGCCTTGGCGGTGCGCATGCCGGAGAGAGAGGACTCCACCTCCCCGTTGATGCCGGCTAGCTTGGCCTTGACCTGGGCGGAGGCGCGCATCATGCGCTTGCGGCTCAGGGCGGTAAAGACGAGAAACACGGGGATGACCGCGAAGAGGACCAGAGCCAGCTGCCACTGGATGGTGAGCATGATGCAGAAGGCCCCCAGAATGGTCACCGACGAGATGAACAGGTCCTCGGGGCCGTGGTGGGCCAGCTCGGTAATCTCGAAGAGATCGCCGGTGACCCGGCTCATCAGCTGTCCCGTGCGGTTTTTATCATAGAAGGAAAAGGAGAGCTCCTGCATGTGGGTAAAGAGGTCCCGCCGGATGTCGGCCTCCATCCGCACCCCCAGCAGGTGCCCCCAGAAGGTGACGATATAGTAAAAGACTCCCTTGAGCACATAGGCCGCCAGCAGCGCGGCCATGACGGCGAAAAACGCGGAAAAACGGCGCCCGGGCAGGAGCTCCTGCATGGAGTAGCGGGAGATCACCGGAAAGGCCAGGTCCACCAGACAGATGCACAGCGCGCACACCATGTCCAGGGCAAAGAGCTTCCAGTGGGGCCGGTAGTAGGAGGCGAAAATGCGCAGGTATCCGCTGCGCTTCATCTGGTCTCGGGTCATGAAGCAGCTCCTCTCAAACAGTTGGTCTCCCCAGTATATCCACCATCCGGCGCCTTGTCAACGGGACGTCACCGCCGGAAATAGGGGCTCTCCCGGTACTGGATGGCCTCGGCGAGATGGGGGACGCCGATCTGTTCCGCGCCGTCCAGATCGGCAATGGTGCGGGCCACCCGCAAAATGCGGTCGTAGCTGCGGGCGGTGAGGCCCAGGCGTTCAAAGGCCCCCTTCATCACCCCCTGGCACGCCTCATCGAGCGGGCAGAAGCGTTGGAGGGCGGGGGCGTCCATGTGGGCGTTGCAGTCGGGACCCTGGGGGCCGAAGCGGGCGGCCTGGACCGCCCGGGCGGCGGCCACCCGCCGCCGGATCTGGGCGGAGGACTCGGCCCGGGGCCTGCGGGCGAGCTCGTCAAACTCCAGGGCGGGGACCTCCACATACAGGTCGATCCGGTCCAGCAGAGGCCCGGAGAGCTTGCCCAGGTATTTTTTGACCTCCGCTTCGCTGCAGCGGCAGCGGTGGGAGGGGTGGCCGTACCAGCCGCACTTGCAGGGGTTCATGGCGCACACCAGCATGAACCGGGCGGGAAAGGTCTCGCTGGCCGCAGCCCGGGCGATCTGGACCCGTCCCTCCTCCAGGGGCTGGCGGAGGGATTCCAGCACGTCCTTGTGGAACTCGGGCAGCTCGTCCAGAAAGAGCACTCCGTTGTGGGCCAGAGAGATCTCCCCCGGCCGGGGCACGGGCGAGCCGCCCCCCGCCATGCCGGTGGCCGAGATGGAGTGATGGGGGGCGCGAAAAGGCCGCTGGGAGACCATGGGATGCTCCCGGGAGGTGAGGCCCATCACCGAGTGGATCTCGGTGGCCTCCAGCGCCTCCCGCTCGCTCAGAGCGGGGAGAATGGAGGGCAGGCGCTTGGCCAGCATGGATTTCCCCGACCCGGGCGGGCCGATCATGGCCAGGTTGTGGCCGCCCGCCGCGGCGATCTCCAGCGCCCGTTTGGCCTGGTCCTGGCCCTTTACGTCGGCGAAGTCCAGCTCCCCCTCCCCCACCGGGGCGGGAACCCAGGGCGGGGCAGGCGGTAAAGGGGCTTCCCCTCGCAGATGGGCCACCAGGTCCTCCACCCGCTCCACACCATACACGGTCAGGCCGTCCGCCAGGGTGGCCTCCGCCGCAGAGCCGGCGGGGACATATAAGGTAGTCAGACCCGCCCGCCGGGCGGCCAGGGCCATGGGCAGCATCCCGGTCACGGGGCGCAGCTCCCCCGACAGCGAGAGCTCCCCCACAAACGCGGCGTCGGGGGCCGGAGGCGGGAGCTGCCCGCCGGCGGCCAGAATGCCCACCAGCATGGGGAGGTCGTAGACGGTGCCCGCCTTCCGCCGGTCGGCGGGGGCCAGGTTTACGGTAATCCGGGACACCGGGAAGGAGAACCCGCAGTTCCGCGCCGCCGAGCGTACCCGGTTGCGGGCCTCCTTCACTGCGGCGTCGGGCAGGCCCACCACGTCGAAGGCGGGCAGGCCGTTGGAGAGGTCGCACTCGGCGCTGACCTCATACCCGGTCACGCCGTGGAGACCCAGGGAGCGGACCTTACAGAACATGGACATATCCACCTTTCTCTGGAAAATAAAGCCCGCGTGTAACGCGGCCGCAGGGCGTAAAAAGGCGGTAAGAATACAAAAAACCGGAAAAATACCGGGGAATCCCCCACTCCAAGCGCGGGAAAGCCCGGCTATGTCTTTTCATAATACCGCATTTTCACCTCTATTGCAATTAGAACGGGCAGTATAGAAAAATAAATTGCTTCTGAGTAATTTATAACCTTGATTTTTTAATCAGAAATTTGAACAGGCGATTTACAAAAAGCGAGGTTGGTGTTAGAATGGACATGCTGCTGAAAGGAAAACCACACAAGGAGGAATCGTTTCATGGCTCGAAAGCTGAAAACGATGGACGGCAATACAGCGGCCGCCCATGTATCCTACGCCTTTACCGAGGTTGCGGGTATCTACCCCATCACCCCCTCCAGCCCCATGGCCGACAATGTGGACCAGTGGGCGGCGGCGGGCCGGAAGAACATCTTCGGCACCACCGTCAAGGTCATTGAGATGGAGTCTGAGGCCGGCGCCGCCGGTACCGTCCACGGCTCCCTGGCGGCCGGCGCGCTGACCACCACCTACACCGCCTCCCAGGGCCTGCTGCTGATGATCCCCAATATGTACAAGATCGCCGGCGAGCTGCTGCCCTGCGTGTTCCACGTCTCCGCCCGCACCGTGGCCAGCCATGCTCTGAACATCTTCGGCGATCACTCCGACGTGATGGCCTGCCGCCAGACCGGCTTTGCCATGCTGGCCGAGAGCAACGTGCAGGAGGTTATGGACCTGGGCGCCGTGGCCCACCTGGCCACCATCAAGTCCCGTGTGCCCTTTATCAACTTCTTCGACGGCTTCCGTACCTCCCACGAGATCCAGAAGGTCGCCATCTGGGATTACGACGACCTGAAGGAAATGGTGGACATGGACGCCGTGGAGGCCTTCCGCAAGCGCGCCCTCAACCCCGAGCGGCCCGTGATGCGCGGCTCTCACGAGAACGGCGACGTGTTCTTCCAGCACCGTGAGGCCAGCAACAAGTACTACGACGCGGTGCCCGGCATCGTGGAGGAGTACATGGCCAAGGTCAACGAGAAGCTGGGCACCAACTACCAGCTCTTCAACTACTACGGCGCGCCCGATGCCGACCGGGTCATCATTGCCATGGGCTCCATCTGCGACGTGGCTGAGGAAGTCATCGACTATCTCAACGCCCACGGCGAGAAGGTGGGCCTGGTGAAGGTCCGCCTGTACCGCCCCTTCCGGGCCGACAAGCTCCTGGCCGCCATCCCCGAGACCGCCAAGAAGATCGCCGTTCTGGACCGGACCAAGGAGCCCGGCGCTCAGGGCGAGCCCCTCTATATGGACGTGGTCACCGCTCTGGCCGACGCCGGCATCACCGACCGCACCGTCATCGGCGGCCGCTATGGTCTGGGCTCCAAGGACACCCCGCCCAGCAGCGTCTTTGCCGTCTATGAGGAGCTGCAGAAGGCCCAGGCCAAGCGCCAGTTCACCATCGGCATTGTGGACGACGTGACCAACCTGTCCCTGCCCGAGCATGAGTGCCCCAACACCGCGGCCCCCGGCACCATCGAGTGCAAGTTCTGGGGTCTGGGCGGCGACGGCACCGTCGGCGCCAACAAGAACTCCATCAAGATCATCGGCGACCACACCGACAAGTATGTTCAGGCGTACTTCCAGTACGACTCCAAGAAGACCGGCGGCGTGACCATCAGCCATCTGCGCTTTGGCGATCACCCCATCCGTGCGCCCTACTATATCAACAAGGCCGACTTCGTGGCCTGCCATGTGCCCTCCTACATTGTCAAGGGCTTCCCCATGGTCCGGGACGTGAAGGACGGCGGTATCTTCCTGGTCAACTGCCAGTGGAGCGACGAGGAGCTGGACCACCACATGCCTGCGGAGGCCAAGCGCTATATCGCTCAGCACAACATCCAGGTCTACACCATCAACGCCATCGACCTGGCCATTGAGATCGGCATGGGCAAGCGCACCAACACCATCCTCCAGTCCGCGTTCTTCGCCCTGGCCAAGGTGATGCCCGAGGCCGAGGCCATCCAGTATATGAAGGACGCCGCCACCCACTCCTACCTGAAGAAGGGCCAGGATGTGGTGGATATGAACCACAAGGCCATTGACATCGGCGCCACCGCCTTCCACAAGTTCGAGGTCCCCGCCTCCTGGGCCACCGCCGAGGACAAGCCCGCCGAGGACAAGCTCACCGGCCGCCCCGCCACCGTCAAGATGGTCAAGGAGCTGCTGGAGCCCATCAACAAGATGGACGGCGACAGCCTGCCCGTCTCCGTGTTCGAGGCTCACGTGGACGGCACCTTCGAGCAGGGCGCTTCCGCCTATGAGAAGCGCGGCGTGGCCGTCACCGTGCCCGCCTGGGACCAGACCAAGTGCATTCAGTGCAACCAGTGCTCCTTCGTCTGCCCCCACGCCACCATCCGCCCCTACGCGCTGACCGAGGAGGAGGCCGCCAAGGCCCCCGCCCAGGCCAAGATCGTGGACGTGAAGGCCGGCAAGGGCAAGGGCGTCTACAAGTTCGCTATCGCCGTCTCTCCCCTGGACTGCATGGGCTGCGGCGTGTGCGCCAAGGTCTGCCCGGTGAAGGCCCTGGAGATGGTTCCCCAGGAGTCCCAGGCCGAGCAGCAGGACGTGTTCGACTACATGGTCTCCGAGGTCGCCCCCAAGGCCGACATGGAGGGTGTGGCCACCGTTAAGGAGAGCCAGTTCAAGCAGCCCCTGCTGGAGTTCTCCGGCTCCTGCGCCGGCTGTGCCGAGACCGCCTATGCCCGCCTGGTCACCCAGGTCTGCGGCGAGCGGATGTATATCACCAACGCCACCGGCTGTTCCTCCATCTGGGGCGGTCCCGCCGCGACCTCTCCCTACACCGTCAACAAGGAGGGCAAGGGTCCCGCCTGGGCCAACTCCCTGTTCGAGGATAACGCCGAGCACGGCCTGGGCCTGTATCTGGGCCAGAAGGCCATCCGCGACCGCCTGATCTCCAAGCTGGTGGAGATGGCCGCCGCCGACGCCACGCCCGCCGAGGCCAAGGCCGCCATCCAGGCCTTCCTGGACACCAAGGACGACGGCGCGGCCAACGGCCCCGCCACCAAGGCCCTGATTGCCGAGCTGGAGAAGGGCGCCGAGGCCGGGTGTGCCAACTGCAAGGAGGTCCTCCAGGAGAAGGAGTACCTGAACAAGAAGGCCGTGTGGATCTTCGGCGGCGACGGCTGGGCCTACGACATCGGCTACGGCGGACTGGACCACGTGCTGGCCTCCGGCGAGGATGTCAACGTCTTCGTCTTCGACACCGAGGTCTACTCCAACACCGGCGGCCAGGCCTCCAAGGCCTCCAACATCGGCCAGGTGGCGCAGTTTGCCGCCGCCGGTAAGCGGGTGGCCAAGAAGAGCCTGTCCGAGATCGCCATGCAGTACGGCTACGTCTACGTGGCCCAGGTGGCCATGGGCAGCCCCGCCAACCAGTCCCAGACCCTGAAGGCCATCAACGAGGCCGTCAACTACCACGGCCCCTCCCTCATCATCGGCTACGCCCCCTGTGAGATGCACTCCATCAAGGGCGGCATGACCAACTGCCAGAGCGAGATGAAGAAGGCCGTGGACTGCGGCTACTGGAACCTGTTCCGCTTCAATCCCGAGCTGAAGAAGGAGGGCAAGAACCCCTTCACCCTGGACTCCAAGGCCCCCGCCGGCGGCTATCAGGAGTTCCTGATGAACGAGGCCCGCTACTCCTCCCTGACCCGGTCCTTCCCCGACGTGGCCAAGGAGCTCTTCGCCCAGAACGAAGAGGCTGCCAAGGAGCGTTACGATCACCTGGTCAAGCTCATCGAGCTCTACAAGTAAGCAAAGCAAACAAAACGCTCCCCGTGCGCCCGGCGCGCGGGGAGCGTTTTCCAACCGGAAAGGAGTTGTCTCTATGAATACGTCGGAAGCCATCCGCGCCCGCCGGAGCATCCGGAAATATCAGCCCGGGGTCCGCATTCCCCGGGAGGACGTGGAAAAGATGCTGGAGGCCGCCATGATGGCGCCCAGCGCCCGAAACACCCGGCCCTGGGAGTTCGTGGTGGTGGAGGACCGGCAGGTCCTGGACGGCCTGATGGCGGTCCACCCCTACTGTGGGATGCTCAAAACGGCCTCCCTGGCCGTCGTGGTGTGCGGCCGGCCCGACCTGCAGGAGGACGGGGGCAACCCCTTCTGGCCGGAGGACTGCGGCGCGGCCATTGAGAACCTGCTCCTCCAGGCGGTGGAGCTGGGCTACGGCACCTGCTGGTGCGGCTGCTACCCGGCCCAGGACCGGGCGGCTGCGGTCCAGAAGGTTCTGAACGTGACCAGCGTCCCCGTGGCCATTGTGGCGGTGGGCAAGCCGGACGAGGCCCCCGGGGCCCGGGGCTTCTTCGACCCCAGCCGGGTTAAGTACATCTGATCAAAACAGCCGGGCGGCGGGCCAGTTGGCCCGCCGCCCGGTCCTGTTATTTCCCCACGCAGAAGCGGGCGAAGATGCGCTCGGTCACATCCTCCCGCAGATTGCGCCCGGTGAGCTCTCCCAGGGCCTCCATGGCGCCCTCCACATCCACCAGCAGGGCGTCGGGCGTAATGCCGGCCGCCAGCCCCGCCCGGGCCGAGCGCACCAGCTCCAGCGCCCGGCCGGCCGCCTCGGCCTGGCGGGCGTTGGTGAGCAGTTCGCCCCGATCCTGGGCCTCGTCGGTGGGGAAGCAGGCGGCAATGGCCGCCTCCAGCTCCGTCAGGCCCGCCCCCGTGCGGCTGCTGACCGCCACGGCGGGAGGGAGCTCCTCCGCCGGGAGGGCGGGGGGCGCGTCCCAGAGGTCCCGCTTGGTCCAGACCAGCAGTACCTGGGGGACTTTCTCCCGCGCCCGGCGCACCAGGGCCAGGTCCTCGGGCTGGAAATCCCGCCCGTCGCAGAGCACCAGGGCCAGCTCGGCGCCCTCCAGAGCTCTCCGGCTGCGCTCCACCCCCAGGCGCTCCACCGCATCGGCGCTCTCCCGGATACCGGCGGTGTCGATGAGCCGCAGCAGCCGCCCGCCCAGGGTGCATTTTTCCTCCACCGTGTCCCGGGTGGTGCCGGGAATGTCGGTGACAATGGCCCGCTCATACCCCAACAGGGCGTTGAGAAGGGAGGACTTCCCCGCGTTGGGCCGCCCCACAATGGCGCAGGGGATGCCGCCCACCAGGAGTTTTCCCCTCCGGTAGGTGTCCAGCAGGGCCGCCAGATCCCGCTCCGCCCCCGCCAGAGCTTGTTCCAGCGTGGAGGCGCCAAAGGGGTCGATGTCCTCCTCAGGATAGTCCAGCACCGCATGAAAATGGGCGCTCAGATCCACCAGCGCGTCATAGATCCCCTGAATCCGGCGGCTGAGGACGCCGGAGAGCTGGCCCCCGGCGCAGCGGGCGGCGGCCCCGGTCTCCGCGTCGATGAGGTCGGCCACCGCCTCGGCCTGCATCAGATCCAGCTTGCCGTTGAGGAAGGCCCGCCGGGTAAACTCCCCCGGTCCCGCCTGGCGGACGCCCTGGGCAAAAAGGGCCTCCAGCCCCAGGGCCAGCACCGCCGGGGAGCCGTGGCATTGCAGCTCCGCCGTGTCCTCCCCGGTGTAGCTGTGGGGGGCCCGGGAGACGGTGGCCAGCACCTGGTCTATCCTCCGGCCCTCCCGGTCCAGCAGCCAGCCCAGCACCAGCCGGCGGTCGGGGCACTGGGAGAGGCGCTCCCCCCGCTCGGCCCGGAATACGGCCTCCGCCGCGCGGATCGCATCGGGCCCCGAGAGCCGGAGAATCCCCACCGCCGCCCGCACCGGGCCGGTGGCCACGGCCGCAATCGTGTCCTGCATCAAGAATCCCTCCCAGGATGTTTTTTTCATTGTACCATGGAGCCGGGGCGGCGGCAAGCCGTCCGGGCGCGCCCTTTGGTGAAAACGCTGGTTTTTCTCCATAAGATAAACATTATGTAAACTAATAGCGCGAAATATGGGGAAAAAGTTGTCCACTAAACCTGTGGAAAACTCGGTGGACAATGTGGAAAACCCTGCGCTGGAGTGGGTCGTTTTCCACCAGCCTTCCCGGACATTTGCCCGCGGAGGTGGGGAAAAGCGGACAAAAACCGATTATGGTCTCCTCTTGACAGCGGGATGCTAAACGGGCCAGTGTAATTCTCTTGACATATGGTCGGGCAGACGGTACAATAATTCCACAGGTATCAGAGGAGCAATGCAGCACTTTGCCATGATGCGATACCCTGTCTGTCGTTTGCGCTGCCGCCGTGCGCGGCCGGTTCTCCTCAAAGAGGACAAGAAGCCCACGGAGAACGGAGGTTCCGCCGTTTTGTTCCGCCCGCCGGGTGGTTGGGGGCAGTGCACATTCAAAGGAGGCCGGATCGATATGAGTACAGAAAAAACCTATTTTGACAAGATCGCAGAATATGGGCAGTTGATCGTGATCTCCGGACCCAACGGCGTGGGTAAGAACACCGTCATCCGCCAGTACCTCTCGGAGCACCCCATCGCCTGCCGCTCCATCTCGGTCACCACCCGGGAGCCCCGCCCCGGCGAGGAGGACGGGAAGGACTATTTCTTCATTTCGGTGACGGAATTTGACCAGCTGGTCCGCTCTCAGGCCCTTCTGGAGCATGTCTACATCGACAATAACGGCTATGGCACTCCGCGCAAGGCGGTGGAGGAAAACCGCAAGGAGGGCCGCAACGTCATCCTGAATGTGGATGTGATGGGCGCGATGAAGATCCGGGCTCTGTGCCCCGACGCCACGTTGATTTTTATGGTTCCCCCCTCCTGGGCGGAGCTGGAGCGCCGGGTCCGGGCGTCCACCAGCCTCACGGATCAGGAGATCAAGGAGTATCTGGAGTGTGCGGAAGAGGACATCCTCTGCGCGTCTCAGTACGACTATGTGCTCATCAACGACGAGGTGGATAAGACCGTCCGCCGCATGGGCCAGATCATCCATGGCAACCGTTACAGCCGCAACAACATGAAATCCTTCCTGGAGAGCTACATTCAGGGCGAGCTCAAACCCCACTCGGAGTTTGCCGACGCCATCCTCTCCATGTAAGAATGTACATCAGCCGGGTGCGCCGGGCCAGACCCTCGAACAGGGCCGGCCCGGCGCGCTTTTTCAAATGGGACAAAAACTGTTTTAGAGAGAATGAAAATTTTTCAGAACTCTCTCTTGACTTCTGGGTTCCCTATGATATGATGAAGCCAACACGGGGCGGCCGCAGGGCGCCCGGAGATGGAATGGAGGCGAGCGCAGAGATGGAACTGGAGCGAATCCGATGGGCGGTCAACCGCCTGCCCAAGAGCGAAGATCCATGGCTGGACGTCATGTCCCTGGACCGGGTAGATAAGGCCCGGGCGTTCCACCGCAGTTTCCCCCAGTATTCCGTGACCCCCCTGGCCAACTTGAAGGGGATGGCCGGCCGTCTGGGGCTGGGAGGGCTCTATGTAAAAGATGAATCCTACCGGTTTGGGCTAAACGCCTTTAAAGTGCTGGGTGGTTCCTTCGCCATGGGCAGGTACATTGCCGGGCGGCTGGGACGGGACGTGTCGGAGCTGGATTATGACTACCTGACCGGCGAGCGGTTCCGCCGGGAGTTCGGACAGGCCACGTTCTTTACGGCCACCGACGGCAACCATGGACGGGGCGTGGCCTGGGCGGCCAACAAGCTGGGTCAGAAAGCGGTCGTCCACATGCCCAAGGGCAGCTCCCGCGTCCGCTTCGACAACATTGCCAGGGAGGGCGCCGCCGTCACCATCGAGGAGGTCAACTACGACGAATGTGTGCGCATGGCGGCCGCCGAGGCCGCCCAGTGCCCCAACGGCGTGGTGGTCCAGGACACAGCCTGGACGGGCTATGAGGACATCCCCTCCTGGATTATGGAGGGCTACGGCACCATGGCCGCCGAGGCGGTCGAGCAGCTGCGCCAGATCGGCGTAAACCGCCCCACCCATATTCTGATCCAGGCGGGGGTGGGCTCCCTGGCCGGAGCGGTCCAGGGCTTCTTCCACAACTGTTTTCCCGACGCACCGCCCAAGGTGGTGGTGCTGGAGGCCGCCGCGGCCGACTGCCTCTACCGGGGCGCGGCGGCGGGAGACGGCGCGCCCCGCATCGTCACGGGCGACCTGGAGACCATGATGGCCGGGCTCGCCTGCGGCGAACCCAATATCATCGGCTGGGATATCCTGCGCAACCACGCCGCCGCGTTCCTCTCCTGCCCCGACTGGGTCAGCGCCAAGGGAATGCGGATGCTGGCGGCCCCCTGCGCCGGAGATCCGGCGGTGGTCTCCGGCGAGTCGGGCGCCGTGGGCATGGGCGCGCTGGCCGCCATTCTGGAGGAGGAATTCTACCGGCCGCTGCGGGATTCTCTGGAGCTGGACCGCTTCAGTCAGGTATTGCTCATCTCCACCGAGGGAGACACCGACCCGGAGAAATACCGCCGGGTGGTCTGGGGCGGCGAGTACCCCACCTGCGGGTGACCCCTAAGAAGAGACATCCAACGGCACATCCGCAAAGAGAGCCGGCCCATGGCCGGAACAAGGGAGGAAGCGACCTTATGGATTATGAGCGCATCCGGGCGGCGGCCGGGGGCTACCAGGCCGACATGACCCGCTTTCTGCGGGCCATGATCGCCCGCCCCAGCGAGAGCTGCGGGGAGAAAGAAGTGGTGGCCTGCATTCGGGCCGAGATGGAGAAGCTGGGCTACGATGGGGTGGAAGTGGACGGCCTGGGCAACGTGATCGGCTGGATGGGCGCGGGCGAGAAGATCATCGCCTTTGATTCCCACATCGACACCGTGGGCGTGGGCAACCGGGACAACTGGACCGCCGATCCCTACGAGGGGTGGGAGGACGCAGCCGTAATCTACGGCCGGGGCGGCTCCGACCAGGAGGGCGGCATGGCCGCCGCCGTATACGGCGCCAAAATCATGAAGGATCTGGACCTGATTCCGGAGGGCTGCAGGATCATGGTGGTGGGTACCGTCCAGGAGGAGGACTGCGACGGCATGTGCTGGCAGTACCTGGTCAACCGCCTCTTCCCCGCTAAGGGAATCCGGAAGGAACAGGTGGAGTTTGTGGTCTCCACCGAGCCCACGGACGGCGGCATCTACCGGGGCCACCGGGGGCGTATGGAGATCCGGGTGGATGTGCGCGGCGTCTCCTGCCACGGCTCTGCGCCAGAGCGGGGGGATAACGCCATCTACAAAATGGCCGATATTCTCCAGGATGTGCGGGCTCTGAACGAAAATCCCGCCGGCGAGGGGGTGGAGATCAAGGGCCTTGTAAAAATGCTCGACCCCAAATACAACCCCGAGCACTATGAGGACGCCCGGTTCCTGGGCCGGGGCACCTGCACCACCAGCGAGATTTTCTTCACCTCTCCCAGCCGCTGCGCCGTGGCCGACTCCTGCGCCATCTCCATCGACCGGCGCATGACCGCCGGAGAGACCTGGGACTCCTGCCTTCAGGAGATCCGGGATCTGCCCAGCGTAAAGAAGTACGGCGGCGACGTGAAGGTCTCCATGTACCGGTATCAGCGGCCCTCCTGGACGGGAGAGGTCTATGAGACCGAGTGTTACTTCCCCACCTGGATCAACCGGGAGAACGCCGCCCATGTCCAGGCTCTGGTGGACGCCCACCACGCCCTCTGGGGAGCGGAGCGCATCGGCCACGCCGACGCCGACCCCGCGCGGGACGCCATGCACCTGCGGAAGGGCCGCCCCCTCATCGACAAGTGGACCTTCTCCACCAACGGCGTGGCCATTCAGGGGCGCTACGGCATTCCCTGCGTGGGCTTCGGCCCCGGCGCGGAGAGCCAGGCCCACGCCCCCAATGAGATCACCTGGAAACAGGATCTGGTCACCTGCGCGGCTGTATATGCCGCCGTGCCCGGCCTGTACAAGCCCGAACGCAAGACCGGCGACGCCGTCCAGTACCGGGCGGGCCGGACGGACAACGACATCCGGTAAAGGGGCCGGATACGGCCCATGAATGGAGAAAAGGAGACGGGAATATGGACGCAATCTTACAGGACTGTCTGGACCGGCTCGACCGGCTGGACGTTCACACCATGTACGGGGGAGATTTTTTCCTGACCTGGGAGAAGAGCGACGAGGAGCTCGCCGCCGTCTTTGCCGTGGCCGACGCGCTGCGCAATCTGCGGGAGCGCAACCGCTCCACCCGAATTTTCGACTCAGGGCTGGGCGTCTCCCTCTTCCGGGACAACTCCACCCGCACCCGCTTCTCCTTCGCCTCGGCCTGTAATCTGCTGGGGCTGGCGGTGCAGGACCTGGACGAGGGGAAGAGCCAGATTGCCCACGGCGAGACCGTGCGGGAGACCGCGAATATGATCTCTTTTATGGCCGACGTCATCGGAATCCGGGACGATATGTACATCGGCAAGGGAAACCGGTATATGCACGAGGTGGTGGACGCCGTCACCCAGGGCTACCGGGACGGGGTTCTGGAGCAGAAACCCACCCTGGTCAACCTCCAGTGCGACATTGACCACCCCACCCAGTGCATGGCCGACATGCTCCACATCATCCACCACTTCGGCGGCGTGGAGCATCTGAGGGGCAAGAAAATCGCCATGACCTGGGCCTACTCGCCCAGCTATGGAAAGCCTCTGAGCGTGCCCCAGGGGGTGATTGGACTGATGACCCGCTTCGGCATGGACGTGGTTCTGGCCCATCCGGAGGGCTATGAAGTCATGCCCGAGGTGGAGGCGGTGGCCCGCCACAACGCCGCCAAGAGCGGCGGAACCTTCGCAAAGACCCACTCCATGGACGAGGCGTTCCAGAATGCCGACATCGTCTACCCCAAGAGCTGGGCGCCCTTCGCCGCCATGGAAGAGCGGACCCAGCGCTACGGGCGCGGGGATACCGAGGGAATCCGGGCCCTGGAGAAGCGCCTATTGGCCCAGAACGCCCGGCACAAGGACTGGTGCTGTACCGAAGCGCGGATGAAGACCACCAAGAACGGCGCGGCGCTGTATCTCCACTGCCTGCCGGCGGACATCAGCGGCGTCTCCTGCGCGGAAGGCGAGGTGGAGGCCAGTGTGTTCGACCGCTACCGGGACCCCCTGTACAAGGAGGCCAGCTATAAGCCCTACATCATCGCGGCCATGATTTTCCTGGCCAAGGTGAAGAACCCCCAGGCCACCCTGAGGGCGCTGGAGGAGCGGGGCGCCCCCCGCTGGTTCCAGAAGTAAAGAGAGCTTCCCCCCGCTTCGGAAAGGCATGGGAAATAAACATGTCCCGCCGCGCTCCAGGCGCGGCGGGACGCATTTTTTCGGTTTAAAGCCGGGTGAGGGCGCCGGGGAGGGAGTCGTCCTCCCGGACCCAGTCCTCCACATGGACAACCCGGTATTCCCGGGGGGTGCAGCGGATGACCACCCGCTCCACCCCGGCGTTGATGATCAGCCGGCGGCACATGGAACAGGAGGTGGCGTCGGACAGGAGGTCTCCCGTCTTGGCATCCCGCCCCACCAGATAGAGGGTGCCGCCGATGATGTCGCTGCGGGCGGCGGAGATAATGGCATTGGCCTCTGCGTGGACGGAACGGCAGAGCTCATAGCGCTCTCCGGAGGGGATATTCAGGGCCTCCCGGGGGCAGGAGCCCAGGTCTGCGCAGTTTTTCCGGCCCCGGGGCGCGCCGTTGTAGCCGGTGGCGATGATCTCATCGTGCTTGACGATAATGGCCCCGTACCAGCGGCGCAGGCAGGTGGACCGCTCCAGAACCGTCTCGGCGATGTCCAGGTAGTAATTCTCCTTGTCAATGCGTCCCATACGAAACCCTCCCGGCATTTTTTTCCTCAGTATAATCCACTTTGTCCGGCCGTGCAAGGTACAATTCACACTTTGTTTACGTTTCATTTCTTGACGAGTTCATGGACAGGCGGTATAGTATTTACCATAAGAAAAGACGGCCGGAGTGGTTCCGGCCGTTTCCCACCGCTGGGCGGTGTCCATAGATTCTGGCAAAGGAGACGAAACCCCTCCATGAACTGGCTGAGAAGAATGATGTATGGCCGGTACGGCGCCGACCAGCTCTCCTGGTTTTTGCTGATTGTATATGTGGCGCTGTCGATTCTCTCGGGACTGCCCCATCTGGGCCTGCTGTCCTGGGTGGCGATGCTGGTGTTGGTCTGGTCCTTTTTCCGCATGTTTTCCCGCCGGTATGACCGCCGCCGCGCGGAAAACGCCCGCTTTCTGGCGATGGCGGGTCCCGCCATCCGCTGGCTGAAAATGCGCCGCACCATCCTCCGAGACCGGGATCACCGCTACTTCCGCTGTCCCAACTGCGGACAGTATATGCGGGTGCCCCGGGGAAAAGGCCGCATTACCGTCAATTGCCGCAGCTGCGGCGTCAGCTTTGAGGAAAAGAGCTGAAAATGATCCCCTCCGGGCCGGGCCCAGAGGGGATTTCGACTCTCATGCGCTCCCCCGGGACGGGCGGTCCCGGGGGAGACTTTGACGGGGTGAAATTTTACCGGGCCTGGGCCTGGAGGGCCTCCACACCGCTCTCGAAGGCGGCCACGCCGGCGTCGGCGTTCTCGCCGATCAGGAAGAGGATGTAATCGCCCGAGGTGACGGTGCGGGCATCCTCCACCTTGGGAAGGTTCTGGGACAGGTACCAGGAGAAGGTGTCATACTGCTGCTGGCGGTAGGCGTCCAGCTGCTCGGTGAGGGCGTCCAGCTTGCCCTCGGCCACCTTGCCCACGATCACGGTGTCGGGGCTGGTGATCATGGGGAAGAAACCGGCCACTTCCTCAAAGTTGGAGCCGTCGATGCCATAGGCGGTGAGGGCCTCAGCGTCCACGCTCATGCCATAGCCCACGTTGGCGGCGTCGGCCACCGCATAGGCCAGCTGCACCAGAGGCGCGCCGTTGGGGGTGGTGATGGCCACGCTTCCCCCCTCGCTGGTCACGGAGAAGCCCTCCAGACCGTCAAAAACGCTGGCGGGCAGGAAGGTCACGCCGTCCACGACCTGGGCGGTGACGCCCTCCAGAAGGGTATCGTCCACCGTGACGGTGCCGTCGGCAAAGGAGACCTGGATATAGGCCCCGGCAATGGAGAAGGAGCTGAGATTCTCCTCCGGGAACCAGGAGGCGGAGCCGTGGTCGGACTCGGCAATCAGGCGCATGGGCAGGCCCTCCCACCCGGCGGGCAGGCCGGTCAGGTCCAGGGCGGTGCCGTTGACGGTAATGGCCGCTCCGGTCCCGTCGGGGGCGGTGGGGACGGAGGTCTCGGGCTCCTGAGCCAGAGCGGTGAGGACTAGGGTGCCGGCTACAGCGGCGGTGAGGGCGACGGCGCCAATTCGTTTCATCATGTTCATTTCTCCTTTTCAGCCGCCGGAAGGGCGGCGTGTGGGTTGCTGTGCCTTTAGACGGAGGACGGAATAAAAAGTTCCGCCCGGTTCCCATTTTTTTTCGCCCGGCCCGGGTCCGTTCCTTTTGCGGCCGGGTATGGCAGGATGGTCTCCCCGCTGCCGGCGGAACGGAAGGTGGTCTCTATGACGGTTTATACAGTGCTATGGTACTTTTTTCTCTATGCGTTTCTGGGCTGGTGCGCCGAGGTGAGCTATGCCGCCCTGCGCACGGGCCGGTTTGTCAACCGGGGATTCCTCAACGGGCCGGTCTGCCCCATCTACGGCGTGGGCGTGGTCATTGTGGTGGGGCTGCTTACCCCGGTGAAGGAGAACACGCTCCTGCTTTTTGTGTGCTCGGTCCTTCTCACCAGCGCCCTGGAGTGGGTGACCGGATTTGTGCTGGAGCGGATGTTTCATCAGAAGTGGTGGGACTACTCCGACCTGCCGCTGAATCTCAACGGCTACATCTGCCCCCTCTTCTCCGTACTTTGGGGGATCGCCTGCCTCCTGGTCATGGAGATCATCCAACCGGCGGCGGAGCGTCTGGTGGGCCATATTCCCCATGCGCTGGGCGTGGGGCTGCTGGCGGTATTCTGTCTTATTCTGGCGGTCGATCTGGCGGCCACCGTGGCGGCCATGGTGGGACTCAACCGCCGCCTGCGGCAGCTGGAGGAGCTGGCCGGAAAAATTAAGGCGGCCTCCGATGAGCTGGGAGAGAATCTCTCCGCCGGTGTAATCAATCTGAGCGAGCGCAGCGCCGGATTGCGGGAGGACCTGAGTGAGAGGAGCGCCGACCTGGAGGAGCGCCTGACCGATTGGAAGGACGGCCTGGACGAGCTTCTGGCCGCCCGGGAGGAGGAGCAGGCCAAGCGCCGCCGGGCCCGGGAGGCCGCCCTGAAGCGCCGGGAAGCGGCCCTGGCCGAGCTGAAAGCCGCCAACGAGGAGCTGCTCGACACCTACGGCTTTGGACAGCGGCGGCTGCTCAAGGCGTTCCCCCATATGACCTCCACCCGCTATGCCGCCGCAATGGAGGAGCTGAGAGAGCGTTTCCGCCGGACCCGAGGGAAGAAAAAGACCTAAAAAAAGAGGGCGCCTTTCCCCCGGTCCGCCTTGCGGCGGCGGGGGCATGGCGCCCTTGTCCGGAACGGAGAGGCGGGAAGGAATTCACAGCCAATCCTCCACCACGTCCCGGGCGGTGACGGGGGATACGCCGTTGCGGAGCATACGCTCCGCCAGATCGTCGATACGAGAGATACTAACCGTGATATTTGGAATCTCCGCTGCCTCGCGGGTATCGGGAGAGAGGATTTTGATCCCATAGCTCTCGCAGAAGAAATCGCCTTCCACTGTTACCTGGTCGATTAGAATGTAGTAATCGAAGCGGTATTTGTTTCCCTCCTCTCCTTCCGCTTCCTTCCGGCCGATGTACAATTCCCTCATGGTTTGTCTTTCCCTCCTTAACGATTCTCATCCATCGTCATTATATTCGATTTTATTGCAGGGGGAAAGAGGGATTCGTTCGTAAAATTCGGGCGTTTTTCCACAGAAATCGACGGTATTTGACAAGAAAAAGTCCCGTTTTGGTCTCCGATTGGCGGAAGATGCCGAAAGCGGTCGAATTTGGCCCCGCGCATGGACCCGCCGGAGGAGAAAAAAGAACCGGCCCGCCCTCTTGGGCGGGCCGGTTCTTTGATTGGAAGGAAGAGAGGGAAGTCAATGCGTCTGGAAGAGACGCCCGCCCACCAGCTTCAGAAATTCCAGGGCGCTGGCAAACTCCTGGCGCGGGGAGCCGTCGGTCCACTCCAAAAACCCCTGCCAGGTGGTGTTCCGCCGGGTAATGATATAGAGAAGGAACGTATCCACCGCGCCGGACGCGGCCTCCACCTCCTCCCGGCTCATTCCGCTGTTCAGGTCGGCAGCGACTGGGAGGTTGGCGGCGGATTGGGGCACAAAGGTGCGGGGGCGCTCAAACGCCTGGGGGAAGTTCTGGTGGTTGAGGACTTCCTCCACCCGGAGCAGAAGATTCCCCACGTCGGTAAAGGGAATGGGCGCGGTAAAGCGGCGGCTGACCATCCGGCCGCTGAAGCGGCCCTCCTCCACCTGGTCCACGCATACCCGGATGGCGGCGTCATAGTGGTTCATTTTGGCAGGCATCTCCCCACTCCCCCTTTAATGCAGAGCACCCAGGCGTTTTTGCATCCACTCGCTGTTGACGCTGTGGCGCAGGGCGGCCTCCGGAGAGATGCGGCCGGACTGGACCAGCCGCAGCAGGCTCTGGTCCATAGTGACCATCCCCTCGGCGGCGGACTGAGCGATGACATTGTCCATCTGATGGGCCTTCGACTCCCGAATCAGATTGCGGATAGCGCTGTTGACCCGCATCACCTCGAAGGCGGGGACCAGCGTGCCGTCCAGCGCGGGGATGAGCTGCTGGGAGACCACGCCCTCCAGCACCATGGCCAGCTGGGTGCGGATCTGCTGCTGCTGCTCCGGGGGGAAGGAGTCCACGATGCGGTCGATGGTGCTGGACGCGCCCACGGTATGCAGGGTGGAGATGACCAGATGACCGGTCTCGGCGGCGGTGACGGCGGCTTTGATGGTGTCCGCGTCCCGCATCTCTCCCAGGAGAATGATATCGGGCGCCTCCCGCAGGGCGGCCCGGAGGGCGGCAAAGTAGGAGACGGTATCGGTGGAGAGCTCCCGCTGGGTGACCACGCTCTTTTTGTGGTGGTGGAGGTACTCAATGGGGTCCTCGATGGTGATGATGTGGCTGTTGCGCGTCTCGTTCACCGCGTCCACCAGACAGGCCAGCGTGGTGGTCTTGCCGCTGCCGGCGGGACCGGTGAAGAGGATCATGCCCCGGGTGTCTCCGGCAAAGGACATCACATTGTCGGGGATCCCCAGGGCCTCCCGGTCGGGCAGGCGGAAGGACACGACCCGAATCACAAGCCCTAAGGAGCCGCGCTGCTTGAGGGCGTTGACCCGGAAGCGGGAGAGGCCGGGGATGGCGAAGGAAAAGTCGTCGTCTCCCGTCTCGGCCAGGCGGGAGAGATCCCGCGCCCCGGCCAGGCGGTAGAGCTCCTCCACCAGGGCCTGAATGTCCCCGGGGAGGAGACGCTCCCCCTCCCGCCGGATGAGGCCGTTAATCTTATAGGCCGCCGGCATACCGGCAATAATCAGAATATCGGAGGCGGACTGGGCCACCGCCTGTTCCAGAATGTCTTGGATGTGCACGGATATTCCCTCCCTAAACTGGGGCTTACGGAGCGCCCCAGAGCTGATAGCCCGGCCCCAGATCGTCCTCCTCTATCGTCTCGGGCACGGTCTCCCAGGCCAGAATCACGACGCGGCCGTCTGCATCCCGCTCCAGGTGCAGGTGAAGGGACTGCTTTTCGTCGATTGGGATGGACTCCTCCAGACTCTCCCGGCTGCCGGCGGCAAACTGAGCGTAATGCTCCGCAGCCAGGGCGTCGGCGGCGTAATAATTCTGAACCGTCTGGGCATTGATCTCCGACAGAGCCAGATCGGCCCGGGCCGTGGAGAAGGTCAGCGCGGCAAAAATGGACAGGGTGAGCACCAGAAGCACGGTAATAATCGTAATGATTCCCACGCCAAAGGGGGAGGAATGGCGGTTATCCAAGGTAGGTCACCCCTTCCAGCTCGTACAAGAGCTCCTCGCCCTGGTAGACGGCGATGTCCAGCCGGTTGCCCTCTGCGGTATAGCGCAATTCCAGTCCGCCGGACTGGGCGGCGGGCTCAGCGGGCTGCGTCCCGGTGGCCTTCCAGGTCTCGGCGGCGGACTGGGCCAGGTAGACCGCCTGCGTCAGACGGGTGCTCTGGGCGCTCATGCGCCGGGCGTGGACCAGAAGCCCCACGCACACCGCCGCGCACAGGGCGAAGATCAACAGGTTGAGCACCAGCTCAATGAGAAAGAGATTGGCTTTTTTGGGACCTGCGTTCATCCTTCCACCTCCCCAATCTCCCGGACCCCGGTGCGCGGGGCCACGCTGGCCGACCAGCTCTGTCCGTCCTGGGTGATGGTGAAGGTGAGAACTCCGTCCTCCAGTGCGATGGAGAGCTCCTCCACCGAGAGGACCGCCGAGCCGTCGGCCGAGGTCAGACCGGACCCCCGCTCCGTATACAGCTCCCGCAGTTCCCCGCCGGCGGCATACAAAATCGTGTGGTAGGGGGAGGCGCCGCTCTCGGACAGGTCCAAAGCCGGATAGGACTCAAAGGTCCCCACGGCCACGCCGCCGGCCCGGCGCACCTGGTTGACCAGATAAGATAGGGCAGTGCGCTGGGTATAATTGGCGTCTGACGAAGCGACCGTCTCCCGGTAGACGCTGCTGCCCAAAAGGGTAATCCCCATGGCCAGCAGGAAGAAAAGGGCGCACAGGGCGGCAACCAGGGCGGTGCGCAGCCCGCGGCCCGTGGATGGATTCATAGACGCTCCTCCTTCCCGGCGTTAGAATGAGGGGGACTCCCGTCCTTCCAGGGGCAGGACGGTGATGTCGGGCATCAGGTTGGAGGCCACATACTGGTAGTCCACGAAAAAGCGGCTCTCATCCACCTGTACGCCGTAGACCGCCTCCAGATGGTCCAGGCTCACGGGATAGACCCCCTCCAGGGCGTAACACTGTACCGCCGCCCGGCGGATGGAGCGCTCGGTCATCTCCAGGCTCTCCTCGTCGGCCCGGCCGCCCAGCCCCCGGGCGGCGAAGAAAAGGACCAGGGGCAGCAGAATCAGCAGCGCCAGCATGGGCACAACCCGGCGCAGAGTATGCTTGGCTCGAAACATGGAAACACCTCCCGGCAGTTACGGCCGGCTCATCCGCCGATGGCGGAGAGCACGCCCAGCAGGGGCAGCATCACCGACAGGAGCACCAGCCCCACCGCCAGGCAGAGCACCACCACCAGGGCGTACTCAAACCGGCCCAGCATAACCGCCAGGCGTTCGTCGGCCTCCTCCTGGCAGCGGCGGGAGAGCTCCTCCATGGCCTGCTCGGAAGAGCCGGTGCGGAATCCGGCGCTGAGCAGGCCCGACTGTAGTCCGGTAAAGATGCCGCACTCCTCGACGGCCTTGGAGAAGGGCGTTCCGGCGTCCATTTTCTTCTGGCAGTCTTCCAGGGCGGGAGAGAGGCCGGTGTCCTCCATCAGCGCCCGGGAACGGCTCAGCGCCTCGTCCAGAGGCAGGCCGCTGGAGAGCATCAGGGCCATGGCCGCCGAAAAGCGGCTGCGGTCCACCGCCTGGGAGGGGCCGGTATGGGAGAGCAGGCGGCTCATGGCGGCCTGTCCCTTCTGGCTGCGGAAGAGCCAGAGCAGATAGCCCGCCGCCAGAATGAGCACCACGGCAAAGACGGCGGCCACATACTTGCTCACATCGCCGAAAGCCATCAGCCCGCGGGCCACCGGGGACATGGACACGCCAAGCTGGCGGAAGACCTGCTCAAAGACGGGGAGAACCTGGGATACCAGGGCCAGAAAGACCACCGCAATGAGCACCGCCATGGCCGCCGGATAGGCCACCGCCCGGCGCAGGCTTTGCCGCAGGGCGGACTCCCGCCGGTAGAAGGTGGACAGGGCGGAGAGTACCTGCTCCAGACGGCCGGAGATCTGGCCGATTTCCACCATGCGCAGCAGGTAGTTGGGAAAGACTCCGGTGGACTCCAGAGCCTTGGAGAGGGACTCCCCCTCCATGAGTACCTTGTGAATCTGGCGCAGCAGGGCCTGCTCCCGGGGGTTCCGGGCGTCGTCGGCCAGGATGCCCACGCTCTCCTCCGAGCCAATTCCCGCCTGAACCATCAGGGAGAGCTGGTAGCAGAATACGGAGAGCTCGTCGGGGCTCAGGGGGGTGTGTTTGCTTCCGTTCATGGCTTCATCTCCTGTCGGGCGGCGCGGGTGCGCCGCGTATTAATAGGCGAATTTTGCGCTATAATTGTCAGGATTGGTCACATACCGCATGATGGCGGGGCTTCCCTTTCCGGTGGAGACAAAGGTGGGGTCCATCAAAGTCCAGTGCTCGCCGTCAAAGTAGATGAAGTTGCGTACCCAGCCCACGCCCTGGATGTAGACGTTGATCCAGGCGTGATAGATGGTGCCGGCGTAGCCGATGACCAGCTTGCAGGGGATGCCCTGGGAGCGGAGCATGGCGGACATAACGGCGGCGTAGTCAAAGCAGATGCCCTTGCGCTTTTCCAGCACCTGGTCCACCACGGGCAGGTAGCCGGTGGGCGGATTGGCGGCCAGGTCGTAGTCGTAGGTAAAATTGGCGGTGACCCAGTTGAAAATGGCGGTTACCTTCTCCAGATCGGTGGTGCACGCGGCGGTAATCTCCTTCCCCTTGGCCACCGTGGCGCTCTCGGAGGTGAAATTCACATACTGATTGGAGTAGAGGAAGGGGAGGAACTCGTCCCGCAGCTTCATGGTCACGCTGGTGCTGTAGGCCTGGGCGTACTTGGTGCCGGAGGTGTTCTCGTAGACCTTGACCGAGTAGGTGCCGTCGCCCTCGGTGAGGGGGAAGGTCTCATAGTTTCCGGCGTTGTTCAGGTTGTACGTATAGGTGGTGCCGCCGGTCTTGGTGATCTGCACCTTGATGCGCACGTTTTTTTTGCCGGTATACTTGACCATCACAAAGCCCTCCGACAGGTTGGAGGCGTCCACCGCCGCCTTGGTATTGGAGAGCACGGTGACGCCCGACTTGACGGCGGTGACGGTGGGAAGCGCGGAAGCGGCGCGAACCTGAAGGTAGGCGGCACCGGCGCCGCCGGCGGCCAGTACCAGCGCCAGAGCCAGAGCTGCGCTCCGGCGGGAGAGAAAACGTCGGATCTGCATTAGGGTGTGACCTCCTCAGTGGGAATGGGGGACGGGTTAACCGTCCCGATGTTGAGCCAGGCGGGGTAATCGTAATCGTCGCGGTAGGGGAAGGAGTCCACCTGGCGGGCCCGGACCACATAGCGGTGGTCGGCCACGCCGATGGGCGTACAGGTGGTAAGGGTCAGGCAGGAGAAACCCTGGGGGTAGATGACGCTCCAGCCGTCGCTCTCAATAATGCTGGTCTTGTCCCAGACGTACTGATAGATCATGTCCTCATAGACCAGATAGAGGGTATCTCCCGCCCCGAGCAGGTGCAGGTAGTAGAAGGGCACGTCGTCGGTGATCTGGCCGTTTCGCACCCAGTTGCGGTGGCCGGCGATGGAGACGTTGCCGCCGGTCTCCTGGGGGAGCTGGGCGTAGTCGTACAGGCCCTCCCCCTGGAGAAGGGTGCTCTCGCTGGTGCCGTCCAGAATGGGGATGTCGATTTCCAGCTTGGGGATAATCAGGCGCATGGAGCCGCTCTCATAGGCCTCCCGGGCGGGCGTGACAATCACGCTGTCCAGGGGCAGGCCGCCGCCGTCCGGGCTGGGCCAGGGAGTCTCTTCCGGCGCGGGAGTGGCGGTGGGCGTGGGCGCGGGGGCAGCGCTTGAGGCAGCGGGGGTGGGAGCAGGTGCGGGGGCGGGGGCCTCCCGAGAGGTCAGCACGACCGCGGCCGCAAACAAAACGGCGGCCAGAACAAAACAGAGGATGGCAAGCAGGGCGCGGCGTCTGGTCAAAAGGAGTCCCCTCCCATCAGGCGAGTTCCAGCTCCCGCACACGGCAGGAGAGTTTGAGGAAATTGCGGCGGTGCTGGCGGTAGAAGGCGTTCACCACCCGCTGCATGACCATGGTGGCGTCTTCGTAGTTGGCGGCGGGGAGCATCACCACGTACTGGGCCCCGCTGTAGCGGGAGACGACGTCCCCCCGGCGCAGAGACCGGACCAGAATGTCCAGCAGCTGGTCCATAGTGGTGTTGAGCATCCCCAGTTCCGGCATGCCGCCCCCCGGGAGGGACACGGTGATGAGGGCCAGATGGACGCAGGTACCGTTGCGCTCCGCCCGGCGGGCCTCCAGCCGGTAGGCCTCCCGGAAGAAACCGTACTCGCATACAAAAGCGCCCGGGCGCTTGGCGGTCTCTTTTAACCCCGCCTGAATGACGGCCAGGTCGGTCTCCAGACTCTCCTCGGTGTCCATGATGGCGGAATAGAGCGCCCGCAGTTCCTCGGAGGGGGTCACGCCCAGATTCCGGTAGAGCAGGTCGGTGGCCTTTTCATAGGCCTCCAGCGCCTCGGTCTCCTTCCCCTGGTGAATGAGCGAGCGCACAATCAGGATATGCAGCTCCTCATCCAGCTCATCCAGCGCGCTGGCCCGGGCGCACAGGGCGGTCATTTCCTCGAAACGGCCGGCCTTCTCCAGCAGAGCGGCGCAGCGCTTGACTACATCCACATAGCGGGCGTGATAACGGGCGCTCAGAGGCACGACCCACAGGTTGCCGCTCTGCTTGGGGAGAAAATCCCCCCGGTACAGACGGGCCAGCGCCTGAAAGCACTCCAGACGCGCCGCGTCGCTCAGGCCGCTCTGCCCGGCGCGGGCGTACAGAGCGTCAAAACGGTCGATATCCAGATGGCAGTCCACCGCCGGATTCCAGCAGTAGGCGCCCCGTTTGGACAGGATGGGAGCGACCCCGTCGGGGAACATGGGCTCCAGCAGAGAACGCACCCGATAGAGCAGCGTCTTGAGCGCATTGATCGGATTGGAGCTGTTTTCCCCGGGCCAGAGGAGCTCCACCAGTTCCGCCTGGGTTACGTCGCGATCCCGGTGCAGGAGCAGATAGCACAGGACGTTCCACAGCTTTTGGGAGCGGTTGACCTGATCGGTGAGGACCTTTCCCTCCACCTCCAGGCGCAATCCCCCCAACATGGACACATAGACGGTAATGGACGGCGTCTCGACGGTATTCGGCTTCACGGCGCGCACCTCCCCTCCCTCTATCGGCGCACGGAAGGTCCGGCGCTGAGGTCAGGTATTAGTATAACAAATTATCTACTAAAATGCCAGTATTTCCGCGTTTTGTAACCAAACAAATTTTTATGGAAATTGACACAAAAACCGTAAGATGTAACCAAAGAGGGGGGCCTCAATCGGGGATGTAGGCCCGCACCCGCAGCTTGGCCCCCAGATGTTCGGCCAAATCCCGGCAGCGCTGGATGTCCTCAGGCGTCCTGTCCTTGTCCACGACAGTCATAACCACATGGGGCACATAGGCTGCGGCCTTTTTGGTGAAGTCCAGCATGGCCTCCCAGGCCTTTACGCCGTCCCTGGGCTGGGTGACGGCGCAGTACTCCTCCGCCGTGGCGCCGTTGAGCGAGATGGAGACCGTGTCAATGCGGCCTTTCAGCGCGGGGGTCACATCCCGGCCATGGATCAGATTGGCGTGGCCGTTGGTGTTGATTCGGATGGGGGGCAGACCGGGAACGCGCGCCCGGAGCTGGTCCGCCAGCCAACAGATATCGTCGATGCGGAAAGCCGGCTCCCCAAAGCCGCAGAATACCACCTCCCGGTACGAGGGCAGGTCCCGGGCCAGAAGGTCGTCCAGAGCCTCCTGACGGGAGGGCTCGTGCTCCAACCAGAGGTCGTCGGCATAGATGCTGCCCTTGTGGCCGTTGTGGCGCAGGCAGAAGACGCAGGCACAGTCGCAGCGGTTGGTGAGGTTGACATAGAGGGCGCCCTCATATTCGTAAGAAATGGTCATCATGACCCTTCACTCCTTTTTGGCAGGTTCCGGAATGCGGAAGAGCCTCCGGCCGTTGGCGGTGGTCTGCGCGGCCACCGTCTCCACAGGCAGGCCCTTGATCTGGGCGATGGTCTCCGCCATCCGGTAGACGTAGGTGGAGTCGTTGCGCCGGCCGCGGAAGGGCTCGGGAGCCATATAAGGCGCGTCGGTCTCCACCAGAATGCGCTCCAGGGGGACGGCGGAGATCACCTCCGGGGCTTTTTTGGCGTTTTTGTAGGTGATGGGGCCGTCGAAGCCCAGATACCAGCCCAGCTCCACCAGTTCCAGCGCCATGTCCACGCTGCCGGAATAGCAGTGAAACACGCCGGTGACCTGGGGGAACTCCTTTACGAGGGCGAGGCAGTCGCCGTGGGCCTCCCGGTCATGGACGATGGCGGGCAGCGACAGAGACTGCGCCAGCTCCAGCTGCCGGCGAAATACATTCTGCTGCAGCGCTTTGGGGGGATTTTCCTTCCAATAATAGTCCAACCCGATCTCCCCGATGGCCCGCACCTTGGCGTGGGACGCCAGGGAGCGCAGCTCCCAGAGAAAACCGTCCTCCCAGTCCCCGCAGTCCTCCGGGTGGACGCCCACGGCGGCATAAATATGGGGGAAACGCTCGGAGAGGGCGATGCAGGCGCGGGAGGAGGAGAGATCACAGCCGGGACACAGCGCCAGTTCCACGCCCCGTCCGGGCAGCGAGGCGAGCAATTCCTCCCGGTCGGGGTCGAAGCGGCCGTCATAATAGTGGGCGTGGGTGTCAAACAACATAGGCGTTCCTCCCGCGGGTTTCCATAGATAAGTCTATGATACCCCTTCCCGCCGCGCATTGCAAGGAAAAAGAGGGCCGCCCGGCACTTGACCGGGCGGCCCTCAGGCGGTCGCCTCCAATTCGGCCAGCGCCTCCCCCTCGCTGTCGGCGGAGAAGCAGAACCGGCCGGCGTTGTCGTAGACCTCAATATGTCCCTGAACCCAGATGATGTCGTAATACATGGAAGACGCTCCCTTCTGTCTGATCTTGAAGTTAGCATACCAGACATAAGGTCCCATAAGTGGGACAATAGAGCGTGTACAGGGCGTTACTCTTCTGCGGGGTCCGAATAGGCGTCCAGGTCGTCCAGGAATTGACTCCAGGCCTCCGGATGCTCCACGTAATAGAGGGGGCACTCCTTGCCGGTGGCGTCGTAATGGCGGATGACCTGGTCGGAGCTGAGACGGTACTCCTCCTGGAGCCAGTGGACCAGCCGGAGCAGGGAGTCATACGTAGCCTGGGTAAACTGTCCCTCCGCATCGGGGTGGCAGCACTCGATGGAGATGGTGTCCACGTTGCGCTGGCTGGTGCAGTAGGCGATTTCGTCCAGGGGGACACACTGGATAATCTCACCCTCCAGGCCGATGAGGAAATGGCTGCTGGCGTAGGTCTCCCCCGTCTGAGCCAGGCCCGCGAAATAACTGCGGTTTTGTTCGGCAGTGGTGCCCGGATTGCCCACATAGTGGACCACCACGCCGTTGACCTGCTCCAGCGGGGTGCCGGGCCGCGAGTAGGGGTTGACCTCCAGCAGCTCCTGGGTAATCCACTCGGGCACGTCGGCCTGCGCCGGGGCCCGGTTCATGAGCAGCACCTGTACGCCCTTGACCGCCAGAAGGAGGAGCACCACTCCGGTTAAAATCAGGGGCAGGCGGAAGGGGCTGGAATCCCGCCTGCGCCGGGCCACCCGTTTTCCACCCCGAGACCGGCGGGGGACGTCGGATTCTGGAGCCAACCGGGCGCCGCCCGAAGCGGATTGTGTCATAGCGATCTCCTCCTGTCGTCGTGCTTTCCCCATTATACCAGCTTTTTCACCGGCGGTCCCCGGAAATTTTCTTAAATTTTTGAAACACAGAGAAAACCCCGGAGGGACAGGCGGGGCCGTCCCTCCGGGAAGAAACCGTGATGAAGTTTTCTGCCGGAATTAGTAACCAAAGGGCCAGTTGAAGTAGTTGCCGCTGCTCTCCTGCCCCTGATCCCGGGCATTCTGCCGCTCCTGGTTGAGCTGGGTCTGCAGATCGCTCAACGCGCTCTGACGCGCCTCGTTATCCTCGTCCAGCGTGATCTGCAGCTCGATGGTCTCGCCGGAGCGGTAGACCGAGAGGGTCACGGTGTCGCCGGCGGTGTGCTCCCGCAGCAACGCCTTCAGGGTGTTGGTGTCGGCCGCCTCGGTGCCGTCGATGGCGGTGATGATGTCGCCCTGCTGCAGTCCGCCGTTATCGGCGCAGGAGCCGTCCAGAACGGCCTCCACAAAGGACCCGGCGGGCACGCCGTACCGGGTGGCGGCGGAGGAGACGTCGGTGGTCAGGATGCCCAGATTGGGCCGTCCGGTGACATAGCCGTGCTCAATGAGGTCGGTGATGATGTCCTTGACGTCGTTGATGGGGATGGCGAAGCCCAGACCCTCGATGGTGGCCTCCGAAGAGGAACTGTTGTTGGAGAGCTTGGCGGAGGTGATGCCGATGACCTCGCCGTAGGCGTTGAAGAGGGGGCCGCCGGAGTTGCCGGGGTTGATGGCGGTGTTGGTCTGGAGCATGTTCATGGTCTCGCCCTCGCTGGTGGTGACGGTGCGGTCCTTGGCGGAGACCAGGCCGTCGGTGAGGGACCAGGTCAGCTCACCCAGGGGGTTGCCGATGGTGTACACCGGCTCGCCCACCACCAGGGCATCGGAGTCGCCCAGCGTGACGGCGTGCAGGCCGGTGGCCTCGATCTTCAGCACGGCCACGTCGTTTTCGGCCTCGCCGCCCACCAGGGTGGCGTCATAGGAAGTGCCGTCCACAAAGTTGACGGTGATGGAGGTGGCGTTCTCAATGACGTGGTAATTGGTGACGATGTAGCCGTCGGAGGTGACGACAAAGCCGGAGCCGGCGGCGGCGCCCTGGACCTGGTAGCCGTAGACATTGGTGGTGACCTGAGTGGAGATGCCTACGCAGGCGTCCACATAGTTGGCGTAGAGCTGGGCGGGGGTCATGGCCTCGCCCGAGGAGACGTTGGTGGTGTCCACGCTGACGGGCTCATGGGTGCTCTCATAGATGGTGGTGCCCTGACGCTGGGTCAGATACCACACGCCGCTCCCGCCGGCCACACCGCCCAGCAGGGCACAGCACAGGGCCAGCGCCACAAACTTGCCGCCCGTCCCCTTTTTCTTTTTCCTGGGCGGCTGCTGGGGCGGCTGCCAGCTGGAAGAGGGCTGCCAAGGGTCCTCGTGGACATGGTAGTCGTTGGTCTCGATGGGCTGATTGGATGGGCCGCCGGATTCAAAATTCCCACTGGAATGAAATTCGTTGTTATACATAAGTGACACTCCTTTTCCAGTTGTCTCTCCGATAAAAGAATGGGGGGAAGAGGAAGCTTTTTTCTGCTTTCCTCCTGGATGTGCCCTTATGATAACCGGAAAATGTGTCTAAAGCATGAAGAAACATTACACGTTTTTTGAATTCGTTTTGTCCCCGGGACGGTTGCGGAAGAAGGCGGCGATATCTCCGGCGGCCAGACGGAGATCGGCCAGCGTATTGTGGAAAATCCCCAGCTTCACGATATTGATGACTACCATAAATACCACCGGGCCCAGGATCATGCCGGCCACGCCCCCCAGGCGCATACCCACATAGATGCTGATGAGGGACAAAATGGGCGAGAGCCCGGTGTGGTCTCCCACCGCTTTGGGCTCGGCGACCCGGCGGAAGAGGGCGATAATTCCCCAGATGACCATCAGCTCCACCGCGTGGCGCAGATCCCGGGTCAGCAGGTCGATCACGGCCCAGGGGACCATGACCGTGCCCGAACCGATGATGGGAATAAAATCCATAACGGCCAGAATAAAGGCCAGCAGCAGGGCATAGGGCTGGCCAATGATGAGAAAGCCAACCAGCAGGATAAAGAATACCCCCACCGAGAGAATAAACTCCGCTTTTACATATCCGCCGAAGGCGCTGACCGCGGCGGTGCGCACCTCCCCCAGAAATTCCCGCAGAGAGGAGGGCAGCTGCCGGGTAGCCCGGTAACGGATGTGAGGATAGTCGGCAGTGATGAAATAAGAGCCCATGAGAAAGACCACCAGGGCCACCGCAAAGGAGGGAACCTCAGAGGCCAGGTTGGCCGCCCCGCCCGCCAGAAAACTGACCAGGGCGGGCAGAGCGCTGGAAAACCAGTCCAGCAGCTGGGACCCCAGATTGTTGAGGGCCTGTTCTGCGCTGCCGCTGATCTGAATGGGAAGATAGGTGAAGAGCCGGTCAAAAAAGCCGTTGACGACATCCAGCGTGGCCCGCAGCTCCCGCTCCAACGTGCTCCAGTCGGCGGCCAGAGCGATGGTCTCCTGCGCGATATTCCAGATAAATGAGACCAGAACGCCGCCCACCCCCGCCAGAATAAGCAGGATGAGCAGAATGGAGATGAGATTGCGGGACAGGTGCAGCCGCCGCTGGAGCAGGCGCACCAGAGGATTGAGCAGCCAGGCCACGCAAAGAGCCAGCACAAAAGGCATGAGCAGCGACAAAAGCGGCAGCCCCACCCGGGTCAGCAGCAGCCAGGCCAGCGCCGCCAGGGCCAGCCGGATGCCCAGGCGCAGCCACAGCCGGCCCCGCTCCCGCCAGGATAATTCCTGTCCGTCCATGTGAAAGAGGTCCCTCCTTTGTTTTGGGCAAGCGATACTTCCTCAGTATAGCACGGACCGGGGGGGAAAGGGAGTGGATTTACAAATTTTTTATTCCGATCCGGGGAGCGCCAGCAACACCTGACCGGCGGCACGGGCGAAGTACCGGGCGCCCCGCAGGGCCTCCTGAAGGGTATTGCCGTGAGTCCCCACCTCCACCAGCAGAGAACCGGCGCTGAGATTCTGGTTGTACACCGACGAGCGCAGGGTCATGGGCCGGGCCAGAGTGGGATAGAGCGTATCCATACTCTTCTGAATCCGCATGGCCAGCGCCAGATTTTTCATCCAGTCGGGGTGGCCCGCTCCGCTGCCCAGCACCAGCATGACCTGGGCGGCGGAGGCGCCGTCCACGGTGGTGACCGCCTTATAGATGGTGCCGTCGCTCCCCACCAGAGCGTCCCGGTGTACATCCAGCACAATGCGGATGGAGGGATATTCCTGCAGGTAGCCCTCCACCGCCGCACCCGAGCGGGAGTAGGCCCCGTTGTAGGCGGGATAGTCGTAGAGGGTGCGGTCGTGGAGCACCCGCAGGCCCATCTCTTCAAAGACCGCGGCCATCTCATCCCCCACCCGGACCATGTTGTAGTTCTCGTCCAGGGTGCGGGAGTTGTTGTCGCTGGGGACATAGACGTCTGCCCCGTCGGGGGTGTAGGCCTCCGAACCGTGGGTATGGACGATCAGAATCTGAGGCCCTTCATCGGGAAGGGTGATGTCCACCCCGGCGGCCCAGGCGGCCTGCATATCCACCGGGAGATCGGTGCGGTTGTAGAGGTAAATCCCCTGGGCCTGCTCATATCCCGCCCCGGAGGAGGCCACCAGGGTCTGCTCCACGATGGAGCTCGGGTCGGCGGCGGGGGCGGCGGACGGTTCGCCCTCCGGCTCGGAGGGCGTGGCGGCGGGCGGAGCGGAAGCGGCGGGGGTCCCGGCCGGGGGGGCGGGCTCCGCCTGGTCTCCCCCCGCGCCGGAGAGTCCCCAGCGCAGCAGGGCCGACTGGTCCACCACCAGCCGTTCCCACAGCTCCAGCTCGTCCATCACGCCGCCGGACTCCACCCGTCCCAGCTCTCCCCGCAGGACGGCGGAGAGGAAGGCCGGGTTATCCCCCAGGGCCCGCAGCGCCCCGGAGGCCTGTCCGCCCGCCCCGGACAGCAGCAGCGCCGCCCCCAGAGTGGCCAGAAAAAACGCCCCGCACCGCCGCAGCACCAGGGCCCATCGGATGCCTCCACGTCTCATGCTGTTCCATCCTTCCTCTTCCGTGGTGTGGTATCCCATCCTATGTCCAGGGGAAGTGGAATAGACCACTTGTCCTGGCAGGGTTCTCCGGCTTGACCTTTCCTTCGCTCTTCGATATAATAGGGGCACGCAAGAAGCGACGTCCATTCCCGGCCCGGGCCGGCGGAAAGGAGTTTTGTTATGATCCGCATCGTAACCGACAGCACCAGCGACCTCTCCCACCAGCGCGCCGCCCAACTGGGGGTGGAAGTAGTCCCCCTGACCGTCCACTTTGGCGAAAACGAGGCCTATCGGGACGGCGTGGACATCACCAACGGGGAATTTTATGCCCGCCTGAGCCGGGCCGAGGCCCTGCCCACCACGGCTCAGGTTCCGCCGGAGACCTTTGTCCACTGCTTTGAGCGCCTGACGGCCAACGGGGACCAGGTGCTGGGTATCTTTATCTCCAGCGCCATGTCGGGGACCTATCAGTCGGCCTGCATCGCCCGGGACATCGTGGACGGGGAGAACATCGCCGTGGTGGACACCCAGACGGTCACCTTTGGCCTGGGCCTGGTGGTGGAGACGGCCTGCCTGCTCCGGGATCAGGGCCTTTCCCTGGAGGAGCTGGCCGGGCGGCTGGAGGAGCTCTCCCGGCGGGTGCGCCTGCTGGCGGTGGTGGACACCCTGAAATACCTGAAGATGGGCGGGCGCATCTCGGGCGCCACCGCCATGGTGGGGGGTATTTTGGGCATTACCCCCATTATTTCCATTGAAAACGGCCTGGTGGTCTCGGTGGGCAAGTCCCGGGGCCGGAAGCCCGGGTTCCAGTTCATTGAAAAATGGCTGGACGAGAAGGAGGCGATCGACACCTCCCTGCCGGTCTCCTTCGGGCACTCCAACGCCCCGGAGGCCATGGAGGAGTGTATGGCCTACTTCGCCCACAAGACGGCGGGGGCCCAGCTCTGTCCCAGCGACATCGGCGCGGTGGTGGGCACCCATGTGGGCCCGGGGGCCACGGGCCTGGCCTATTTCGTGAAGCAGCCGTAAAAAAGCAAAACAAGCGCCGCTCCCACAGGGAGCGGCGCTTGCTGTATGCGGCGCAACTTAAATTATACGTTGAAGCGGAAGAGAACCACGTCCCCGTCCCGCATCACATACTCCTTGCCCTCGGAGCGGATGAGCCCTTTCTCCCGGGCGGCGGCCATGGAGCCGTTGGCCTTGAGGTCCTCGAAGGAGACCACCTCGGCCCGGATAAAGCCCCGCTCGAAGTCGGTGTGGATTTTGCCGGCGGCCTGGGGAGCTTTGGTGCCCCGGGTGATGGTCCAGGCCCGGCACTCATCCTCCCCGGCGGTGAGGAAGGAGATGAGGCCCAGCAGCGCGTAGCTGGCCTTGATGAGCCGGTCCAGGCCAGACTCGGACACGCCCAGGTCCTCCAGGAACATGGCCTTCTCCTCCCCCTCCAGCTCGGCAATCTCGGCCTCCAGCTTGGCGCAGACGGGGATGACCTGGGCGCCCTCCTTGGCGGCCAGCCCGGCCACCTGCTGATAATAGGGGTTGGCGGCGCTGTCGGCAAAGCCGTCCTCGTCCAGATTGGCGGCGTAGATAATGGGCTTGAGACTCAGAAGCTCGCTGGTGGCGATCAGGGCCGCGTCGTCCGGGTCGCACTCGAAGGAGCGGGCGGAGTTGCCGTCGTTGAGCCAGTCCCGCAGGGCGGAGAATACCTCCACTTCGTGGAGGAACTTTTTGTCGCCCTTGGCGGCTTTCTGGGCCTTGTCGATGCGGCGGTTCACCATCTCCACATCGGCGAGAATGAGCTCGAGATCAATGGCGCCGATATCCCCGGCCGGGTCCACGGGCACATTGGCGCTGGTGTCCTCCACGACGTGCATGATATTCTCGTCGTCAAAGCAGCGCACCACATGGACAATGGCGTCGCACTCCCGGATGTTGGCCAAAAACTTGTTGCCCAGGCCGTTGCCCCGGGAGGCGCCCTTGACCAGTCCGGCGATGTCCACGAACTCCACGACGGCGGGGGTGGTCTTTTTGGGGTGGTAGAACTCCGCGAGCCAGTCCAGCCGTCCGTCGGGCACCGCCACCACGCCCACGTTGGGGTCGATGGTGCAGAAGGGGTAGTTCGCGCTCTCGGCGCCGGCGTTGGTGATGGCGTTAAAGAGGGTGGATTTGCCCACGTTGGGCAGGCCCACAATGCCGAGCTTCATATCCAAGACATCCTTTCGGTGAGAAAATACGGATTTAGCCCTCCTATTATACCGGAAGCGGCCGAAGAAGACAAGCCCCCCGGGCTACGCCTGCGCGGGAGCGAGGAGAAGAAAGTGATTTTTGTGAAAGTCCAGCAGGCCTTCCCGGCGCATGTTGCCCAGCTCCTGCGAGAGGGCGGAGCGGTCCACAGACAGGTAGTCGGCCAGTCCCTGCCGGTCGAAGGGGATGGAAAAGCGGCTGCTCCCCTGCCGCCCGGCCTCCCAGGAGAGATAGGAGAGCACCTTGCTCCGGATGGAGCGCTGGGAGAGGTGGGCGATTTTCCGGCTGAGGAGACGGTTTTTGGCACAGAGGACTTCTACCAGATTGACGGCTAACCGGGCGTGGGCCGGGCAGGGTGCGGCACAGGGGCGGGTCAGACGCCGGGCATCCAGAAACCAGATCCGACAGGGCGCGGCGGCCTGCGCCGTGACGCCCAGAGGCTCCCCGCCCCAGGCATAGGCCTCCCCGAAGAGCTCTCCCGGACCCAGCTGGCCCAAAATGCTCCGGTTGCCCCAGAAGTCGTCCCGCAGAAGCTGCACCTGTCCGCAGGCAATCAGCCCCAGGGTGCGGACCTCCTCCCCCTCCGGCCAGATGATCTCCCCCCGGCTGTAACTGGCGCTGCGGGCCTGCAGACACTCCAGCAGGGCGGGGCGCTCCTCCGGGGGAATGCCGGAAAAGAGCGGGGTGTCCAGTGCGGTCAAATCCAGATATTCCATAGTGCCTCCGTTGTAATTCCAACCGAATGTTCCCCTAGACCATAGTACAATAGGGACACAAAGTCAAGGGAAACCAGGAGGAGCCCACTATGATTCGTACGATTGTCCATATCGACCAGGAGAAATGCAACGGCTGCGGGGCCTGCGCCGCCGCCTGCCACGAGGGAGCCATCGGCATGATCGGCGGAAAAGCCTATCTGCTGCGGGACGACTACTGCGACGGGCTGGGGGACTGCCTGCCCGCCTGCCCTACCGGGGCGATCTCTTTTGAGGAGCGGGAGGCCGCCCCCTATGACCCGGCCGCCGTGGAGCAAAAAAAGGAAGAAAAAGCGCAGGCCGCGGCCTGCGGCTGTCCGGGGAGCGCCGCCCGGACCCTCCGCACCCCGGCGCCCCCGGCCGTTCCCGCCGCCGGCGAGGAGACGGAGAGCCGGCTCATGCAGTGGCCGGTCCAGATGAAACTGGTCCCCACCCAGGCGCCCTGGTATGAGGGGGCCCACGTGCTGGTGGCCGCCGACTGTGCCGCCTATGCCTACGCCGCCTTCCACCGGGACTTTATGGCCGGACGGATCACCCTGATCGGCTGTCCCAAGCTGGATGGGGTGGACTATAGCGAGAAGCTCACCGAGATCGTTTGCCGCAATCGCGTGGCCGGTGTGACGGTGGTGCGGATGCAGGTCCCCTGCTGCGGCGGGCTGGAGCAGGCGGTCCGCCGGGCGGCCCAGGCGGCCGGAATTCCGGTGGAGGTGGTAACCCTCACCGCCGCCGGGGAGATCCTGTCCCGGTAACGGCGCCTCCGGCGGCGGTTCCCGCCCCCTTTCCGAAGGGGGCGGGAACTTTTTTGCCCTGAGAGGGAAATTTTATTTGCACCTGGACGGCAGAAGGGCTATCATAGAGGAAAACAGACGCCGGTGCGGACGGCCTGCCGCGCGGCGGGAAAAACGAGAAGTGAGGAATCATGCCATGATCTATACCGTGACCTTCAATCCGGCCATCGACTATGTGGTCCACATTTCCGACCTGAAGCCCGGAACCATCCGCCGCACCACCCAGGAGTCCCTCCAGTTCGGCGGGAAGGGTGTGAACGTCTCCACCGTCCTGGGCCGCCTGGGGGTGGAGAATGTGGCCCTGGGGTTTGTGGCGGGCTTCACCGGCCGGGCTCTGGAAGAGGGCTTGGCCGCCGATGGCGTGCGGACCGACTTCATCCGCCTTCACGAGGGCTTCACCCGCATCAACGTGAAGATCAAAACGGGGGCGGAGAGCGAGATCAACGGACAGGGGCCCGCCATCTCCTCCGACGACCTGGAGATGCTGCTCTTCCAGCTCAGCCGTCTGAAGGCGGGCGATGTGCTGGTGCTGGCCGGTTCGGCCCCGACGGGCGTGCCCGAGGACATTTACCGGCGCATTCTCGCCCGGCTGGAGGGCCGCGGGGTCTCCGCCGTGGTGGACGCCGAGCGGGGGCTTCTGCTGGAGACGCTGGCCTACCGGCCGTTCCTCATCAAGCCCAACCACCGGGAGCTGGGGGAGATGGTGGGGCGGATCCTCCGCACGGAGGAGGAGCTGATCGACGCCGCCCGGGAGCTCCAGGACAAGGGGGCCCGGAACGTACTGGTCTCCATGGCCGGCGAGGGCGCCCTGCTGCTGGACGAGACGGGGGGAACGTACCGGGCCACCGCCCCCCGGAGCAAGGAGCGCAACTCGGTGGGCGCGGGGGACGCCATGGTGGCCGGTTTCCTGGCGGGCTGGCAGCGGACCGGAAGCTACGAGGAGGCCCTCCGCCTGGGCGTGGCCGCCGGCAGCGCCACCGCGTTCTCGGAGGAACTCGCCCACCGGGGCGAGGCGGAGGCCCTCCTGCCCCAGGTGGTCATTACAAAGCGGTAAGTTGTCCCAAATGCAAAGCAGCGCCCACACCCCATGGGGTGTGGGCGCCGCCCGGCTCAGGAAGCCAGGGTGTCAATGGTGTCCAGGGTGATGCCGGTATAGTACCACTGGAGAATCTCCTCATACGTCTTGCCCTCTTTGGCCAGGGCGTTGGCGCCGTACTGGCTCATGCCCACCCCGTGGCCGTAACCGGTGACCGAGAAGGTGATCTCCGCTTCGGTGGCGGAAATTGTGAAGTGTGTGGAGCGCAGAGAGAACAGGGTACGCATCTCCCCGCCGCTCACGGTGACGCCCCCCACCGTCAGAGAACGCACCCCGCCCGCGGAATCCAGCTCCGGCGTGCCGAACCACCCGGAGGGGTCGCCCTCCAGCACGGCCTCCGGATGGGCGGCCTGGAAGGTCTGCCGGAATTCCTGCGGCGTCACGGTGACGGTGGAGCGCCAGTTGGGGACCTCCTCCCCCTCGGGGGAATCCACCCCGGTGAGGTAGGGCACGGAGTTGCCCCAGACCTCCACGGCGTCCACCGTCCGCCCGGCGGCGGAGGAAAAAAAGACCGCGTCAATGAGGGCCCCGTCATAGAGGGCGACCACGCCGTCGGTACCTGAGACGGCGTTTTTGATTTTAGCGGTGTAATAGTCGGCCTGCTCCCCCCAGTTGGCGGCGGCCGCCTCGGGAGTGATGTAGGCCTGACAGCAGGTGTGGTCGGTGCAGACCGCGGCGTCGGGGTGGGCCTGGGGGGGATTGGCCATGCGGCGCATGGCGTAGGTGCGGGCGGCCACGCACTGGGCTTTCAGGGCCTCCTCTTCAAAGGAGGCGGGCATCTCGGCGGCCACCACCCGCCACAGGTAGTCCCCCAGAGAGAGGGTCTCCACCGTACCGCCGTCCTGACGCACGGTGATGGTGCGCTCGGTGTCCAGCGGACCGGAGGGGGCGGGGGTGAGAACGGGAATGGGGGTGCCGTCCGGGGCCTCCCCGCCGCCGGAGCCGCCGCCAAAGAGCACCAGGGGGAGCAAGAAGAAAAACAGGACCAACAGGAGCGCTACGGCCGCCACTTGTTTCATAAGTACCTCCCTCGTCTGACGGGAATTGCAAGAAAATGCTGAAATTACTGCAAAAAGGCCGGCGGCCCGTTTGCGGAAAGCGGAAGAAAAACGGCGGGAAATCGGATTTACACGCAATTCCCATTGACGCTCCCGGGAAGCGCGTGCTACAATGGAGTGCGAAAATATGGAAGAAGGAGCCCGGTATCATGCAAAATAGCCCCGAGACCTCCAAGGCGTTCTTTGAAAGTCTATGCGAGGAGTATCAAAAGCATAACTACATCGACCCGGAGTATTACACGCGCTGGGGCGTCAAGCGCGGCCTGCGCAACGCCGACGGCACCGGCGTGCTGGCCGGGGTGACCCAGATCGGCAACGTGCTGGGCTACTATGTCCAGGACGGGGAGCGCTACCCCATGGACGGCAAGCTCATCTACCGGGGCATCGACGTGGAGGAGCTCATCGACGGCTTTGTCGGCGAGGGGCGCTTCGGCTTTGAGGAGACGGCCTATCTGCTCCTCTTTGGAGCCCTGCCCACCCGGGCGCAGCTGGAGGAGTTTACGGCCATCCTCTCGGAGAATCACACCCTGCCCAAGATGTTTACCGAGGACATGATCCTTAAGGCCCCCAGCCCGGACGTGATGAACAAGCTGGCCCGCTCGGTGCTGGCCCTCTACTCGTACGACGAGAATCCGGACGATCTGAGCCTGGCCAACCAGCTGCGCCAGGCGGTGCAGCTCATTGCCCGGGTGCCCGTCATTGTGGCCCACGCCTTCGCGGTCAAGCGCCACTACTACGACAACGAGAGCCTCTACCTCCACCGGCCCCAGCCGGGACTGAGCGTGGCGCAGAACTTCCTCTACTCGGTGCGCCATGACAACCAGTACACCGAGCAGGAGGCCAGACTCCTGGACCTGTGCCTGGTCCTCCACGCCGAGCACGGCGGCGGCAACAACTCGGCCTTTGCCTGCCGGGTGCTCTCCTCCTCGGGGACGGACATCTACTCCTCCATTGCCGCGGCGGTGGGCTCGCTGAAAGGACCCCGCCACGGCGGCGCCAATAAGAAGGTCTCCCAGATGTTCCACGCCATTGAGGAGGGCGTCGCCGACTGGAAAGACGACGACGAGGTCTCCGCCTTCCTGGACAAGCTCCTGCGGAAGGAGGCGGGAGACCGCTCGGGCCTCATCTACGGCATGGGCCACGCCATCTACACCCTCTCCGACCCCCGGGCGGTGCTCCTCAAGCGCTATGCCCGCAACCTGGCCGAGGCCAAGGGGATGATGGACCAGTTTGAGCTGCTGGAGGCGGTGGAGCGCCTGACCCCCGGCGCCCTGGTCCGGGTGAAGAACGAGAAAAAGGTGGTCTGCGCCAACATCGACCTCTACTCGGGCTTTGTCTATCAGATGATGGGCATCCCGGAGGAGCTCTACACGCCCCTCTTCGCCGTGGCCCGCATGGTGGGCTGGTGCGCCCACCGCATCGAGGAGGTCACCTCCCCGGCCAACCGCATCATCCGCCCGGCTTATAAAGCGGTGGCGCCCATGCGCGCCTTTGTGCCGCTGGATCAGCGCTGAGCAGTATTGTACCACAGCGGGCCGCCCCGCGCAAATGGGAACGCAAACCGCCCCGGACCAGGATGGTCCGGGGCGGTTTTTTCGACGCAGAGACTTATAGCCCCAAAATATAGTCCGCGGAAACGTGATAATACCGGGCCAATTTAATGAGATGACGGATGGGCAGCTCGCTGGCCCCGCGCTCATAGCGGGCGTACATGGTCTGAGAGGTCCCCAGCATCTGGGCGATCTCCGTCTGGGTTTTGTCGGCGTCTTCCCGCAGGTCGCGAATGCGCTTTTGATAAAATTCCATACTGCACCTCTGCAAAGAAGAGTCCGTGGGATAGGATTCCCGCGCCTGAGCAGAGGGTAGCATAGTAAAAATATTTGCTATTGACTTTAGTAAATATTTTTACTAAAATGAGTGCAGAGCAGGAAACGGTACCTGCAAAAAAGAGAGAGAAAGGATGGAATTGTATGAAATTTTGCAACCGCTGCGGCGCGGAACTGGCGGACGCCGCCTCCTTCTGCCCGAACTGCGGCGCGCCCCAGGCCAAGGGGGCCCCGGCGCCCCGGCCGGCCGGAACCGGAGAGAGCCTCCGCTTTTCCAGTTGGAATATGGCGTCTGTGTCGGAATATATGGAGATTGTCATAATCCTGCTGTTCGCGGTGTGGATGTGGTCGGTGCAGAGCGATTTGCCCGGCCTGCTCTTCGCCCGGGAGAAAATGGCCGTCCGGCTGTTCTGCATTGTGCTCGTGCTGCTGGTTGTCCCCTTTGCAGGGATGAATATCCTGCGGAGAAAACAGGTTTACCTGGTGCTGGAGGAAAACGGCGTGAGCGGAATCTGGCTGCGCAGGGAGTGGAGTATCTTCCTGATCACGGTTGAGCCCTTCCGCATCGCCTACAGTGAAATTGAGGAGACCAAAGTGAAGGGGATGGGCACCGGGAGCCTTTTTCTGAAGGTCCGCGGGCAGTGGAAGCCGGTCCCGGTAGAGCGGGGCCGGGAGGTCAAGGAACGCATCGACCGGCGGCGGGCCGCCGGATAAGCGCTGGAGGCCGGGCGAACTGCCCGGCCTTTTTTTCCGCCGGTGCAGAGGAAATTCAGAGCGATTAACCTGGGTTATTGACTTTAACGGGGCGATTTAATACAATAAAGGCGTCGCCGGGCCGCAGCCCGGCGGACCAAAGAGAGAAAGAAATTGCTGCAAGAAAGAGAGGAACCCTTATGAAATTCTGTAGTCACTGTGGGACGCAAATGGACGACACGGCGGCGGTCTGCCCCAATTGCGGCCAAGCGCAGGAGGCCCGGCCGTCCGGAACCAACGCCAACTATCAGTATAATCCCAATTACCAGGGGAGCGTGGACTCGGGCAGCATCGGCTGGGGTGTGCTGGGCTGCTGCATTCCTCTGGCGGGCCTGATCCTCTTCCTGGTGTGGAAGGACCAGAAGCCCAAGACCGCCAAAATGGCGGGCATTGGAGCGCTGATCAGCGTGGCCGGCGGCGTAATTCTGTACATCCTCATGGCCATTCTGGGCGTGGGCCTGGGTTTGATGGGGCTTTAAGCGTTGACCGCCTTTCTCTACCGGTGGCTTCCGCGGCTGTTCTACTGCCACTGCCGCCCGGAGCGCTCCTTCTTCTGGCGGGGGCGGCAGTTCCCCCTGTGCGCCCGCTGCACGGGACAGCTGGCGGGGCTGCTGCTGGGGATTCCCCTGTTTGCACTGGGCCGGTTTCCCCTGCCGGTGTGCGTACTGCTGCTCCTTCCGATGATCACCGACGGAACGGTTCAGCTGCTCACCCGGTATGAGAGCACCAACCTGCGCCGGCTCGTTACCGGGACCCTCTTTGGGCTGGGGCTCTATGAGCTGGCGGCCTGGGCCGCCGTCCGGGCGGTGAGCTGGGGCTATGGACTGGGCCGGTATTGGCGCCTCGCACTGCTGAACTGACCGAAACGAATCGGAGCCGGGCGCTTGTGCGCCCGGCTCATTCTGTGTCCAGCCAATCGTCCCACGCCCCGGAAAAGAGGTTGTCCCGCAGGCAGACCAGATGAAACGCCCCGCTGAGGGGCTCTCCGGTCAGGTCAAAGCGGGCCAGCGTTCCGGTGGAAAGCTCCCGCTCCACCACGGGGGCGTACAGGAAGGAGACGCCCAGGTTTTCCACAAGAAGGGCCTTGATGGTGGAAAACTCGCTGATCTCCGTGACCCGGGGGAAGTGCTCCAGGGCGTAACAGCGCCGGCGCAGGGCCTCTTCAAAGATGGCCCGGGTGCCGGAGCCCGCCTCCCGCACCAGAAGCCGCTGGCTCAGCAGGGCCTCGGGCTCCACAACCTGTCCGGCAAAGGGGTGTTCCGGGGCGCACACGCCGAAAAAGGCCTCCCGCCGCAGCAGCCGGGCGGCGTAGGCCTGCCGGTCGAAGAAGCCCTCCACCAGGGCGAAGTCCAGCGCTCCGGCCTCCAGAGCGGAGAGGAGAACCTGGGTGTTTTCCACCGTCAGGGACAATGCGGCGTCGGGATGCCGCCGGAGAAAGCGGGCCACCAGGGGGGCAGCCACGTAGGCCCCGATGGTTTTGGTAGCTCCCACCCGCAGGGACACCGGGGCGGAATGGGAGAGGGTCTCCCGAATTTTGCGGCTGTTGTAGGCCAGGGGACGGGCCAGGTCCCGGAGCCTTTCCCCCTCCGCCGTGAGGCGGAGGGCCTTGCCGCCGTAGGAGAAGAGCCGGTGGCCGTAGTACGCTTCCAGCGAGCGGATCTGGTGACTCACGGCCGGCTGGGTCAGACACAGGCGCTCCGCCGCCCGGGTGTAATTCATGGTCTCGCACAGCACCAGAAAGGTGTGCAGACGGGGGTCTAACATGGCGCCACCTTCTATCATTCTTAAAATTTATGCTAAGATAAAAAAGTATCATTTTATTTTATCGTTTTCCGGGTCTATAATCAAGAAGAAAACGATAAAAGGGGCGTTGTTGAGATGAGTTTTCTCCGTACAAAGGGACCGGGCCTGCTTCTGTGCCTGGTGGTGGCGCTGCCCTGCTGGCTGCTGGGCCGCGCGGTTCCGGTGGTGGGCGGGCCGGTGTTCGCCATTCTGGCGGGCATGATCCTCACCCTGGTCTGGAAGGACAAGGGGCAGTTCTCCGGCGGCATCACCTACACCTCCAAAAAGATCCTGCAATATGCGGTAATCCTCCTGGGCTTCGGCCTGAATCTGTCCGAAATTGCAAAGGTGGGCGCCCAGTCGCTGCCCATCATCTGCTCCACCATCGCCACCAGCCTGGTGGTCTCGTTCCTGCTCTATAAGCTTCTGAAAATGCCCGCCAACATCTCCACGCTGGTGGGCGTGGGCTCTTCCATCTGCGGCGGTTCGGCCATTGCCGCCACCGCCCCCGTCATCGGGGCCGACGACGAGGAAATCGCCCAGGCCATCTCGGTGATCTTCCTCTTCAACGTGGTGGCCGCCCTGATTTTCCCCACCCTGGGCGGGGCCATCGGCCTGACCAACGAGGGATTCGGCCTCTTTGCCGGTACGGCGGTCAACGACACCTCCTCGGTCACCGCCGCCGCCTCCACCTGGGACACGCTTCACGGCACAGGGGGCGCGGTGCTGGAGTACGCCACCATCGTCAAGCTCACCCGCACCCTGGCCATTATCCCCATCACGCTGGCGCTGGCCTTCTGGCGGACGTGGCAGGCCAGGCGGGGCGGCTCGGCCACCAGCGGGACGTTCTCCCTGAAGAAGGTGTTCCCGACCTTTATTCTGTTTTTTGTCCTGGCCTCGGTGATTACCACGGCCGCCACTCTGGCCGGAGCGGACGCGGGGGTGTTCCAGCCCCTGAAGGAGCTCTCCAAATTCCTGATCATCATGGCCATGGCCGCCATCGGCTTGAATACCGACATCGTTAAGCTGGTCAAAACGGGCGCAAAGCCCATCTTCCTGGGCTTTTGCTGCTGGGTGGCCATCGCCTGCGTGAGCCTGGGCATGCAGCATCTGATGGGCCTGCTGTAAGGCCAGAGGTGCCCCAGAACCAGTGGGACCGGCGTTGATATAGAACAGACAAAAAAGAAGAAACGGCACTTTTTCATTTGAAAAAGCGCCGTTCTTTTTGTTATAATAGAGCTATCAAAAGAAAATAAGGACAAACGGGAAAGGAGTGGCCTATGTATCCGATTGGGGCAACGCTGGTATACGGGCGCAACGGGGTCTGCCGGGTGCGCGATGTGGGGGAGATCAAGACGGGAGAGCCGGGGCGGCTGTACTATACGCTGGAGCCGCTGTTTCAAAAAGAGACCATCTATATCCCGGTGGACACCAAAGGTCCGCTGCGCGCCGTACTCACCCGGGAGGAGGCGGAGGAGCTGGTCCGCAGCATTCCGGAAGTCCAGGTGGAAGCGGTGAATCTCTCCAGTCTGCCTGCGCTCTCCCGATACTATCAGCAGGCGGGCCGGACCTCCGACTGCCGGGAGCTGGTGCGCTTTATCAAGACCCTCCGGGCCCGGCGCAGCCGCCGGGCGGGGGGCGGCCGGCCGGGAAACCTGGAGGAGCGCTATCTCCACCAGGCGGAGGAACAGCTCCAGGGGGAACTGAGCGTGGCCCTGGGCATCCCCCGGGAGGATGTGCCGGGGTACATTGAGACGGTAATCGGGGCCGCCGCGGCCTGCTGAGGAAATACAGAAGCCGGGGAGGGAACGAGATGCGTTCCCTCCCCGGCCGTTCGGTTATCGCCGGTCTTTGGGAGTCAGGCGGTGTTTGGTGCCGTCGGGCTCCACCACATAGGTGTTTTCCAGCTGGGCGGCCAGGTTGGCCCGCACGGCGGCCACATAGGCCTCCCGCAGAAGGGCGCGCTCCGCGGTTTCCTCCGGGGTGAGCCCCTCGGGAGTCTTGGCCTTTCTGGCCAGCTCGTTGATGCGATTGATCTGCGCTTCGGTAATCATAGCTCTCTCCTTTTTCACGCCGGCTGCGGCTTACAGGTACCGCTCCAGCTCCACCAGCACGCGGCCCTTTTTCGACCGCCCTCCCAGCTGCGTGACCACCGCCTTGCCCAGCCCCCGGCAGGAGAGCGTATCCCCCGCCTCCACCAATTTGTCGGCCTTGGTGCACTCCCGGTAGTTGAGCTGGACCCGGCCGGCGGAGATCAGGTCGGCCGCTTTTCCACGGGAGGTGGAAAACGCGGCGGCCACAATGGCGTCCAGCCGGGGGGTGGCCACCGTGTCCCGGATGCATTTGACCTGGAGGGGCGGGGGCTGGAGGCCGGAGAGCGGAAGGGGGCGGACGTTCAGCCTGGCCCGGCCGGCGCTGTCCAGATTCTGGAGCAGATAGTCCGAGAGCTCCCGCAGGACCAGCACGTCGCAGGACTCGGGCCCCACCAGCAGGTCTCCCACCTTTTCCCGGGTAATGCCCAGGCCCAGAATGGAGCCCAGAAAATCCCGGTGGGTGAGGCCCGCATCGGAGCGGAAGGCACAGCGCAGGGCGGCTACCGGCCCCTCCTCCGCGAGGGACAGGAAGTCCTCAGACGTCTGCCAGTCGGGGAGAAAGACGCATACGGTGCGCTCGGCCCCCGAATATCCGCCGAAAAAGAGGTGGGCGGGCTGTCCGGCGGCGGCGATGAGGGCCTCCACCCGCACCCGTTCGGCGGGGGAGAGAAAACCGGTGTGGGCGGGGATGTTTTTCCGCCGGACGGCGTCCATCTGGTCCAGCGTCCGGGCCAGAAGGAGGCGCTCCTCCCCGTCCTGGGCGAGCTTGTTGAGCAGTTCCGTCTTGTTCATGGCGCCTCCCGCAGGTCCAGCTCCACCGGACAGTGGTCGCTGCCCATGACCTGAGCGAGGATTTTGCTCTCGGCCACCTGCGCGCGCAGGCGGTCGGAGACAATGAAGTAGTCGATGCGCCACCCGGCGTTGTTGTCCCGGGCGTGATACAGGTACGACCACCAGGAGTAGGCCCCCGTCACATCGGGATAGAGATAGCGGAAGGTATCGGTAAAGCCCGAGGCCAGCAGTTCGGTCATCTTCGCGCGCTCCTCGTCGGAGAAGCCGGCGTTGCCCCGGTTGGTCTTGGGATTTTTCAGGTCGATTTCGGTGTGGGCCACGTTCAAATCCCCGCAGAGGACCACCGGTTTTCTCCGGTCCAGGTCCATCAGATAGGCCCGGAAGGCGTCCTCCCAGGCCATGCGGAAGTCCAGCCGGGCCAGTCCGCGCTGGGCGTTGGGGGTATAGCAGCACACCAGGAAGAAGTCGGCAAATTCGGCGGTAATCACCCGCCCCTCCGTATCATACTCCGGGAGGCCCAGGCCATAGGTCACCTGCAGGGGCTCGATCCGCGTAAAGAGAGCGGTGCCCGAATAGCCTTTTTTTTCGGCGGAGTTCCAATACTGCCGGTAGCCGGGCAGGTCCAGCTCAATCTGGTGGGGCTGGAGCTTGGTCTCCTGGAGGCAGACCACATCGGCGTCCGCCTCCCGGAAAAAGTCCAGAAACCCCTTGCCCAGACAGGCCCGCAGGCCGTTGACATTCCAGGAGATGAGTTTCATCCGCTCACCCCCGGGACCACTGCATGGGCTTGCCCTCGCCGTCCAGCAGCGGGGTCAGGCCCCCGGCATAGCCGTTGCTGACCTGGAGGTAGAGGACCCCGGTCTCGGTGTCCAGCAGGACGCGGATGACATCCATGGTTCCCTGGCTATAGATTACTTGAAAACGGTCGTTCTTTCCCATAACACCGGTCCTCTCGGTAAAATTTGTCTACCGCGCGGGGCACGCAATCCCCTCCAGCTCCAGAAGCGTCCGCTTCAGGGCCACGCCCCCGGCGTAGCCGGTGAGGGCGCCCCCCTTTCCCACCACCCGGTGGCAGGGGAGCAAAATCGGCAGGGGGTTGCGGTGATTGGCCTGCCCCACCGCCCGGACGGCTTTGGGGTTGCCCACCCGGGCGGCCAGCTGGCCGTAGGTAAGGGTGCTCCCGTACGGAATCCGGGCAAGCTGCGCCCAGACGGCCTGCTGGAAGGGGGTGCCCGCCGGGGCGAGGGGAAGGGAAAACGCCCGCCGCCCGCCCTGCAGGTAGGAGAGCAGCTGCGCCCGCCCCTCGGCCAAAAGAGGCGTCTCCCGGCTGGCCATCCGGGGCACAGGCCCGCCGGGCAGATAGAGCCGGGTCAGCGCCCCGCCCTCCTCCGCCAGGGCCATGGGGCCCAGCGGCGTGTCAAAACAGAGCAGGTCCATCCCTAGTATCTCCGTATCACGGCCACTACTTTCCCCAGAATCTGGGCGTATGTGCCGTCGATGGGCGGATACTCCGGATTTTCCGGCATGAGCCAGGTGTGCCCCTCTTTCCGGCGGAGGGTTTTGACGGTGGCCTCGTCCTCGAAGAGAGCCACCACGATCTCGCCGTTGCAGCACGCCTGCTGCTGGTGGACCACAACCAGGTCCCCGGGCAGAATGCCCGCGCCCAGCATGGACTCTCCCCGCACCCGCAGGGCAAAATACTCCCCCGGGCGGCCGCCGGTGTCAAAGGGGAGGTATTCCTCCACGTGCTCTTCGGCCAGGATGGGAGTTCCGGCGGCCACATTGCCCACCACGGGCACCCGGTCGGCGGGCGGCTCCGGGGCGCGGGAGGGGGCGGCCCCGCCGGCGTTTTGGGGCACCACGGTGATGGCCCGGGTCTTGCCCTCGGCCTTGGCAATCATTCCGGCCTCCTCTAATCCCTTGAGGTGAAAGTGGACGGTGGAGGGGGATTTCAGGCCCACGGCGGCGCCGATCTCCCGCACGGAGGGAGGGTAGCCGTGCTCCTGCGTGAAGGTAAGGATAAAATCATAAATATTCTGTTGTCTGGCGGTCAGTTTTCCCATGGCGGGCTCCTTTCGAGCGGTGGGGCCTGGACTCACAGGGTGTGGTAGTGGGGGATGATGTCCTCATAGACGCCGTCCTTCCGGCGGAAGCCGCCGGGGATGACTCCCAGCTGGACAAAACCGAGGCGCTCATACAGGCGCAGGGCGGGGACATTGCTCCGAACGACCGCGTTGAACTGGAGGATACGGAAGCCCAGCTCCTTCCCCTTGGCCATGCAGTGGCGGACCAGAGCTTCGCCGATGTGCTGCCCCCGCCGGTCGGCCCGGACGGCGTAGCTGGCGTTGCAGATGTGGCCGCAGCGGCCCACGTTGTTGGGGTGGAGGATATACAGCCCCACCAGCTCGCCGCTGGAGTCCCGGGCCACGCCGGTAAAGGACTGCTGGCCGAAGAACTCGGCTCCGGTCTCGGTGGTGAGCAGCTCCGTCTGCGGAAAGGCGAGACCTGCCTCTACGACCTGGTTCCAAACGGCCACAGCCTCCGGCAGGTCGGCGGGGCTGCAGGCGGTAATCTGAAGTTCCATAGGATATCTCCTCTTGTATTAGATCTGAGATGGAGCGGGCTCCATCAAGCTACTGCTATCATATCACAGGGAGAAGGGGAAGTCAAACGGATGTTCTTTGCCTTGGGAGATCCCCTTCAAAAAAGAAAAGCGGTCCCAGGGCGCCGCCGCCAGCGGCAGCGCGGAAAAGGTGAGGCGTTCCCCGCTCTGGGGATGGGTAAACGCCAGACAGCGGGACCACAGGCCGATCCCCGGCGCCTCCAGCGGCGGCGCGCCGTATTTCTGATCGCCGGCCAGGGGGAAGCCCCGGGCGGCAAACTGGGCGCGGATCTGGTGGGTGCGCCCGGTTTCCAGCACCACGGCGGCCAGAGCATACCCACCCTCCCGTGCAAGAACCCGGTAGCGCAGGACGGCCTCCCGCACAGCGGGGCCGGATGCCGGGGCGGTATAGGCCCGGCGGGTGCGTTTGTCGTAGCCCAGCCAATCCCGGAGGAGGCCCTCCTCTTCCCCGGGCGCGCCCCAGAGAACAGCCAGATATTCCTTATAAAACGTGTGCTCCTCCACCTGCTGTGAGAGCAGACGGGCGGCCATCCGGGAGCGGGCCAGCACCATCACGCCCCCCACCCGCTGGTCCAGGCGGTGGACGGTGCGCAGGCAGAGCTCCGGCCCGCCGCCCAACTGGGCCCGCAGTTGGTCGGGCAGCCCTCCGGGCTGATCGGTAGAGACCACTCCGGGCGGCTTCAGGCAGACCAGAATGCGGGGATCCTGATAGAGAATGGGAATGGGACAGTCCACGGCGTTCCCCTCCAATCCGTTTGAGAAAAAAAGATCCCCTGGAACCACAACAGCTCCAGGGGACGTCATTGGTGGACGATACAGGACTTGAACCTGTGACCTCCCGCACGTCAAGCGGATGCTCTACCAGCTGAGCTAATCGTCCAAACAGCATGGTCTATTATAGCGGAGAAGAGGCGGCTTGTCAATCTTTTTTTGAAAAAGATTTTCAGCCCTTGGCGGAGGCGGTTTGCCCGGTTATACTTTAGGGAGAAACACGGGAAAACAGGCGGAGAAGAAAATAGAGAGAGGAGCGCATACAGTGGAGCGAAAAAAGGCGGTTTTGATTACGGGGGCCAGCCGGGGCATCGGCGCGGCCTGCGCGCGGCGGTTCGCGGAAGCGGGCTGCCGGGTGGGGCTGAACTACCACCGCTCGGAGGAAGCGGCCCGGGCCCTGGCCGAGGAGCTGCGGGCGGCCGGCGGCGAGGTGGAGCTCTTTCCGGCCGATGTGGGCGACACGGGACAGGTGGCGCATATGGTTGACAATGTGTTGGATAAATTTTGTCAACTTGACATTTTGGTGTGTAATGCCGGCATCGCCCGGCAACAACTTTTTACCGATATTACCGACCGGGATTGGCGGGAGATCTTCAATATAAACGTGGACGGAACCTTCCGCTGCTGCCGGGCGGTGCTGCCCCATTTTATCCACCGGAAGGCGGGGCGGATCATCACCCTCTCCTCCATGTGGGGGGTCACCGGAGGGTCCTGTGAAGTGGCCTATTCGGCCGCAAAAGCGGCCGTAATTGGACTGACAAAGGCCCTGGCAAAGGAAGTGGGCCCCTCCGGAATCACGGTAAACTGTGTGGCTCCGGGGGTCATCGACACCGATATGAACGCCGCCCTGACCCCGGAGGACCTGGAGGTCCTCCGGCAGGAGACCCCTCTGGAGCGGATCGGACGGCCGGAGGACGTGGCGGAGTGCGTCTGCTTTCTGGCCTCGGAGGGAGCGGGGTTCCTCACCGGACAGGTTCTGAGTCCCAACGGGGGAATTCTCATCTGAGGAGTGCGTTCTGTTTGAGAAACGGAACAAAATCCGGGCCCATTTTTGTGGGCTATTACAGACTGCGGAGTATATTTTTGAGCTGTGTTGTTGGTTTTGACTGGTTGACAACTTTCCGGCTGGAGCGTATAATGTCAACAACCTGTAAGGGAGGTACATTTTGAAATGAAAAAGATGCGTGTTCTGTCTCTGGCCATGGCGGCTGCCATGAGCCTGTCTCTGCTGGCCGGCTGCGGCGGCGGCACCAGCAGCGAGCCCTCTGCCAACCCCGATGACGGCTCCGGCAGCTCCACCGGCGCCAGCGTCATCAAGATCGGCGGCATCGGCCCTCTGACCGGCTCCGCCGCCGTGTACGGCCTGGCTACCAAGCAGGGCGCTGAGATCGCCATCCAGGAGATCAACGCTCTGGGCGGCCTCCAGTTCGAGCTGGACTCCCAGGACGACGAGGGCGCCACCGAGAAGGCCGTCAACGCCTACGGCAAGCTGAAGGACAACGGCGCCAAGATCATCTACGGCTGCACCACCACCAACCCCTGCGTGGCCGTGGCTGCTGAGACCTACAATGACCGCTACTTCCAGCTGACCCCCTCCGCCTCCTCCACCGACGTGACCGAGGGCCGCGACAACGTGTTCCAGGTCTGCTTCACCGACCCCAACCAGGGCAAGACCGCTGCCGACTACATCAAGGAGAATAACCTGGGCACCAAGATCGCCGTCATCTACAACAACGGCGACGCCTACTCCACCGGCATCTACACCGCCTTCCAGGCGGAGGCTGACGCCATCGGCCTGGAGGTCGTGGCGGTCCAGACCTTCCCCGACGACACCAACGCCGACTTCACCGTGCAGCTGACCGCCGCCAAGGACGCCGGCGCTGACCTGGTGTTCATGCCCATCTACTACACCCCCGCTTCCCTGATCCTGAACCAGGCCAAGACCATGGGCTATGAGCCCACCTTCTTCGGCTGCGACGGCATGGACGGCATCCTGGACCTGGAGGGCTTCGACACCTCCCTGGCCGAGGGCCTGATGCTCATGACCCCCTTCAACGCCTGGGGCGAGGATGAGCGCACCGTCAAGTTCGTGGAGGAGTACCAGGAAGCTTACGGCGGCATCCCCAACCAGTTCGCCGCCGACGGCTATGACTGCATCTACGCCATCTACGAGGCCTGTGAGAAGGCCGGCATCACCGCCGACATGAGCGCTCAGGACATCTGCGAGAAGCTCATCGCCACCTTCACCGACAGCAGCTTCAGCGTGGACGGCCTGACCGGCACCGGCATGACCTGGGGCACCAACGGCGAGGTCTCCAAGGCCCCCGTGGTCGTCAAGGTCGAGGGCGGCGTGTACGTCACCCAGTAATCACAAGCTCCCCCATCCATAAGTTGAGGGAACCCGAAAGAGAGGGTTGCCGGACCGTCGGCAGCCCTCTCTTTTCTCCCTTTCCCTGTATGGCGGAAACGTCCGCGGCTGTTGTTGGCCGCGGAGGTTTTCGCCATACAGCCCCGTTTCCGGGGTTCGCACCAAGAGACAAGAGAAACGAGAAAGAGGTGACCGTCTTTGAGTATTCTCAATAACCTCATCAACGGCATCAGCCTGGGCAGTGTGTACGCCATCATCGCCCTGGGCTACACCATGGTGTACGGCATCGCCAAGATGCTGAACTTCGCCCACGGCGACGTTATCATGGTGGGCGCCTACATCTGCTTCTTTGCCACCGGCCAGTTCGGCCTGCCCCCCGTGGTGGGCGTCATCCTGGCCATGGTGGTGTGTACCGTGCTGGGCGTGGTCATCGAGCGCCTGGCCTACAAGCCCCTGCGGCAGGCCCCCTCTCTGGCCGTGCTCATCACCGCCATCGGCGTGAGCTATTTCCTCCAGAACTCCGCCCTGCTGCTGTGGAAGTCCGACCCCAAGAGCTTCACCTCCGTGGTGGGCAAGGGCTCCTTCAAGCTCTTTGACGGCCAGCTCACCATTACCCATGTGGCCCTGGTCACCGTAGTCGCCTGCATCGTCATCATGCTGGCCCTGACCTGGTTCACCGGCAACACCAAGATGGGCAAGGCCATGCGCGCCTGCTCTGAGGACAAGGGCGCCGCCCTCCTCATGGGCATCGACGTCAACCGCACCATCTCCATGACCTTTGCCATCGGTTCCGCCCTGGCCGCCATCGCCGGCGCCCTGTACTGCTCCACCTACCCCACCCTGATGCCCACCACCGGCTCCCTCCCCGGCATCAAGGCCTTCACCGCCGCCGTGTTCGGCGGCATCGGCTCCATCCCCGGCGCCATGCTGGGCGGCATCCTGCTAGGTGTCATCGAGATCTTCGCCAAGGCCTTCAATACCCAGATCTCCGACGCGGTGGTCTTTGCCGTGCTCATCATCGTGCTGCTGGTGAAGCCTGCGGGCCTGCTGGGCAAGACCGTGCGCGAGAAAGTTTGAGGTGGCGGACATGAAAAAACTCACTCCCAGCCGCAAACGGCTGATCAACAACTCCATCACCTACGGCATGGTCATCGCTGCCTTCGTGATTATCCAGATCATGAAGGCCGGCGGCATGCTCTCCTCTTCCCTCCAGGGCCTGCTGGTGCCCATCTGTGCCTATGTCACCATGGCCATCGCCCTGAACCTGGTGGTGGGCATCTCCGGCGAGCTGAGCCTGGGCCACGCCGGCTTCATGAGCGTGGGCGCCTTCTCCGGTATGGTCTTTAACATCGCCATGCAGAGCACCATCCCCTCCGCACCCCTGCGCCTGCTGTGCGCCATGCTGGTGGGCGCGGTGTTCGCCGGCATCGCCGGCGTCATCGTGGGTGTGCCGGTGCTCCGCCTGCGGGGCGATTACCTGGCCATTGTCACCCTGGCCTTCGGCGAGATCATCAAGAACATCATCAACATCCTCTACATTGGTGTGGATGAAAACGGCCTCCACTTCTCCACCCAGAACGAGGCGGCCCTGGGCCTGGCTGAGGGCGGCAAGGCCATCCTGAAAGGGCCGCTGGGCGTGACCACCAATGTGAAGCTCTCCACCTTCACCGCCGGATTTATTCTGGTGCTGGTGGCCATCACCGTGGTGCTCAACCTGGTCAACAGCCGCACCGGACGGGCGGTCATGGCCCTGCGGGACAACCGCATCGCCGCCGAGAGCGTGGGCATCGGCGCCACCAAGTATAAGCTCATCGCCTTCGTTACCTCCGCGGTGCTGGCCGGTGCGGCCGGCGCACTGTACGCCATGAACTACTCCTCCGTGGCGGCCAAGCAGTTCGACTTCAACGCCTCCATCCTGATTCTGGTGTTCGTGGTGCTGGGCGGCCTGGGCAACATCCGCGGCTCCATCATCGCCGCCGCCCTCCTGTACGTCCTGCCCGAGCTCCTCCGCGACTTCTACGATTTCCGCATGCTGATCTACGCCATCGTCCTCATTCTGGTGATGCTGGCCACCAATAATCCCACCTTCAAGCAGTTCTTCGGCGGCCTCTTCGCCCGTCTGGGCCGTGGCAGCCGGAAAGGAGGCGCACAGGAATGAGCAGCCGAGTGAAGAATAAGCAGCCCACCAAGATGGTGCCCGTTCCCAGCCATTCCATCATCCCCGAGCGCGACATCGATAAGGCCCCCATTCTGGAGTGCCAGCACCTGGGCATCGACTTCGGCGGCCTGACCGCCGTCAACGACTTCAACCTCACCGTGGGCCGCACCGAGATCGCGGGCCTCATCGGCCCCAACGGCGCGGGAAAGACCACCGTCTTTAACCTGCTCACCAAGGTCTACCAGCCCACCCGGGGTACCATCCTCCTGGACGGCAAGGACACCCACGGCATGAACACCGTGCAGGTCAACCGGGCCGGTATCGCCCGTACCTTCCAGAACATCCGCCTTTTCGACAAGCTCACCGTGGAGGACAACGTGAAGATCGGCCTTCACAACCAGATCCGCTACCCCATGTGGAGCGGCGTGCTCCGTCTGCCCAGCTACTGGAAGAAGGAGAAGCTGGCCCACGAGAGCGCCATGGAGCTCCTCCACATCTTCGATATGGAGGACCTGGCCAACCATCAGGCCGGCTCCCTGCCCTACGGCGCCCAGCGCCGCCTGGAGATCGTCCGCGCCCTGGCCACCAACCCGTCCCTGCTGCTGCTGGACGAGCCGGCCGCCGGCATGAACCCCTCCGAGACCGCCGACCTCATGGAGAACATCCTGAAGATCCGCGACACCTTCCAGATCGCCATCATGCTCATCGAGCACGACATGAGCCTGGTCATGGGCATCTGCGAGGGCATCTGCGTGCTCAACTTCGGCCAGGTCATCGCCAAGGGCACCCCGGCTGAGATCCAGGCCAACCCCAAGGTCATCGAGGCCTATCTGGGCAGTCAGAAGAAGGAGGGATGACGCCATGCTGAAGGTCAACGACATCAATGTGTATTACGGCGCCATCCACGCCATCAAGAACATCTCCTTTGAGGTCAATGACGGCGAGATCGTCACCCTCATCGGCGCCAACGGCGCGGGCAAGACCACCACGCTCCAGACCATTTCGGGCCTCCTGCACACCCGCACCGGCTCCATCGAGTTTATGGGCAAGAACATCGTGGGCGTGCCCCCCCACAAGGTGGTGGCCCACGGCCTGGCCCAGGTCCCCGAGGGACGCCGGGTGTTCCTCCAGATGACCGTGGAGGAGAACCTGCAGATGGGCGCCTTTACCCGCCCCAACAGCGAGATCGACCCGGGCATTGCCGACGTCTACGAGCGCTTCCCCCGCCTGAAGGAGCGCCGCCGCCAGATTGCGGGCACCCTCTCGGGCGGCGAGCAGCAGATGCTGGCCATGGGCCGCGCGCTCATGTCCAAGCCCAAGCTCCTCATGCTGGACGAACCCTCCATGGGCCTTGCCCCCATCCTGGTGGAGCAGATTTTCGACATCATCCGGGAGCTCAACCACGCCGGCGTCACCATCCTGCTGGTGGAGCAGAACGCCCGTATGGCGCTGTCCATCGCCCACCGTGGCTACGTGCTGGAGACCGGCAAGATCGTGGCCACCGGCACCGGAGCCGAGCTGCTGGAGGACGAGGCCGTGAAGAAGGCCTACCTGGGCGGCTGATCCGGCGGAAAAAGAGAATCAAATGCAGTTCGGGCCCGGCCGCGCTTGCGCGGCCGGGCCCGCCTGCGCCCATGGGGAGACGCCTTTTCCGGCGGGCCGCCGGACGGACTTGAAAAAAATCGCCCGCAGGGGTTGACATTACCGCGCAGGGAGCGTATGATAATCATACAGTTAAACGATTACTTAATTATTTATAAAATGTTGTGATAGAAGGGAGCGCTTACCATGAAAAAGACCTATAAAATTGAAGTGGACTGCGCCAACTGCGCTAACAAAATGGAGGAGGCCGCCAAAAAGACTGAGGGCGTCAAGACGGCCACTGTCAATTTCATGACGCTGAAGATGATTGTGGAGTTTCTGGAGGGCCACGATCCGAAAACGGTCATGCAGGCCGTGCGCAAGAACTGCAAGCGGGTGGAGGACGACTGCGAGATCTATCTCTAACCGCCCCAAGGCGCACCCTTCCATGCGCTGCGGCAGGTGGAAGGGTGCATTTTTCACCAACAAATAAACGAATAAGTATATTTTTAATTAAGCGGAGGATTCCCCCGCCCTGCGAGGAGAGGTCGTTATGAGCAAAAAGCAACGGATCATGCTGGCCCGGATTCTGCTGGCCGCAGCCCTGCTGCTGGTCCTGAATTTTGTGCCGGCAGCCGGTTTAACCCGGTTTGTGCTCTACCTGGCGCCCTATCTGGTCATCGGATACGATATCCTGCGTAAAGCGTTCAAGGGCATTCGGAACCGGCAGGTCTTTGACGAGAGTTTCCTGATGGCGGTGGCCACCATCGGGGCCATTGCCCTGGCCCTGTACGAGGGCAGCGGCGACTATACCGAGGCGGTGGCCGTTATGCTCTTCTATCAGATCGGCGAGTGGTTCCAGAGCTACGCCGTGGGCAAAAGCCGCCGGAACATCAGCGAGCTGATGGACATCCGCCCGGACTACGCCAATGTGGAGCGGGCCGGCCAGCTGGAGCAGGTGGACCCGGACGAGGTGGAGATCGGCACGGTCCTTGTGGTCCAGCCCGGCGAGAAGGTGCCCATTGACGGCGTGGTGGTGGAGGGGACCTCTACGCTGAATACCGCCGCCCTCACCGGAGAGTCCCTGCCCCGGGAGGCCGGCGTGGGGGACGAGATCATCAGCGGGTGCGTCAATATGACCGGCCTTCTCAAGATCCGCACCACCAAGGAGTTTGGCGAGTCCACGGTCTCCAAGATTCTGGATCTGGTGGAGAACGCCTCCTCCCGCAAGTCCAAATCCGAGGACTTTATCTCCAAATTTGCGCGGGTCTACACGCCGGCGGTGTGCGGCAGCGCCGTGGCCCTGGCCGTTCTGCCGCCCCTGGTGCGCCTGCTGGGCCTGGGTCTGAGCGCCGAGTGGAGCACCTGGGTGTATCGGGCCCTCACCTTCCTGGTGGCCAGCTGCCCCTGCGCCCTGGTGATCAGCATTCCGCTCAGCTTCTTCGCGGGCATCGGCGGGGCCAGCAAGGCGGGCGTGCTGGTGAAAGGCTCCAACTACCTGGAGACGCTGTCCCAGACCAAAATCGTGGTCTTTGACAAGACCGGAACCCTCACGCAGGGCGTCTTTGAGGTCAACGGAATCCACCACAGCGCGATGGAAAACGAGAAGCTGGTGGAATACGCGGCTCTGGCGGAGAGCGCCTCCTCCCACCCCATCAGCAAGAGCCTCCAGAAGGCCTACGGCAGAGAGATTGACCGCACCCGGGTCAGCGACATCCGGGAGATCAGCGGAAACGGCGTCATGGCCAAGGTGGACGGCGTGGAAGTGGCCGCGGGCAACGATAAGCTCATGGACCGTCTGGGCATCCCCTATCTCCCCTGCCACAGCGTGGGTACCATCATCCATATGGCCATTGACGGCAAATACGCCGGCCACATCGTCATCTCCGACCGGGTAAAACCCCACTCCAAGCAGGCGGTCCAGGCCCTGAAGGAGGTCGGCGTCCACAAGAGCGTGATGCTCACCGGCGATGCCGGAGCCGTGGCCGGCCAGGTGGCGGAAGAACTGGGTATTGACCAGGTGTACAGCCAGCTCCTGCCCGCCGACAAGGTGGCGAAAGTGGAGGAGCTCTTAAAAAACAAGCCGGAGCGGGCGAAGCTGGCCTTTGTGGGCGACGGGATCAACGACGCCCCGGTCCTCCGCCGGGCGGACATCGGCATTGCCATGGGGGCCATGGGCTCCGATGCCGCCATCGAGGCGGCGGATGTGGTCCTCATGGACGACGACCCCCTGAAAATCGCCAAGGCGATCCGGATTTCCCGCAAGTGCCTGGGGATCGTCTACCAGAATATCGTCTTTGCCATTGGGATCAAGCTGGCCTGCCTGGTGCTGGTGGCGCTGGGTCTGGCCAATATGTGGCTGGCGATCTTCGCCGACGTCGGAGTCATGATTCTGGCGGTTCTGAACGCCATCCGGGCCCTTTTCGTGAAAAATTTGTAAGCCGTATTGTGCGGAAAACGAGAGTTCCCCAGAAGAAATCGCATATTTTGTGAACGAAGTGTATTGCTTTTGTGAACATTAGCGCTCTCCTATTGACAGCGCTAATTCCGGTGCTATAATAAAGATGTTCCAAGAGGGAGGGACCGAAAGGAACCTCCCGCAGGGCAAGAAATAAGTGCGATGAATGGAGGAATGACTTATGTTGCCCAGCATCTTTGGTGAAAATTTGTTCGATGATTTCTTCGATGACGATTTTATGCGCTTCCCGGTGTGGGGCGGCCGCAATCCCCTGTACGGCAAGCACGCCAAGAACCTGATGAAGACCGACGTGCGGGAGACGGAGAACACCTATGAGGTGGACATCGACCTGCCCGGCTTCAAGAAGGACGAGATCAATGTGGACCTGCGGGACGGCTATCTGACCATCCGGGCCGCGAAGGGTCTGGACAAGGACGAGAAGGAGAAGGAGGGCAAGTACATCCGCCAGGAGCGGTACGCCGGCGCGTGCAGCCGGAGCTTCTACGTGGGGGATGTGGAGGCCAAGGATATCTCCGCCAAGTATGAGGACGGAATTCTGAAGCTCTCGTTGCCCAAACAGGCCAAGCAGGAGCTGCCCAAGCACTCCACGATTGCCATCGGCTGATCGTAATTTTACAGGGGGGCGTCCCGAAGCGGGGCGCCCCCCTTTTTTGTGTGCACGGGGCCGGACAGGCGGAACGAGCAGCGGGGCCGCGGGACTTTTTATGGTCCCGCGGCCCCGCCGTATTCCAGGGGAATCGAAGAACTTACTGCTGCATGGAGCTCTCGTAAGCCTGGATCATCTTCTTGAACGTGTGACCCGTACGGCTTCTGAGATTCTGCAGGTACTTGTCTGTTGTCTCCCCAGTGAAGATTTTGATCTGGAGCAGCATGGAGCCGTCCTCCTGGGGAGTGGCGAAGATCTTGTCCACATAGGTGTCCACAAATTCCTTGGTCACGATACCGTCCTCCGCGTGGGCGGCGGCCTCCCGCAGTACCTTGCGGATGCGGGCGATGTGGGCCTGGAAATCCCCTGCCGACTCCCGCTGGGCGGTGAGCTCCTCCAGCTCCCGCCGGGCCGCCTCCAGCTCGGCGGCGCACTGCCGGTTCATGGCCAGAAAATCCTGATCGGACAGCTCCCCCAGGGCGTTGAAGGTGAGGAGCTTTTGCTTTTTCTTTTCCACCGTCTCGACGGTGCGCTCCAGCGCCGCGATCTGCTTGTCCAGCTCCCCGCCCTGGTCCAAGGAGGAGTACATCTGGATGTACTCCTCGATGAGGGCCTCGGTGTCGGCGGCGCTCTCCTGAAAGACCGAGAAGAGCAGGGGCTTGAGCTCCTCCTCGTAGATGGGGAAGGAGGGGCAGGAGGAGGCCCCGTTTTTGATCTTGCCGGAGCAGACCCATTTGCTGTTTTTCTTCCCGCTGCGGTCCACGCTGTCCCGGCGGTAGTAGGCCGCCCCGCAGTGGGTGCAGTAGAGCTTTCCCGTGAGGAGGTTCTTGTGGTTGCAGATCCCCTGGCGGTTCTTCACGTCCTCACTGCGGCGCTTGAGCACCTGGTTGGCCCGGTCCCACACCTCCTCGCTCACCAGGGCGGGGACGATCTCCCCCGTCTCGTCCTTGAACATCACCCACTCCTCCGGCGGGAGGAATTTCTGCTTTTTGGTGAAGAGGTCGATCACTTTGACCTTGTTTCCCACATAGTAGCCCTTGTACTTGGGGTTGGCGATCATGCCCGACATGGTGGTGTGGGCGATGCGGTTGCCGTTGTGGTTGCGGAAGCCCTGTTCCCAGAACAGAGTCTCCAGCTGCTTCATGGAGTAGTTCCCGGTGGCGTAGCGGGTGAACAGCTCCCGCACCATGGGGGCCTCCTCCTCATCGATGACCAGCCGGCCGCCGTCCTTGCGGTAGCCGAAGATGCGGCTGTTGCCTAGCACCACCCCGTTCTGGATGGCCTGCTGGTGGCCGAACTTCACGCGGCTGGACAGCTTGCGCAGCTCGTCCTGGGCGATGCCCGACATGATGGTCAGCCGCAGCTCGCTGTCCTCGTCCAGGGTGTTGATGTTGTCGTTCTGAAAAAAGACCCCCACCCCGGCGGACAGCAGGCGGCGGGTGTACTGGATGGAGTCCAGGGTGTTTCGGGCAAAGCGGGTGATCTCCTTGGTGATGACCAGGTCGAAGAGCCCCCGCTCGCCGTCCTCCACCATGCGGTGAAAATGTTCCCGCTTTTTCGTGGTGGCGGCGGAGAGGCCCTCGTCAATGTAGCCCTCCACATAGGTCCAGTTGGCGTTCTTCTGGATAAGCTCCCGGTAATACTGGATCTGGTTGCCCAGGGAGTTGAGCTGTTCATCCGACTCGCTGGACACGCGGGCGTAGAAGGTCACCCGCAGCGGCAGATCGTAGATGGTCCGGGTCCTGAGCTGTTGTCTGACGGTGTGGATGTCCATGGGTGTCCTCCAAAGTTCGTTTTATCATGTCTATATTGTAGATTAAAATGCCGCCATGAGCAAGTGGGAATCTTGCCCTGGTCCGTCAGAAAAGAAAAGACAGCAAATTGAATGATATACATTTATCCTGTAAAATAGAGCTAACTTCCTGTTCTTTCCCCAAGAACAGCACAAAGAACAATGAATTTGAAACACGAATCCGGGAGGTGCAATGGTATGGACACACCTGAAGTGAGCAAGCGAAAGGTCAAGATCTATGTCTGGAAGTACGATGACGGCGCACGGGGATATGCTGTGCGGGCTAAGAGTGAGGAGAGGTCTTGGCTGGAACGGCAGGACTATACTTCCAAGCGCATGATCAAGCAGTGCCTCAAAAAGCAGGAGGCCGCAGACAAGGAAGTCCGAGAAAAAAAGGTCGAAATTTCGGGTGGATTATCAAGTCTGATTTTTAGAAAACAGAAAGAACTGAAGGACGAAACAGACATGCTGGCGGGGATGCAGGCTTTGCTGAATTCCTGCGGTACCACCCCGGATGCACAGCGGGACATGCTGTGTCTGGTGGCATCGGTTCTGGCCGGATACTGTGCCCGAAAAGCCACGAAGTACTATCCACATTTTCTCTCTCCCCGCCAGCGGAGAGCCCCGATCATCACGGTAAAACAGGCTCCATACGCAGATCTCGTATTAAAGCGTATCATGCGTTCCCTGGCGCTTGACAGCACACAGCCCAACACCCTGCTTATATGGGATGCTCCCTCTTTTCAGTATAAATACAGTCCTATCCTCCCGGCGAAACTATGGGATGAGAACATCACCGACCATGCATGGATGAAACTGGATGGTTCGAAGCACCGCATGCTGCCTCAATATCGGGATACTGCTCTTATGTTGTACGGCTGGATTCTGCGCGGAAAAAACTGCAGACGGTTCCAATCCATCAATCGCTGGGTCAGTCTGGTGCTATATGATTTTTCTCCCAGTAAGGCGATCGCAACTCCGATCGAACTAAAGGGGGCTGCTCTTTCTTTCTCCAGCTGCGACTGGGATGAAGACGCGGTTCGTTCTGCCGTTTATCGCTATGCTCATTATGTTTATTCTAATATGACACAGCATCCTCAAAAATGGGAGGAAATGTTGCGGAAGCAATTTTCCAGGTATGATGCCCTGATCGATTCCTACAATCAGAATGCGTCGGTCAAGCGAACAGCATGGGAACGTTATTGGATCTCCATGCAGCTTTTAGCTCTCCATCTCTTCTTGAAAGCCTGCAAAAAACAAGATGGTCTGAATCCCTCAAAAATCGGAGAAGTGGAAAATCAATGGTTTCAAATCTTACTCCCTAGCTGTACTCTGACAGACGATACGGACTTTACCGAAAAAGAGAATTTACTGTCATCGGAGCAGATACAAACGATGTTCGAGAATGCCATCTGCAAAATATTGGAGGAGAACGTTCCGGACAAATTCTATTTTGATGGTCAGGAATCGAGATCCGGCCTGTTGGGAGATATCAGAAAGGCGCCAACGAAACAGGAGGATGAGTCTGATTTTGCTCTCCGGATTACCGTCAAACAGTTGGAAAGACTCCTGGATCCATACAGTGATGGAAAAGGTGGTAAATGGCTCTATCGTCAGGCTGAGAGTATGGTCTTACCCTACATGTCTCCCCAGAAAAAAATACGGATCAAGGCAACCGGCAAAAATGAATCGCATGCTGTTGCCCTGTCTTTGGAGAAGATGAAGTTTCTCCCGGAATCACTTCTTTCTCAGATATCCGCACTAGCAGGTAATACGCGTACAGCCAGCGAATCGGCCAGATAAACCCGATTTTGGACTTTGTTCCGTGTTCTCGTGTTCTTTGTTCCCGCGATTCCTCAAAAACTTTATGACTTTCTTCAGCATGGGCCGGCTACTTTTGAGCCGGCCCATGTTCTTATCTTGACTTGCAATTCAGCCAGCCTGTCCCTACACAGCTCTGTCTACCTCCTACACCCACCTTTACGTCACGCCAAATGCAGGTACATACCAGACATTTCTTTTTCGATTCGTCCTCTGACACTTGGATGAGGAGGACGAAAAATATGACTACACCACCATCAGCACATCAGATTTGGCTTATGTATTTCAATGAGGTTACATTTCAGAACGGCCTCATTTCAGAACAGGAACGAAACCTGCTAAAATCCAAAATTCTGGCGCAGCAGGCCAAACATCCTCAGTCTCCTAAGAAACAGAAAAGCAATTGACAATTTCACACCCAAAATCAAAAGCGCCTATTAAGTACCCCTCTGGCAACATATTTTCACCTTCTAACACAAATAACCCCCTCTATAGGTAGGTTTACACAGTTTTCCACCACGAGTACAGCAGAGAAAAACGCCACCATACGCCATTAAAAAAGATTACTCCCAAACAGAGATATAAGCATTCCATTTTGCTAAGGAGGTTCTTTTTATGAAGTTAAAAGACAACGTGAAAGAAGCCATGAAGCAGTTGCAGATCGGTACGCTTCGGAAGCATCAGATCCAGCCCATCAACTGTATTCTGGGCGGACAGGACACTCTGGTCATTGCCCCGACCGGTTCCGGAAAATCGGCTATGTTTCAGATTCCGGCCCTGGTCATGCATCAGACGCACCACAGCTGGACTCTGGTCATCGAGCCCACGCTCTCCCTGATGGAAGACCAGGTTCAGACACTCAACCAAAAGGACGTGCGTGCCAGTCAGATTTCCAGCAATCACCCCGCCAGATCCAACTACCGCGCGTTGACCAATGACGGCTGGGTATCCATGCTGGACCTAAGCGCCCCCTTTCTCTATGTGACTCCGGAGCGCCTGCAATCGCAGGAGTTTCAGAAGTCCATCCGAAAGAATCCACCCGGTCTCGTGGTCATTGATGAGGCCCACTGTGTGCTGGATTGGGGGTATACCTTCCGCTCCAGCTACCTGAAGATTGGTAAGTGGCTCTCTACACTGAAGAAACGTCCTGTTGTAGCTGCCTTTACCGCTACTGCACCTGAGTCCTATCGCGCCGAAATCTGTTCCCTTCTGGGGATGGAACAGCCGAACATCTATGTGAGCTCTCTGGAACGTTCCAACCTGATTCTGATTCAGGAGGACTGCTCCGGGATGGATATCAAACACCGGTTATCGCGGCTGAAGTACCAGCTTAAGAAGTATGGAAAAGATGGCCGTGTGGTCATCTACTGTGCCACACGGAAATATGTGGATATGGCGACCAATTACCTCTCAAAACAGTTCCAAGGCGAGGTGGTCAAATGCCACGCATATATGGACCCGGAGAAACGAGAGAAGTACGAGTTGGACTTTATCCATGGGAAGAAACGGATTATGGTGGCCACCACAGCGTTTGGCATGGGTGTGGATGTGCCGGATATCCGGCTGGTCATCCATTTTAACCTGCCCCTGAGCGTCATCGATTACTACCAGCAGATCGGCCGAGCGGGTCGGGATGGCGAGAAAGCGCACTGTGTGCTGCTCTATGCAGAAGAGGATCGGGAGCTGAATATTCATATTCTTCACAAGGAGAACTATGACGAGGCACAGGAAAAGTGGCTGTTGGAACGGCTGGATGAGATGGTGCGGATTGCAACAGACGAGTCGTGTATCATGCAGCAAGTGCTGACCGCACTGGGAGAGAAAAAGCCAAACACCTGCCGGCACTGTACCACCTGCCAGCGGAATAGGAGAGGTTAATGTGAAAGTGAAAGGTATCCATATGGGGATCCACACAATCGAATTATATACCGGGAACTTGAAATACCATCAGATTCAGAAGGTAATCGATCAGTTGGTGGACCAAAAGTCAATTCAACAGATTTTCTCCGATTCCTACTCCATTGACCGTTATCTGAACAGTACCTACCTGGTGGATCAGGGCATCCGCATGCGTCTGCATCAGAGTCATGACAAATCAAACGGCATCTCCTTTGCAGTCAATCCATCCACGTTGCTGGCGGAAGCTTATCAGCCGCTGACGCTGTACCAGCCCACCATGGAAAATGTAAGAAAGCTGCAAGAGCGTCTTGCCGATATATTCGAAGAAATTCATCTGAGCGACCACGGAAAACCTATTCTGATACCTGAGGAACTCAGCCTGAGCCGGATGGACCTGACCGCCGACTTGCATCTCAGCAAGTCGGCGGATATTCCCTCGCTGATTCGTCTTTTTCGTAAATCTATGATCCCCCGCCACTATAAACGCTTTGAACTGGAGGGAAAAAAGGACTATTCTTTCGAATTTGCAACGAACGAAATTTCCTTCAAAATCTACGACAAGATCTATGAGCTGACACAGAACGGCCGCTGCCCAAAGAAATACGCCGGCCGGAAAATTCTTCGCCTGGAAGTCAGCCTGAAGCGGGAGGCTTTTCTGAGTAAACTGAAAATGAAGCGAAAGGACGACCTGTATACGATGCTTAGAGCTGGGTATGAGAGTGCCGCACTCATCATCCAGGAATTCATAGAAAAGCTCTTTCCTTCCCAGGGAGTCCATCTGCCCTATCCGGTGGCGGAACAACAAATCCGGAAGAGCAAGCTGGATGCGGACACCAAGGAACATATGCTCTTTCTTCTGAAAAAGACGAGCCGCGGTGCCGGACTGGACACCGCAGCTCAGAAATGGAAAACACACTATAATATTGTTGATGCCCGGAAATTCCATTCGCTGATTCGGAAATTTGATGAGCTCCAGGTCAATCCCATCACCCTGACCACTTGGGAAACGAAAGGTATTCCCTGTGTGCGTACATGGTTCTCGCCAGAGTGTATGTGAACATGGTATAAAATGATTTAGCGCAACATGAATATAGGGATGCATGATTTGAGGTGTTTTGCATTCAGCCGGGATGCGAATCCCAAATTACTCTAAGGAGGCTTAACTATGGCTCAAGTTCCCTATATCCAGTATAAAGACCTGAACGAATTCTATACGATTTCAGCATTATGTAACCTGTTCAACATGGACAAGCCGCTGCTGAAAAAGAAGTGTGAGCAGTACGGTATCGATCCCCGACAGAATGAGATTGGGGAATATGGGTTTGTCAAATACGATGTTCGTAAACTGCATAATGCAATCTATCATGAAGATCGCAGCCAAAATGAGCGGAACGATGATCCCTGGGCATGAAGGAACTGCTGACTGTACAGGACGTGGCAAGCCTGCTGAAAACCAGCCGGCAGCAGGTCCGCAAAATGATCCGTAATGGATTACTTCCAGCCATCCGGATTGGACGTGAGTGGCGGGTGGATCCCCACTATCTCCGGGAATTTTTAGACCACAATATGACCGGGTAGGTGCAATAATGCGTAACCGTCAAATCTCCCGGCGTATAAGAAGACCGCCATCTCAGTGCCTGCGCACTGAGATGGCGGTCGGCATTTCTATTATGGTTTTGGAATTTTACATTCCTGGGGCGCGTTCACTGGGAGGAAAGATTCCGCCCAAGTTTCAACCATCTGACTCGCCCAGTCCATCTGCATGGTCTCACCGAGCTTGTGCTCCAGATACATGGTGGCTTTGGTTTTGTGAATATAGTCCGCATAATGCTTGTTGAACTGGGTGGAGTTGTAGAGCAGCTTACCGCTTTGGCGGTACTGCTACAGTACTTCACTCACAGCAGGCTTAGGGTGACACCTCTCTTTTACATCTCTCGGTGTACCCACTCATAGTCCGGCATCTTGTAGACAGGGGTTCTCTTGCTCGGTTGGAAATAACCGCTGGGAAACTTCCTACTGCAACATGGACTGAGCTTGCTGTCAGCCAAGCTTTTGTTCCCGAGCCCAGGTTAATGTGTGTGTGACCGTGTTGCAGCCGCAGCTAGCGGCATCCGTAATTTCCCGGTGTGTAAGTCCCAAGCTTTTGAGCCGTAGAATCTCTTTGTGATTGACTATGGTAATGCTCCTAAAATGAATTTGCATCTTCTACGGTCTGGGTGCACCATTCGTGCGGTCTACACACACCGTTTTAGACGACGTATTCACTATGGCGCAGGAGTGGGAGTTGCTGGCGTATTGCACACCTCATTAAACTGCGGTAAGCCAGGAGCTACAAGATAAAACGGTTTCTTTTCCTATTTATAGTAGCTAGAAGCACAGATGCCATTTCCTTGCGAGCTTTTAATAAGCACCCGTCTTGGAACAATCGGCAGGAGTGAGACAATACTTACAAAATTCGAAAAGTACACAATGTATGTTTCAGGATCCGGCAGATTATTGTGCGGACGTGTACGTCTTCCAACGGCTGACTACATCCAGCAGAGGGACGTCCAAATAGGAAAGTGCCTTTTTCTCGATGTGCCTGGGGACACCGTAGGCCGCTTCCGCGATGCTGCCGGTAATGGCGGCCAGGGTATCACTGTCGCCGCCCAGAGAAATTGCATTTCGAATGGCGTCCTCAAAATCATGACTTTCCAGGAATGCAAGGATGGCCTGGGGGACAGTCCCCTGGCAAGTTTCGTTGAACCGATAGCCCGGTCGGATCTCATCCAATGTCCGGGACAGATCGTAGCCGTATTCACCTTCAATATACTGGCGGATACGCCGTTTACATTCCTCCGGCTTATCGTTGATCGGGTCCTCATAATCGCCGCACCAGCCGCCGAAGTAATAGCGGCACATAAAAATGGTATCAGCCACAGCTGCCGCCCCTTTGATCCCTTCTGGATGGTTGTGGGTCACCTTTGCAGACCGGATGGCACAGTTTCTGCCATGGGTAGGCCACATACCGGTTCTGGCACAAAAACCGCAATCCATGACCCATGCGCAGGGAGAAACCCGCATGGCAGCACCGTTTCCAAAGCTGTTGTACGGACTCCGGCTGTCGGAAAAAAGCCAGAAGGCGAACCTGTCGCCATATCCGGCGTGCGGATACATTCTGCCGTACCGCTTCATGGAGTCGATAAAATTGTCCTCTGTCCCGCCCCGCATGACGGCATCGGCCACAGCACAGGTCATAACCGTATCGTCCGTGAAAAAGCAGTCCTCCCGAAACAGCGGAAACTCTTTCGTTTTGATGCTGTGCCATTCATAGACCGATCCTACAATATCGCCAACGATTGCGCCGATCATATCTTTCCCGCCTTTCTTTTCCGGCCCCGGGCTGTGTGGGGTGTGTTGTTTCAAATGGGCCCGCCTGATCCGCGGTGCCAGAGCCGGCGGCCACGTGATTGCTTCCTTTCAGCCCGGCAAAAACTTGTCCAATTCCCCGATCTATTGTAAAATAAGCACAATGAAGTTCCCGGAAAGCAGTATAGCAAGATCGGAGGCGAGATGCATGGCGATCCAGGAGACGTTGACGGAATTCCGCAACCGAACCCACGCATTTATATACCTCAGGCTGGACCCCTCCAGACCGCTGGAAACCCGGCCCGGCCTGGAGCAGAAGGTGGACCCCGCCGGGTGGCTGCTGCCCTACCACGGCAATACGGTGGTGTTCGATCTTCCGGAGCCGGCAAAGGCTGCGCTGCAGGACATTCAGAAGCTTCTGTATGCTGAGTGTTCTCCCATTCTGTCGGAACGGCTGGAGGAACGCACCCTGCACATCACCCTCCACGATCTGAGGAGCGGGCCACCCTCTCAGGAGTTGGAGCATGCCATGGAAGCCCTCCGCCCGGAGGCCCGGCGTCTGGTCCACGATATCCGGCAGGAACGGCGAACGATCCGCATGGTATCCACCGCGCTGTTTGACATGGTCAACACCAGCATGGTTCTGGGGTTTGAGCCGGAGGATGAGGAGAGTTGTGAGGTGCTGATGGACTACTACGCGCGCTTCCAGACGCTGCTACCCCTGCCGTACCAATTGACGCCCCATGTGACGCTGGCCTACTTCCGGCCCGGAATCCATGGCCCTCACTGGAGCGAGGCCCTGCAAAACGTGGTGGATCTGGCGGCAACACGTCCCCCGATTCACCTTACTCTGACCGGTAACGATGTGGAATTCCAGATTTTTTCCAGCATGAATCACTATCAGCCCGGGTAACACCCGGAGACATCACAAACGGTGAGGAGGGGTTTCCATGCGGAACGAGCAGCTTTTCCCGAAAAACGCCGCCCGCAAAATGGTGGACCTGCATATGCATGTGGTCCCGGGCGTGGATGACGGCTCATACCATCTGGATATGTCTGAGACGCTGTTGGTGATGGCCTATATGCAGGGGGTCCGCACCGTTTTTGCCACCCCGCATAGCTTCGCCTTCTCCTATGATCCGGAACGGGTCCGGCGGCAGTTTGAGGCTCTGCGGGATCGGATGTCCAGTGCTCCCTTTGATCTGCGGCTGTGTCTGGGCTGTGAGGTCCGCTGTGAGCCGGACTCCATGGAACAGACGCTGCTGCGACTGGACCGCGGGATCTATCCTACCCTGAATGGCACTCCCTATGTCCTGACGGAGTTCCGCTCATCTGTCCGGCCGGAACAGGCCGTCAGGATGGTGGAGCAGCTGACCCGCCACGGCTGGCGACCTGTGATCGCACACACCGAGCGCTATCCGGCGCTCTTCGCCCGGAGCGATACCATCGATCAGATCCTCTCCAGCGGCAGCCTGCTCCAGATCAATGCGTACAGCCTGGACGACGAACCGGATTCCACCGTGGTAGCCCGGTCCCGTAAGCTGCTGTCCGATGGCAAGGTGTCATTTCTGGGCTCCGATGCCCACCGTCTGGACCATCGCCCGCCCAGCGTCCGGCATGGTCTGGCCTATCTCTATGCCCACTGCACCCCGGCAGAGGCAGACGCGGTATCCTTCAGAAACGCAGAGCGGTTGCTGCTGGGATAAGGAGCGATACAGCAGGCCCCCCTGATGCGCGCATCAGGGGGGCCTGTTATCCGTTCCAGACAGCTCTGGGGCTGCTGCTCTGGCTTCAGTTCTCTGTGCCCACCGGCTCTCCGTCCTGTGCGCGGCCAAAATAGGCCTCCAGCTGAAGTGCCGCCTGCTTCAGCAGTTCATGGCTCTTCCGGACCTGTTCGTCCTCCAGCAGCAGGCCGCGCTCCTTCAGATCGTGGAAGATGAGCAGCCAGCGGCTTTCAAACTCTGGCGTGAGGACCTGCATGAAGTGATACAGCTCTTCCAGCATCTGGTCGTAATAGCTGACCAGATAGGTCTCCGTACCCACGCTGTCCTGTACCGCAAGGACAAACTCCTGGAGCTTGCCCTGGAGCTCCTGCAGCAGGCGCTTCTCGTTCCCCGGTGTGACGCAGGTATTCGCCTCATCATCCTCGGCGCTGCGGTGGAACTTGCCGCTCTGCTCCAGAATGAGCGCCTTGGCGCTCTGGATCTTGGACGGCTCCTCCGGCTTTTTTTGCAGATAGGGGCGCTCCACGAGGTGCTGACTGGCGTGATGGATGAACAAGACCTTCGTCACGCCGTTCATCTCATTGAGGCGGAACTGATCCAGCGACAGGAAGGCGTCCCGGATCTCACTGCTTTTGCCCACGTTGGTCAGGAGCAGGGCGGCGAGCGCCCGGAACACATGGGGGTCAGTGGTATCCGGTGCCGGCTCTCCGTGCTCCCCGATGCGGCTCAGGTCAAGGCCCAGACTGTGGACCAGAATGCCCGCCACATCCGCTTTATAGCTCTGCTCCAACTCTTTTTGCTCCTGGGACGGCATGACCGCGATGCGGCGGACCACTTCCGGCAGCCGGCGGATCGCCGCCAGTCTGGCCTGGGCAAAGTCAGCCGGGTAGGTCTTGCACGCCTGTGCGATGATGTCGGACAGCGCCGCCGGAGGCTCTGGCAGCATCTCGCCGTGCATCAGACGCTCCACCATCGACAGCCGCTGCCGCAGGAAGGAGCCGCCGCTTTTCTCCGCGGTTTCCTCACGGCTCCGGATCCGGGAGATGTACTGGCTGAGCTCATACTCCAGGCGGTCGATGCGCTCCTCCATCAGGATCTGGGTGTAATTGAGGTCCTGCTGGCTTACGGCGATCCCTTCGGTCCAGCCCCGGAGCTGTCTCCGCAGCCGGGCCTTCTCCTCCCGGACCGCGCCGATCAGCCGCAGCGTATCCTTTTCCAGAACATCATCAATCTGGGTCAGATTTCTGGAGATATACTCCAGGAAAGAGCGGACGTTTTCCCGCACGGCCGGGCCATCCGCCACGTCCACGACGGAGCGCAGCCGGATTCCGTTGACCCCGAAGAGGTCGTCGTTTGCCCCATAGGCGCCGGCCATCCACTCCAGATATTTCTCCGCAAAGGGCTGCAGCGCCTTCTTATCTCCAGTGGCGTTGTTCAGGAGGAAGGACATCCAGAGGCCGGGCCTCTTGTCCCAGTGCTCCCGCAGGATCCCCTTGAGTTCATTGAGAAAATCAATGTCCTCCTGGGCGATGCTCTCATCGTTTTCCACCCGTTCTCTGGCCTTCATCAGAATGATGACGCCATCGCTCTCGTTCCGGATGGCATCCTCCAGACGGGAGCGGGTGTCTGCCGAGGTGTCGCCGATCCCCACCGTGTCCACCAGCCGGATTTCCCCCTCCAGGTCCTGCAGGCCGGTCTGCACCACCACACGCTTCACCGCGATGTAGCGGAAATAGTTGTGCTTGGATACATACTCCTGGATACGCTCCGGCTTGTCCAGCCGGTACACCGGGTTCCCGTCGCCTCCGCCGAGCTGTTCCAGATCCGGATCGTAGGCGCTGGCGCTGTAGCCTGCCGCGCCGCTGAGAAGGGGATACCATTCCTTGCGGTGGATGGTATAGGCCTCCTTGAGCGCTTTGGCCTCCGTCTTGTAATTCTGGGCCACCTTATTTCCACCCTGGTAGAGCTGCTGGGCCCGCTCCTGGAGCTGGTCAAACACCAAGGTGATCTGCGCCTCATCCAGCGAAGTAAGGGGCCCGATTTCCACCGGTTCCGCCCCGTCCGCCACCAGAGCGCCGATTCTCTCCGCCAGACTTCTGGCCTCCTGAATCAGATTGTCCATCACCTCCTGCTCTGTCTTGAAGGTGATCAGCGCCCGGGTAGACCCATCCGTGATATTTTCGATGATGGACGTCACTCCCGTACAGGAAGCGCCCATCAAAGAGGGAATGCACTCATTGCCCAGCCCGCTGACCGTCTGCAAAAACTTGCTCTTTCCGGCGCCGATCTTTCCGATGACCGACAGATTGATGGTCTTGCGCTGGAAACGTTCGTACATGGCGGTGTTGGCACGGATCGCCTGGTCGTACTTCTCCAGGCAATGCTCCAGGCGGCGCCGGTCTGCGGTGATCTGCTCCGCCAGCTGTTTTCCGCACAGGCTCTCCAGCGTACCGGGCTGCAGACCGGAAAGCTGCTCTGAGAGATTCAGCAGCTCCTGAATGTCCGCCCGCTCCCGCATCAGCACCGCTCCGCGCGCTCCGATGTCCTTTGCCTTGTCCCAGCGGACCTTCAGGATCTGATGCAGGATTTCTTTGATCCTGCCGGTTTCACTGTCCTTCACCGGATCGGCCGTGGCCGGCGGTTGACCCAGATATACATCCATGCTCGCTACCTCCTCGAATCCTTCGGATATTATGACAGTTCTTCCCAGGTACCGTAATCAAAATCCAGACGATAGACCGTGGTATCTCCACAGATCAGCACCTCATACGGCCCCTCCGCAAACCAGCGCAGGCTCAGCGCTCGGGTCTGGCCGGGCGCGGGCAGAGGCACGGTAAAGGCCGTTCCCCACTCCGGGGCAAACGTGACAGACTCCCCGGATGTACTGCCCAGATCCAGCTCCTGCTCCCGCAGGACCGCCCGCCGGAACCGGCCCAGAAACCGGCCCTGACTGTCGGTCACCGTGATCTCCGGGTCTGTCGGAGCGATGGGCTCCTGGGGATCGTCCCGGTCCGGGGCCTGTCCCGGCTCTTCCGCCGGCTGAAACTGTGCCTCTGAAAAGCGGCAGAAGCCAATCACCCGTTCCACCCGGCTCTGGAATTCTCCATCTACTTTGGAAACGCCCAGCTCCAGCACCTCCGGGTCTCCGGCCGAGACCCGCCCATACAGCCAGAGCCCCACGTCCGCGTCGGACACCTGCACCGTGAGGATGCGGACACTGTCCGTAATGGGCTGCCTTTCCTGCTCCAGCATATAGCGCCTGTCATCGGTATAGAGCAGCTCAAACACGCTCTGGTTGATTCGCCTGAGCCGCCGGTAGGGCATTGGCGCCTGCAGCAGCTGGTCCGGGCGGGCCAGAAGCTGAAACTCTCCGCCGAAGGCCTGCCAGTTGAGCTTCTTCTGACCGATACAATAGCGCATGGACGGCCGCGGAGTGTCATCGACCACCGAAATGGTCTCCGTACTGGGCCGGGCCAGCAAAAGTCCGAATACGACGCCGCTTTTGGCGGTAGGGATGCTGCGCCCCGGCTCCTTCCGGCTGGCGGTCCGGTCCGCCTCGGTGGGCAGCGGAGCCAGGAGGCAGAACTGTTCGCTCAATCCCACCTCCTGCAGGTAGGCGTCAAAACATTCTTTTACCCGGGGCGCCCGGCTGGCGTTTCCGGCCAGAAAGACGAACAGCTTCCGGTGGCGCAGCCGCTCCTCCCGCCGGAGGATATCGCGGTAGAAATCGACAAACAGTCTGACTCCTTCCATGACTTTTTTCCGGAAGAAGGCCTCGATCTCCTCCGGCTGCACCTGAAGGACCGGGGTGCTGCCGGCATAGGATGCGTCGCCCAGAAGCGCTGTGCAGAGGGTCCGGTTCTCCCCCTCCAGGTATATGGGGCAGGGGGTCTGCATGCCGGCCAGGTCCGGGGTCCCCAGCTCTCCCTTCCAGTATTGCCGCAGCGCGCAGACCAGGTTGCAGGTATTGTAGCGGGCGGCATTGGAGTTCCCTGCGATGTGCTCTTCCCCCTGGCGCATGCCGTAGAACAGAGGCTTGTTGCAGCGTATCTTGTTCCGGAGCAGCCAGTCACGATTCCGGCTGTCACTGAAGATGTGGAACGCCATCTCCTCCAGAATGTTCTCGCAACCCAGATGGGCGCCGCCGCCGTCTCCCAGCTTATGGATCTCCAGCCGCTCTCCGGCGCGTACCGTGCCCATGCTGAAATCCAGTGTACCGCCGCCGAAGTCGTATGTGCCGTAAAAGAGCTCGCCGTCCTGCAACTCCTGCCGCAGTGGGTTTTCCTGTTCCGGCTCCCGGGGTTCCTGGTTCAGATAGCGGCTCAACGCGCACACGGCATAGGCTGTGGCCTCATCCAGCCAGAGCCGCACCTCAAAGCGCCCCATTAGCCCATCGTCCCTCCCCACCGCTTCCGGCAGGCTTTTCTTCAGGCCCCGCTCAAAGGACGTCCGGATGGCCTCCCGGCTGGCAGGCAGATAGGTTGCCGAATAGGACAAGAGGTATTTCAAATAGATCCGGCCCTGGTGCATATTGTTGATATACAGACCGATATAATAGGCGTAGAGTTCGATGGGATTCAGCCCGTCTGCTTCCTCCTCCAGCGTGTGGGCGCCCAGCCTGACCAGTTCTCCGTGCTGATCCTGGATGAGCAGCCCGCGGTTCGGGCGGCCCGCCCACTGCTTCAGATGCTGGAGGTATTGCAGCATGTTTTTCCCGTTCTGTGTATCGTCAGCGCTCTCATAATCCTGCAGCGCCTGCTGGGAGACCACCAGGTCATTGAATTCCGTGTCCGGCTGGAACTCCTTGCCCCGATAGGCCTCCATGAACTTCCGGATATCGCAGAACTTCAGAATGGTGGGGTTTTCAAAGGCGTCCTGTCTCTCGGAAAACCGCCCCATGGGGATGACGGTGATGTTCCCGCCCTGCCCGTCAAAAATGGCAACGGTGGTACTCTTGGTGCCGAAATCAATGGCTACCAGATTGGCATCGGAAGCCACATCTCCCCGGGGATCCCGGGCAAAGAGCCCATCCACCCGGTACCAGGGGCCGCTCTGCGCGCGCAGCTGCTCCTCTGTCAGGCCCACGAAGGAGTAGAGATCCCAGCTGCCCTTGGAGGGCTGAAAGATGCTGGCGTCATAGGGCGGAAGGTTTGCCGTCCGGTAGGGCTTATCCTGAAAATACTGTCTGAGCCGCTCGGTCTCCTCCCGGCTGGCGGGATGGATCTCCGCGTCCGGTCCGTCGCCTGTCCTGGCGTTCCATCCGGCCAGAATTTCAGAACATACATTCTCCTGAAGCCATTGTGTCACCGAAGGCGGACAGGTCTCCAGTGCGTTCACGGGCACAAGGCCGCGGGCGAGCATCTGTACCAGCCGCTCCTCCAGAGACTGGTGCGCCGGGAGCTTCCACTGGGCGGTACACCGGGATATGGGAAGCCAGCAGACCTCGCTCCCCGTCCCCCGCAGCGTCAGGGGGCGGACGGTCATCAGGGGATACCGCGTCAGGTCCACCCAACCCAACCGGCTTGCCGCATCGTGGTAGGCCGGAGCGGTGAACACGGCAAGCTCCGATTCTGCCAGGACACCGGCGGGAAGACAGGCCACGCGCAGTGCGCTCCCCCCGTCCAAAAGGTCCAGCATCTCTTCGGCATAGCTCTGCGAGTCGTACTCCAGAACGGAAGGCCGGGCCAGATCCCCCACCACGGCGTCCAGGGTGTGGTGATAGTAGCAGCGCTCCCCGGTCTCACGCGACTCCAGCAGGAGAAAGCCGGCTTGCTGCGCCTGTTCTCTCTCTGCGGCCCGGGTCAGGCAGTCCAGGCACTCCTTCCAACCGTTCTGCTGCGGCACCTCCGCCGTCCCCTGCGCTGCGCAGGTGAGATATCGGATCGGTTCGATTTGCGGCATGTGTGCCCCCCCTCCTCTCTATTGCACCTCTACGAATGTCCTGCAATCATTCAGAAGTGCGCCGGTATCACCTTCCACCCCCCGCAGCAGTACCCGGGTGACACGGCTCACCGCGGGGGCCTGTGTCTGCTTGCAGTGGAACATGGAGTCGAATGTGTCGCCCGGCCGTACCTCCTGCCGGCGAAGCCGTCTCTGGTTGGCCAGAAGCTGCACCAGAATGCAGCTGTCGATCAGCCGGTCCAACCGGGCAAGCTCCTCCTTCTTTTGGGGGTCCCACACGATCCGCTCGGCGTATTTGAAGATCTGGCTGATGGCGGCGTCCGGAATACAGCCTTTCAGATAGGCGAGGAAGTGATCCGATGGGATCTGCGGAAATACCCGCGGCTGCCCGGCCGCTTCTCGCGTTTCATTCCATGTCCGGTAGGCCTGATAGCTCTGGTAAAGCGTCATGTACTCCTGGGGGAGAGAAGCCGCCTCTTCCGCCGCCTTCTGTGATGCTGCCAATGCTCCTTCCAGCTCCGTAAGTTGTTGTTCCCGCTGGGCGATCTGCTCCCGGCAGCGCTGGTTTTCCACCTGCAGCAGATGCTGATCGGCCACGGAGCTCCGGAGCTCCTCCATGCCCTGATGCAGCCGGAGGAGCATGCCGTGGATGGCCTGGTAATTTTTTTCTCCGGACTCCTGCGCCCGGCTGACCTCCTGATGCAGGGTCTCCTGTACCCGTTTCTGCCCCTCGATCTGCTCATACAGCGCCAGAAGTGCCTCCGACTGCCGGGAGAGGAGGGTGCTCAGTGACGTTACTGCGTCCTGAATTTTCGTGATTTGTCGCTGTTCCTGCCGTCTCAGCTCCTCCAGGGACTGCTTGATATCCATACCTCCGGCTCCTTTCACCTTTTTCAGAACGTCAAGTTCTTTTCCCGACCCCGTCTCTTTTTCCGGCTCAGCGGGGCTCACATGGAGCCGGCCACCGCCACCACGACCAGGATCGCAATCACAATCACAACCGTCCACAGCAGTGCACGGGTCCGTCTCAACCTGGCTGTGGCCCAGCTGGCCTCGGCACGCAGGCGGCTGTTGTCTTCTTTTGTCTGGTCCAGGTCCTTTTCCAGCTCTCTGATCTTGCCGGCCTGGCACCGCCTCACCTCGTCCAGACGGGCCATCTCGTCCCCGAGCTCTTTTGCCTTCCGCTCATACTGCTCCATCTGTGCGGCCTGCCGCTCCAGCTCCTGCCGGAGACTGCTGGCCTGCTGCTCGTACTGCTCCACGCGGTCGCTCTGTTCGCTCAGTGCCCGCTGCAGATCCTTTGCCTGCTGTTCATATTGCTCCGCGCGGCCGGTTTGCTGCTTCAGGTCCTGGCGGATGGTCTGGATGGTCTGCTGATACTGTTCCGAACGCATATTTTCCTGCGACAATGCATCCCGCAGCCCTTGGATTTCCTGCCGCAAGCGCGCCTCGCGCGCCTCCATGTCAGTCTCCCTGGCCTGGATCTGCTGTGTCAGTTCCGTAATCTGAACGTCAGCTTCTTTCGTAGCTTGCTTCTGAGCGCTGCGGATCCGCAGGTTGGACACTGCCACAAAAAGAGTGAACAGAAGCTGGTAGAAAAAGAATACAATGCGGGTTCCAAGGGGAATTTCCGGCTCCAGCATCTGCTCCCTCAGCGCGCTCAGCGACTCACCGGGAAGTTCCTCCTCACCATAGAGAAAGTCTTTCTGCTTCTCCAGCAGATCCAGCGTGGCGGCCAGCCCTTGCTTGTATTGCAGCATCTGCTTCCGATGTTCTCCGCCCCATTTATCCAGCTCCTCATTCTGTTGGCGGAGCTGTTCTCGAAGCGCATCCCGCTCGGTGATCAGCCCATGAATTTTTTCCAGATAGCGCTCGTGCAGCGCAGTAGATTCTTCGGCGGTATCCTTTTTATACAGCGTGTCCATGGTCATGCCACCTCTGATTGCTCAAAGATTTCAAATTCGCCTTTTTTATGCTACCTTCCCTACTTTCAGACATTATACTATATTGTACACATAATGAAAAGCAATTTGGAAAAGCTATTTGAACTTTTCTTCCATATTTTGTTGCAATGTTCTCTCTTTTAATCCAGAATTAACCAACACGTCTGGAAGATAACCCGCAGTGGACTAGGCCTTGTTTGAAAAATAAAAGTTGCACAATAGAAGCAATCATATAAAATTAAGAGCATGAAATGATATGAATTAACAAAAGAACAATGGGAACGTGTAAAGCCGCTGCTGCCACCGGAAGAAACAGGAAAGTGAGGATGCCCCCGAAAAGACAACCGGATCATGCTCAACGGTATGCTGTGGATTGCCCGAAGTGGCGCCCAATGGCGAGAGCTTCCCCAGGCCTATGGCCCCTGGCAGTCCGTGTATGCCCGATTTGCCAAATGGCGGGATGACGGCACACTGGAAAGGGTATTTCACGCCCTGTCTGAAGATGCAGACAAGGAAAACCTCAGCATAGACTCTACTTGTATCAAGGTACACGAAAGCGCGAACGGTGGGGAAAAAACGGCAGATAAGGCAGTTGGCCGAACCAGAGGTGGACTCAACACAAAGATCCGTGCCATCGTAGACGGTCTGGGCAGCCCGGTAGACTTTCTCCTCTCTCCCGGAAATGATCATGATAGCGTTCATGCTGTTAACTTGTTGGGAAAAGTTGAGATCAGCGGGAGCAATATACTGGCAGACCGGGCTTACGGTGCTCATACAATTCGGGAATACATTTCAGGACAGGGTGCCAACTATGTGATTCCACCCCAAGGCAATCTCGTTAGCCCCTGGAACATTGATTGGTGCCTGTATAAGGAACGGCATTTGATTGAATGTTTCTTTCAGAAAATCAAATGGTTTCGTAGAGTTGCCACCAGATATGATAAGTTAGATACCTCGTTCTTAGCTTTTGTGTATCTTGCATCTGTGGCTATTTTGGTGATGTAGCACATTGATTCTGATTTTTCAAACAGGACCTAATCCCAGCCATCCGGATCGCGTGCGAATGGCGCATAGACGAAACTTATCTGCGGGAGTTTCTGAATCAGCACCTGTCAGATGGCATGTAAGTACCGGACGGAGATACAAGTATATTTCAACGGCAAACTTCCGTATTTGTTGTAAAGTGACGTATATATTATAACAGTAGAAGGCCTCGGGGTAATTCCCCGGGGCCTTCACTTTTATCGAAAGGAAGTATGCCAGAATGAAGGAAACCTTTGAGTGCCGCCGGTGCGGCCGGGAGCTGCCTATGGACCAGCAGGTCCAGTTCGACGGTCAGGAGCTGTGCGCGGAATGCCTGGAGGAAAACACCGTGTTGTGCCGCCACTGCGGCGAGCGGATCTGGAACTGCGACAACGCCGGTACTGACAACCACCCTCTCTGCCAGGATTGCTACGATGACCACTACACCTCCTGTGAGCGCTGCGGGGTCCTCCTCCACCAGGACGCCGCCGTCTACCAGGAGGGCGACGACTACGACGAGCGGCCCTACTGCCCGGAGTGCTACCACGCGCTCTTCCGGGACAAGCCCATCCACGACTATTACTACAAACCGGAGCCCCAGTTCTACGGAACGGGGCCCCGGTTTTTTGGTGTGGAGCTGGAGATGGACCAGGGGGGCGAGGACCCGGACAACGCCCGGGCTCTGCTCTGCATCGCCAACCGGGCCGGGTCCCTGGCCTACATCAAGCACGACGGCTCCCTGGACGAGGGCCTGGAGCTGGTGACCCACCCCATGAGCCTGGACTTCCAGCTCCAACGGATGCCCTGGGCGGAGCTGTGCCGGAAGGCGGTGTCTCTGGGCTACCGCAGCCACCGCCCCGGCACCTGCGGCCTGCACATCCATGTGAGTCGCCGGGCGTTTGGGGAGACCGAGGCCCGCCAGGACGGGGCCATCGCCCGCATCCTCTATTTCTTCGAAAAGCACTGGGAGGAGCTGCTGAAGTTCAGCCGCCGCACCCAGTGCCAGCTGGACCGCTGGGCAGCCCGCTACGGCTACCAGGAGCAGCCCATGGAGATCCTGGACTTCGCCAAGAAGGGCCGCCACGGCGGGCGCTACACCTGCATCAACCTCCAGAACCCCACCACGGTGGAGTTCCGCATGTTCCGTGGCACCCTCAACTGCAACACCGTCCTAGCCACCCTGGAGCTGGTGGACCGCATCTGTGACGCCGCCCTCTACCTCTCGGATGAGGAGCTGAAGTCTATGGCCTGGACCACCTTTGTGGCCTCCATCCAACCCAGCCAGTGTCCCCACCTGGTGCAATACCTGAAGGAGCGGCGGCTCTACGTCAACGAGCTGGTGGCGGGGGAGGTGGAGCTCTGATGTGCTGTCTCTTTGGCCTGATGGACTGCCGGGGTACCCTCACCGCCCGGCAGCGCACCCGCATCCTGGAGCCCCTGGCCGTTGCCTGCGAGCTCCGGGGCACCGACGCCACCGGCATCGCCTACAACGCCGGCGGCAAGCTCCACATCCGCAAAAAACCCCTGCCCGCCCACAAGCTCCGCCTGCGCCTCCCGGAGGAGGCCCGGGTGGTGATGGGCCACACCCGCATGGCCACCCAGGGCAGCGCTGAGCGCCTGTGCAACAACCACCCCTTCCCCGGCATGGTGCCGGGCACCCGCTTTGCCCTGGCTCACAACGGGGTGCTTCACAACGACGACACCCTGCGCCGGACCCGGAAGCTCCCGAACACCAGAATCGAGACGGACAGCTATGTGGCGGTCCAGCTCATCGAGCAGAAGAAAGCCCTCTCCTTCTCCAGCCTGAAGTACATGGCGGAGTCGGTAGAGGGCTCGTTTACGTTTACGGTGCTGGACCAGGGGAACACGCTCTATTTTGTCAAGGGGGACAACCCCCTGTGCCTGTATCACTATCCGCACCTGGGGCTCTATCTCTACGCCTCCACCCAGGAGATCCTGAACCTTGGATTACAGGGGACCTGGCTGGCCAAGGAGAAGAAGGAGGAGATCCCGGTAGCGGACGGGGAGATTCTGAAGCTCAGCCCGGACGGCTCCAGGACGGTGGACACCTTCCACATGCCGGAGCCGGACTGGACCAGTCTCCGCTTCCGCCGCTGGCACCGGGCTGCTGTTCAACAGACCCCCACGGCAGAAGAGCAAGCCTATCTCCGGGAGCTGAAAAGCGTGGCGGCCGCCTGGGGTTACGCGCCCTGGGAGATCGACGCCCTGCTGGCCCGGGGCTTTACCACCGATGAGATCGAGGAGGTACTCTATGAACAGGAATGGTGAGGAATTACTCCGGGTGCTGCTGGTGGATCCGTCGAAACACCCCCGGACCGTGGAACTGCCGGACACCCTGGAGGCCATGCAGCAGGCGGTGGGAGGCCTCATCCAGGCCATCTACCCCTTTGAGGAGCCGGTGGCCCTGGTGTGCAACGACGAGGGCAAGCTGCTGGGCCTCCCCCTGAACCGCGGGCTCCGGACGGAGGACGGGACCCTGTACGACATCGTGTACGGGACCTTCTTTCTCTGCGCCGCCCCGCCGGATGGGGACTCCTTTGAGAGCCTCAGCGAGGAGCAGCTGGTCCGGTATGAGGAGCGCTTTCACAGCCCCGAGGTCTTTTTCCGCCTGGGCGGGCAGATCATTTGCCTGCCGGAGGAGCCGTGATCCGGCGGCTCTATGAGGCCCTGGAAGTGTGCCGGCAGGCCCCTCCGGGGCGCGCATACCGCGAGGCGGCGGAGGCCGTCGCCAGACTGGAGGAGCAGTTCCCCGAGGAATATGCCGGGCTCCTGGAGGCCCTTCTGGACGCCTGTGCCCGGCGGGAGGACCTCATGCTGGAGCACGCCTTCCGGGTGGGCTTTTCCACCGCCGTGCGCCTCCTGGTGGAAAGCTTCGCAGAACGCTAAGCCCGTCTCACTGGGGTATACCCCAATGGGACGGGTAAAAATCGTCCCATTAAGGTCCCTTTCCTTGTTCTGAAACGTCTCAAAGGAAAGCTGGACCTTAATGGGACACCGATATTCTTATTGGACGGCAGCCGTATAAGTCTGCTTCGGGCTTTTGGGATGGTCCGGCCGGGAAAGCTTCAGCACGCCCTGCTGCACCAGCGGCTCCACGTAGCGGCGGATGGCATATTGGGTGGAGGCGATTCCGAGAAAGGCCGCGATCTCCTTTCGGGTCCGGGGTACCGCGCAGAAGGCCAGCAGTCCCTTTTCATCCCCCGGCTCTTCCGGTCTGGCGGCTGGTTTTACTCCCTCATCCGGGGCGTCCGGCCCGTTATAGAGCGTGACGGAGAACTCGCCCCGCTCGTTCCGGAACACCGGCTCCGGCTGTCCGGCCTCGGCCATAGCGTGACAGATCCGCGGGATACCGGAATAGCGGTTCTCGGTGTGCCCCATGGCTTCCATCGCGGTCACCAGGAAGGGATTTCGGGTATCCGGCTGCATCTTGCCCAGCTGGTCCACCGTTAGGCGGCCATAAAGCCCGCCCGGATTATGGACCTCCAGACGGTCGGAGAACAGGATCAGCTGGATGGGCATGTTTTCGGTATAGCGGCTGTAATCCCGGTGGACCAGGGCGTTGAGAACCACCTCGCGGACCGCGTCCATGGGGTACTCGGGGAGATCGCTGCGCTTGCCGGTTTTCGGATCGATGCGCAGGGCAGTCCGCATATTGCCCTGTACAAACCGCACGGCGCCGTCCAGCAGCTCGGGCAGCGTGCCCTCCAGGCGCTTGCTGTCGGAAAAGCGCCGCCCCTGCTCATCCACCAGGCCCAGCTCCACGCCCGGCACCCGGGTGGCGATGATACTCAGCTGGGGAAAGTAAGCCTGGGGATAGGGGCTGAACAGCAGCACCGCCGCCAGCGTGACCTGACCGTTCCGGGTGATCCCGGTGAGCTCGTAGAGCTGTTCCACAGGCACCGTGTTCAGGTTCGGGCGGTCTACCCGGCGCTGGAGGAGATACTGCTCCAGACGGGTCTGGTCCAGTGCGGCCAGTGCCACCCCTTCCACCGACCGGATGTCATCCCGGTAGTTGCGCCGGTAGGCCTCATAGCTGTACACCTCGTACTCGGTCATGGGCTTGTCGGCGTCTCCCACCCGGACATAGGAGCCCTTCAGGCGGCCCTTGGCGGTTTTGAAGCAGGGCCGGTCGGTGAGATCGGTGGGGGGGATCTCCGCAGTCACAAAGACCAGACCGTTCTCGTCAAAAACAGACAGCACCGGCCGAACCACCGGCGTCATCTCCTCGCCCACTTCCATCAGCTTCTTTTGCAGGTCCTGGGCGTCGTAGACGCCCACCTTTGCAAAATTTTGCCGCTCGTCCAGTCCAAAGACCAGTACTCCTCCGTCATCCTGATTGGAAAACGCGGAAAAGGTATCATAGAGCCGCTCCGGACAGCCCCGGGCGGCTGTTTTTACTTCTACCGTCTGCTCCTCGCAATTTCTGGCCTGAATGCGGCGGAGCAGCGCCCAGAATTCCTGATCCAGCATACCGATCCCTCCTTTTGTTCTCATGTTATCACAACAACATAAGAAAGTAAATCAATAAGTGAAATCAAGTCACAACTGTTATGTTCTTTGTTATCTTGTTTCCAGTATATCAGAAGTAGATCATAAATCATGTCGAAGGGAGAGCCTGACAACATATGAAAATCGGTTATATCCGGGTCAGCACCCGGGAACAGAATCCGCTCCGCCAGGAGGTGCTGATGGAGACTTTGGGTGTGGAACAGATCTACCTCGACCAGATGAGCGGGAAGAGCAGGGATCGTCCCCAGCTCAAAGAAATGATGTCCTTTGTTCGCCAGGGGGATACGGTGATTGTGGAGTCCATCAGCCGTTTTGCCCGTAATACCCGCGATCTTCTGGAGCTGGTGGGACAGCTCCACGCCAAAGGGGTGGAGTTTGTCTCGCAGAAGGAGGCCATCGACACCACCACGGCCACCGGCAAATTCATGCTTACGGTGTTCGGCGCAGTGGCCGAGCTGGAGCGGGAATACCTCCTCCAGCGCCAGAGGGAGGGGATTGAGCTGGCCAGGCGTCAGGGGAAGTATGAGGGACGGAAACCCATTGTCCATCCGGATTTTGACCAGGTGTGTACCCGGTGGAGGCGCGGTGAACTCACCGCCGTCCAGGCTATGAAACAGCTGGGCATGAGTAAGTCCACCTTTTACCGGAAGGTGCGGTATAGCTCCTCCTCCAATCGGAAACGATAAGCAGAAAGGGGGCTTCCCATGACAAACAATCTCCACAGTTCTGTTGCCTCTCAGATATGGCTGAACTATTTCAATCAAACCCTTTACCGCCGGGGCATCATTCATGAGGCCGCCTACCACCAGATGCTTCTCCGGATTCAGAGTATCGCAAACCAAAGGGGGCCGTGCAGAGCCTCTACACTGGAGCAGATAAGGCCGCTGTGCTTGTAATACCTGCTTGCAGCTTTTATAATACCGTTGAAACAATGATTTGCCGGGTTGCCTGAAAACTACCCACTACGGGTAGTGAAGGAGGCTATAATCTGTGCTATACTAAAAAAACAACCATAGGCATAAACCCGAACACAGCATTTTCTGGCGGTTGCTGACCATTGGCGCGATCACCAAATATGAGGGGGCTGGATATATGAAATGCAGGAGCTGCATTTTGCTGCTGATTGCTGCGTTATTGCTTTGCACGAGCTGTTCCAGCACGGTAAAAAACGAAGAAACGCCCACCACCATCACAGTCTGGCACGTCTATGGCGGGCAGACCGATTCTCCGCTCAACGATCTGATCGAACAGTTTAACCAAACGGTGGGAAAAGAGCAACAGATCAATTTGCAGGTCACCTCCGTGTCCAACACCAATACCATCCACGAGCTGGTGCTGGCAGCCGCCAACGGAGAGCCGGGAGCTCCGGAGCTGCCCGACCTTTTCGTATCCTATCCCAAGACGGTGATGGCGCTGCCCGACGACAGCATCCTGGTGGACTATCGGGACTACTTCAGCGAGGAAGAACTGTCCGCTTTCCTGCCGGCTTTCCTGGAAGAGGGGATCGTCAATGACCGGCTGGTCGTCCTTCCCGTGGCGAAATCCACAGAGATCATGTATATCAACCAGACCATCTTCGACCGCTTCTCCCAGGCGACCGGCGTGACGCTGGAGGACCTGGACACCTGGGAGGGCCTTTTCAAGGCCGCGGAGAGCTATGCAGACTGGACGGATGCGCAGACGCCGGATATTCCGGGCGACGCCAAATCCATGTTCGTTCACGACTACTACTTCAATTACTTCCAGGTGGGGGCGGAATCTCTGGGCGAGGAGTTCTTCCGGGGCGATGAGCTGGCCTTTGGTCCCGCCTTCCAGACGGCGTGGGAGCCGCTGGCGCGGGCCGCGCTTCACGGAGGCGTCTGGCTCAAGGGCGGTTACGCCACAGAATCGATCCGCACCGGAGACAGCATTGTGAGCGTGGCATCTTCGGCCAGTATCCTCTATTACAGCGATGTGGTGACCTATCCGGACAATACCTCCGAGGAGATCACCATCGTTTCCCACCCCTGTCCGGTCTTTGAAAACGGGGAAAACCTGGTCATGCAGCGGGGGGCTGGTTTCTGCACCGTACGCTCCACCCCGGAGCGGGAGCAGGCCGCCGTGACCTTCCTCAAGTGGCTGACCGAACCGGAACACAACGTGGAGTTCGTGACCCGAACGGGCTACATGCCGGTGACCCGGGCCGCCTTTGAAAACGAACTGCCGAAGGCCATCGAGGAACTGGAGAGCCCCAAATACATCTCCCTCTATCAGGCGTACCTGGACACCCAGGCAAACTATGAATTTTATGTGCCGCCCCAGCTGGAGAGCTATCTGAGTCTGGAAACGACCCTGGAGGACCAGGTGCGCTCACAGCTGGCGCTGGGCCGTCAGGATTATCTGGAGGCCGGAGAAACCGGGTTGGAGCAGATCAGCGCAGAGCGGCTCCAGGCCTTCCGGGAGATCATGGAGCGATGATCAAAAGGGAGGAGGAAACACCGTGCTGAATAAATTCCGGGAGCTGCGGGCGCTGAACGCCTTTGCCAAAAAGCAGAGCGTGGGCATGCAGAGAAAACTGATGCTCTACTGGGTGTCCATGATCCTGGTAGTCTTTGCAGCGGTGATCCTCCTTCTGTCCATCGCCGGGGCCTTTTCCCAGAACGATGAGCAGCTCCATGAGGTGATGGAGCTCCAACTGAAAAATACACAGGACAGCCTGGCCAGTCGCCTGGATCGCCTGACCGCCCAGAGCCTGAATCTCTCCAAAGAACTCAGCCGCGAGATCGAAGGGGAGCTGGTACGGGAGGGCATCTCACTGCAAGAGGTCAACGATGACCCGGAGCGGCTGCTGAAGCTGCAGCAGATCATGTACCCACTGGTCAATACCACCCTCCAGACCGCCAACTGCAACGGGGCCTATGTAATTTTGGATGCTACGGCCAACACTACCCTGGCGGCGGCAGAGCACTCCAGAAGCGGGCTCCACCTGCGTTACACCAACCTCAGTGCCAGTAATCCGGTAGCCCCTACCGTGGTCTACTTCCGCGGCATTCCGGATATTGCCCGGCAAAAGGATCTGGAGCTGCACAACCGGTGGAATCTGGAGTTTGACACCGACCTGATCCCCGGCTGCCGGGAACTGATGGAGATGTCTTTGGAGCGGCCTACACAGTGCTACTTCTGGTCCCGCCGCATCGACCTGAAAGGCACCTGGGAATCCGCCATGCTGCTGTGCGTCCCCATCGTGGGCAGTGCCGGGACTGTATACGGCGTCTGCGGCGTGGAGCTCAGCGCGCTGTACTTCCAGCTGTCCTATCCTGCGGCGGAGGGACAATTCGGCTCCGCCGTTACCGTGCTGGCTCCCATTCAGGACAGCCGTCTCCTGCTGTCGGACGGATTGGTGGGCAGTGTCAACGGCACTTATCTGGACGGTCAGGAGACTCTGGTCATCCATCAGGGGCGATACTATAACGAATATGACGCAGGCAGCGAGCGGTATATCGGCCTGCACCAGACCATCCCCATTTCCAAGGGAGAAACCGACAACACCGCCTGGGCCGCCGCGATCCTGATCCCCCGGGACAGCTATGCCGCCTATACCGCCGAAGTACAGCGGACATGGGTCATCGCGGCCCTTGGGCTGCTGGTGGTGCTGCTGGCGCTCTCCTTTTTCCTGGCACGGAGATTTGTCCGCCCCATCACCGACAGCCTGAAGCGGTTCCAGCAGGAAGAACTGCCGGAACAGGGGATGTCCTCCGGGATCTCGGAGGTGGATGAACTGGCAGAATTTCTGAACGCCCGGGCGCGGAATCAGCGCCTGGAGCAGGGGGAGCTTCCGCCCAACATTGCCGAACTCTTCGATCAGTTTGTGGCGCGGAAGGATCTGCTGACCGAGGCGGAGCGGAACATCCTGCGCTACTACATCGATGGACATGAGATTGCGGACATCCCGGATCTGGCGTTTATCAGCATGAGCACGGTCCGGAAGCACAACCGGAGCATCTACGAGAAGCTGGGAGTCGCCTCCCGGGATGAACTGATGCTCTATATCGATCTGCTCCGCCGGTGCGGACGGCTCCAGGAGCTGTTCTGATGCCCCACCCACAATCCAGCAAAGCGCACAAAACCAATCATCTGGTTTTGTGCGCTTTCTCTATTATCCAATGGATACCTTTTGTAAAAAGTGGGTAAAAGTATCCGCCAGACCATATACGCCCGTCCCTGCTCCTGCTATAACAGGAGTAGAGAGGAAAGGAGGCGCGCCCTATGACAAGTTTGTTGTCCAGCCATCTGGAGGACTGCTCTACGCCCCGGTATTTCTGCTTTTCCGTCCGCTGCGAGGTGTGCGGAGAATACTGGTACAGCAGCAGCATCCCCTTTTCCAAAGCGGCACAGGCGGCCCGGTACCCGGAAAAGAAGGAGCTCTATGACGCCATCTACCAGCGGGAGAAGGAGTGGGCCAGGTCGGCTGCCGGGCAGGAGGCCAGGGAACGGTTCAGCCAATGTCCGATCTGCCGGCGGCTGGTCTGTGATGCCTGTTTCCTGATCTGCGATGAGATGGATCTGTGCCGGGAGTGCGCTGCCCGCATGGAAGAACCCGGGGAACCGGTGGCGCCATGAAACGGCGATGGTCACTCCTGCTCCTGCTGTGCCTGCTGCTGACCGGATGCAGCGCGGAGGCCTCCGGAGGGCAGTTGATTTCCGCGGCAGAGGGCTCCGAATCATACAGTGAGGCACTGCTCCCTTTCCTCCACGGATATGCGCTCCGGGATGGGGAGGATACTCTCTATGCGGAAATATCCCAGGGTAATGCCGTAGCTTGTTTTGATGTACAGGCCGTCCCGGCCATGACCAGAGGGGTTGGCCGGTATTGGTATCCCCATGTATCGGCCACGGTGGTCCTGGCGGTGGACCGCACGCGGACGGATGCGGTCATCACCGGCTGGAACAGCCTTCGGGTGAACAAAATCCCCGTGGGTATGAGCAGTTTTTCTGTGGTCCGCAACATGCTGGCCATGGG
>DWYC01000009.1 GCA_019118925.1 Candidatus Flavonifractor intestinipullorum | reverse complement strand
CCGGCTTCGCCCCGGCGGGGCTGGTCGATGAGCCAGACGCTGTGGCCGTCTCGCAGGAACATATTACTCCAGCCCTCCCGGCCATCGGGGGTGGTCATCCAGCCCATGCGGGACTGGCCGTAGCCGTGGAGGAACACCATGGGCAGCCCCGTGGCGTCCTCGGGGATCTGATAGAGCACGTTGGCGTGGTCCACATGGGAAGTGGAGCCCTCCCGGGAGGTGTAGTAGTTGGCCACATCGAAGGTGCCGCCGGAGGAGATCACGGTGCCGCCGGCGGAGAAGATACCCTGTTCGGCGATGGACAGGGCGCCGGAGGCGGCGCCCTCCGCCGCTTCCGGCGAGGCCTCGGGGGAGGGAGCTGCGGAGCCCTCGGCGGCGTTATCGCCGCATCCGGCCAGCAGTGAGAGGGACAGGGCCCCGGCCAGGGCCAGGGAGAGCCATTTACGGGTGTGTTTCATGGTCGTTCATCCTTTCTGTGTCGATAGCGCTATCAAATTGTGAGTTATCTCGTTTTGACCGCGGTGCCGCCAAACACGGCGGACATTGGGGTGGTGTCCAGGGCCTTGTCGATCGCCGCCACCTCCTCGGGAGAGAGGAGCACCTCCGCCGCCCCGGCGTTCTCCCGCATCCGCTCCGCCTTCCGGCTGCCGGGGATGGGGACGATGTAGGGCTTTTTGCACAGCATCCAGCCGAGGGAAATCTGGGCCGGCGTGGCATGTTTCTCCTCCGCCAAGTCCCGCAGCAGCTCCAGCAGCGCCCGGTTCTGGTCCGCCGCCTCCGGGGTGAACTGGGGCATGGCGCTGCGGTAGTCCAGCTTGGGGGCGAACGTGTCGTTTTTCCCATAGGCCCCGGTCAGCAGGCCGTTGGCCATGGGGGAAAAGGCCATAAAGCCGATGTGCAGCTCCTCCAGTGCCGGGAACAGGACCTCGTGCTGCCGGGCCATCATGGAGTAGCGGTTCTGCACCGCCGTCACCGGGCACACCGCGTGGGCCCGTCGGAGGTACGTCTCATCGGCCTCGGAGATCCCCCAGTGGGTGATCTTGCCCTCCCGGATAAGATCCGCCATCACCTGGGCCACCGCCTCGGGCTCCACCTTGGGGTCCATGCGGTGCTGGAAGTACAGGTCGATGTGGTCGGTCTGGAGCCGCCGGAGGGAGCCCTCCACCGAGGCGCGGATGGTCTCAGGCCGGGAGTCCGGGATCAGGGGTTTATTGACCGCCGTGCTGGTCTCGTCGAAGCGGATGCCGAACTTGGTGACGATCTGGACGCTGTTCCGGACGTCCCGCAGGGCCTCCCCCACCAGCTTCTCATTCTCATGGGGATCGGCGGCGGTGCCGTAGGTCTCGGCGGTGTCGAACAGGGTATAGCCCAGGTCATAGGCGGCCCGGATGGCGCGGATCGCCTCATGTTTCTCCGTGGGCGCCCCGTAGGCGTGGCTGAATCCCATGCACCCCAGACCCACGGCAGAGACCGTCAGATCGGCGCCTAATGTACGTGTATTCATGTTGAAAACCCTCCTGTTTGTCTGCTTTCATCCTGTATTATAGGGGCGTTCCCGCCGCTGCGGAAGTTCCGATTCGTTACGCAGTATGTACCAAAAGGTTTTGAGAGGTGGAACGCTGTTCCAGCCGGTTCCGGACGGCCGCCCCCAGCTGTTCCGGCCGCACCGGAAGGCCCAGCTCCTCTGTGAAGCCTTCCAGGGTCCTCACGCCGCCGCTGGCCGGCTGGGCTTCCGTCCGGCCCTGGCCGGGGAGCCCCCAGAGCCGGCAGGCCATCCGGGCCATAGCCGCGGGATGGCGCTCCGCCTCCCGGCGGCAGAGGGACAGCAGAAGAACGGCCAGCGCCCCCGCGTATTCCTCCCAGTCCGACGCGGACAGAATGGCCGCCTCCCGCACGGGCAGAGCCGGGAAGGAGAACCGCCGCCCCAGCTGGAAGAACCGGCTCCCCCACAGGGCGCACCGCCACATCAGACTGCTCCGGGCGTTCTCGTCCCCCGGGGTCTGCCGGCAGACGCGCAGGTCCCGGACCATCCCCTCCAGCAGGGCCTCCAGCAGCTCCCGGGAGACGCTCATACCGTCCATCAGGGTCAGGTATTCCTCCAGCGCTCCGGCCAGGGCGGAAAAGCCCTGGAACAGGAGCTCCCGGCGGGGCAGCTCACCGGTGCGGGCCGGGTCCAGCAGGGCAAACCGGGGGTCACAGGGGGGATAATCCCGCCAGACGCACTGGTTTTCATGGAGCAGACCCGCCGCGCCGTTGACGGCCCCGACCTCCAGATGGGAGGCGACAAAGCCCACCGGCAGGGGCGGCACGTCCACCACGCCCTGCAGCTGGCCAAAGTTCTCCCACAGGTCCCCCCGGCATACCGCCGCCAGAGAGGCGGCCTTGCACCCGTCCAGCACGGCGGAGCCGCCCACCCCCAAAATCAGATCGACATGGCGCTCCCGGCACAGGCGAGCCGCCTGCTGGACCTGCTCATACCGGGGACAGAAGGGGCCGGCAAAACACTCCGCCGTCTGTTTTCCGCTCCGGCGCAGGATGTCCCGCACCTCGTCCGCCGCACCGGAGCGGCGCTCCCCTTCCTCCGTGACCAGCAGAACGCTGGGGCCGTATTTCCTCAGGAAGCTGG
>DWYC01000003.1 GCA_019118925.1 Candidatus Flavonifractor intestinipullorum | reverse complement strand
AGGGCCGCCCGATACCGGGCGGCCCTTCTCCCCTGTATGGCGGCACAGCCGGGAGCGCAGCGCAACCCCCTTTTTGGACAAAAGAAAAACCCCACGAGCCGAAACTCGTGGGGGCCCCGCTCTGGCCGTGTGGACCCATTTAAAACCTGCACAAAGATGGCAGGTGGGTTGTCTCCATGCCGCTTCCTTGCTTCCAACTTCCAATCTCCCCGTAAGAGAGACCGGGAGGCCTGCAATCCACGGCATGAGGGCGACATCCCGTTTAAGAGATGTGGGTTTAAATCAAGCCCATCACGCACCGAGCAGGAAATCAGAAGGGGCGCGCCGGAACAGGCGCTTATTCCCCGTCCTCATCTTCCGCGAACAGATCTTCCATGACCTGCTGATAGACGGCGTCCAGCTCTTCCTCGTCCTCCAGGGTGACCAGAAGATCCTCGCCGTCCACCTGTTCCACCTTCAGAATGACCAGACCGCCGTCCTCGTCGGCGGCCTCCTCGGAGGTATCCTCATCCCCCTCGGTCACAGTGAGGAAGGCCATGTACACCGTGCCGTTGTGCTCCACCGTGGTGCAGTACTCCAGCTCGAACTCGTTGCCCTCTTCGTCGGTCAGGGTAATGAAATCGCCGCCAAATTCTTCGCTCATTGGTTTCACCGCTTTCGGTTGGGTTCCCCTTTTGGGAAGGGGGCTCAAACCGCCGGAGCGATTTGCTGTGTCCCTATTGTAACCCGAAGTTGCGGAAAATGCAAGACGGGAGCGGGCCAAATTTTTGAATATTCCTAATATAAGGATATAAAGGAATAATATAGGGTGGACAACTGGGCGGCCTATGGTATAATATCCCCATACCACCAAAACTCGAACAAAGATGCGCCCGGCCGGACGGGCGGAGGAGAGCGGGAGTTTGGCGCAGTTCTAATCAATGCATCTGCCCACGGCGATATGACAGCCGGCCCGCGGGAAGGCGCCCGCCTTCCCACTCACTTCGGAGGTGTGACATTGGCAACGACAAACAATTCCAATCAGAAACGGCGCAGCGGCCGCGCCGGGGCCGTGGGCCGCGGGGTGCTGAAGGTACTGGGCACCCTGCTGCTCATCGGAGTCATGACGGCGGCCTTCCTGGCCTGCTTCGCGGCGGTGTATATCCGCAATGTGATCCTGCCCAACGCCCATGTGGAGGCCCAGTCCTACTCCACCGCCCTGGCCAGCACCATCTGCCGGGTGGACGAGAACGGACAGGAGGTGGAGCTCCAGTCCCTCTACGGCACGGAAAACCGGGTCTGGATCCCCTACGACGAGATTCCGGAGAATCTCATCAACGCGGCCATCGCCATTGAGGACAAGCGCTTTTACCAGCACCACGGGGTGGACTGGCTGCGCACCGGCGCGGCCGTGCTGAGTATGATGACCGGCGACCGGATTCAGGGTGGGTCCACCATCACGCAGCAGTTGCTCAAAAACATGACCCAGTACGACGATGTAACGGTCAAACGCAAGATTCTGGAGATCTTCCGGGCCCTGGACTTCGAGAAGGACCACTCCAAGGCGGAGATCCTGGAGATGTACCTGAACTATATCTACCTGGGCCAGAACTGCTACGGGGTGTCCACCGCCTCGGAGTACTACTTCGGCAAGGATGTGCGGGAGCTGAATCTGGCCGAGTGCGCCAGCCTCATCAGCATCACCAACAACCCCTCGGGCTACAATCCCTACCGCTATCCGGAGAACAACGCCTACCGGGCCAATCTGGTGCTGGACGCCATGCTGGAGCAGGGCAAGATCAGCCAGGCCGAGCACGACGAGGCCTCCGCCCAGATCGACGCGGGGCTCAACTTTACCCGGGGCGAGAGTGAGGAGACCGCCTCCACCATCCTCAGCTGGCATGAGGAGCAGGTGGTGGAGGACGTGATCGACGACCTGATGGCCGAATACGAGTATACCTACGAGGTGGCCAGCCGCATGGTCTACAGCGGCGGGCTGAAGATCTACTCCAGTGTAGACCCGGAGATTCAGGCCGTGGTGGAAGAGGTCTATGAGAACCGGGATAACCTGCCTCAGACCTCTTCCCGCGGGGAGCAGCTCCAGTCGGCCATCGTCGTCCTGGACAACAAGGGCAACGTGGTGGCCCTGGCGGGCAGCATGGGCGAGAAGGAGGGCAATCAGCTCCTCAACCTGGCCACCCAGACCACGCGCCAGCCCGGTTCGGCCATGAAGATTCTGGCGGCCTATGCGCCGGCCATCGACCTGGGGCTCATCACCCCCAATTCGACCTTTGACGACTCGCCGGTGCTGGATCTGGACGGCCCCTGGCCCTCCAACTCCTACGGCTATTACTGGGGCCTGGAGCAGGTATCCAAGGCGGTGGAGCAGTCCTCCAACGCCGTGGCGGTGCGGGTCCTTCAGGAGCTGGGGATCGAACAGGCCGTGGCCTACCTGGAGGACCACTTCGGCTTCGGGGAGATCTCGGAGGACGACTACGGCCTCTCCCAGCTGGGCCTGGGCGGCATGACCAACGGCGTCACGGTGCTGGACATGGCGGCGGCCTATTCGGTGTTCCCCCGGGACGGCGTGTATCTGGAGCCTCACACGTATACCCAGGTGGTGGACTCCAACGGGAAAATCCTCCTGGACAACACCGATACCGAGCCCCAGACCGCCGTGAAAGCCACCACCGCCTGGTATGTCAATCAAATGCTGCGCAATGTGGTGAGCAGCCCCAACGGCGTGGGCACGGGTACCGAGGCCCGCTTCTCGGGAATGTCCATTGCCGGTAAGACGGGTTCCACCAACGACTACCGGGACCGCTGGTTTGTGGGCTACACGCCCTACTATACGGCCGCGGTCTGGACGGGTTATGCCCAGTATCCCGAGCGCATCAACAACGGCGCCACCAACCCCGCCGCCCAGATGTGGCGGAAGGTGATGGAGCCCATCCACGAGGGACTGGAGGACGTGGGCTTCAGCGACGCGCCCGGCGAGCTGGTGACGGTGCCCATCTGTATGGACAGCGGGCTGCGGGCCACCACGGCCTGTACGCTGGACCCCCGGGGCAGCCGGGTCAAGCAGGCCTACTTCTTCGCCTCGGACGCCCCGGAGGAGAGCTGCGGCCTCCACGAGACCCGGGAGGTGTGTACGGTGACCACCACCAATGAGGCCGGAGAGAGCAGTACGAATTACTACCTGGCGGGGCCCTACTGTCCCCGGGAGGGAAATGAGGCCGGTGTGGAGCCCACTGTGAGTGAGATGGCGCTGCTCAACTATGTGCGGGAGGGCGTGGCCGCCACCCGGGGCACCCGGGACGCGGGGTACTTCTGGTCGGGCGTGACCGAGTGCCCGGTCCACACGGAGGCGGCGGAGCCCACCGAGCCCAGCGAGTACGACCCCATGACCTTTGACCCGGAGGACCCGAGCACGTACCCTCCGGCGGACCTGTATCCGGACTTCGACCCCTTTGACCCGGCTACCTGGCCGCTGGACACGCCGTCGTCCAGCCCCCAGCCCTCCCAGTCCCCGTCCGGCGGAGAGGAGCCCTCCACCGACCCGGAGGAGCCGGCGGAGAGCGAACTGCCCAGCGCGGAGCTCCCGCCGGAGGCCATGGCCGGTTGAACCCGACGAAACAAAACAGAGAAAAACCGGGGCGCGCTGCTATTGGCAACGCGCCCCGGTCCTGTCTGCCGGGTTAATCCTTGGGCTCGTCCTCCGGGTGGAGGGGGGTCACATTGTCGGCGCCGGGCGCGTCGGGCGGAACTTCGCCCTGGGCGCAGGCCTCGGCCTCCCGCTCCAGCTCATCCAGCTCCGCCAGACGGCGGCGCAGCTCCTCCCGCTCCTGGGCGGTCATGGAGGAGACCGTCTCATTGAAACGCTCCTCCTGCCGCTTCTGAGCGGCGTCCTGGAGCTTTTGCTGCAATTCCTCGTTGAACTGCTTGCCCTGCTCCACGGCAATCTCGCCCTTTTCCACCAGAACCTTGCCCACCTCCCCGGCCTTTTCCACCGCCAGGGCGGCCACGCCTACGCCGGCGTAAGCCACATTCCGCAGTACTTTACCAAAATCGTCCCACATAAGAGGTACCTCCTGTTTGGATTCCAATTCCAGGAGAACGGTTCTCCTCCTGTTCTGAACCTAGTATAGCCCATGGCGGGCCAAATGTCTTTGAGTTTGCGTGAACAGAAGATTAAAATTTCATTAGAGGGGCGCTCCAGAGCCGGTGGAAAGCGTTTGAATCTTCCTCTGTGCCGGTTTATAATAAAAGACGAGAGAAGGGGCCCGGCCCGGGCCCGGAATGGACGCCGCTGGATCGGAGGGATTTTATGGAATACGAAGGACAGATCTGCCGCACACCCATGGAGCGGGGGGCGTTTATGCTGCCGGTTTCGGTGGGCTGTTCGTACAATCAGTGCTATTTCTGTATGCTCTTTAAACACCTGCGCTATCGGGAGCTCCCGTTGGAGCAGATCGAGGGCGAGCTCCAGCGGGTCCAGCGGGCGGGCGGAAACCCGGAGCGGGTCTTTCTGGGGGACGGGAATGCGTTCCACCTGAGCACGGAGCGCCTGCTGCGGATTCTGGAGCTGGTACACCGGTATTTTCCCGCCTGTACCGGCGTCAATATGGACGCCACCGTGGAGAGCATTTTGAGCAAGGGAGACGGGGAGCTGCGCGCCCTCGCCCGGGCGGGGGTGCGGCACCTCTATCTGGGGATTGAGAGCGGCCTGGACGACGTGCTGCGCCTGATGCACAAGGACCACACGCTGGCCCAGGCCTATGAGGCCATTGGACGGCTTCAGGCGGCGGGCATGGTCTACGACGCGCACATGATGACCGGCATCGCCGGGCAGGGGCGGGGCGAGGAGAACGCCCGGGCCATCGCGGCCTTTTACAACCGTACGCACCCCGGCCGGATTGTCAATTTTTCGCTGTTCATCCACCGGCAGTCGCCCCTGTACCGCCTGGTGGAGGAGGGCCGTTTCCGCCCGGCCGACGAGACCGAGAACCTGCGGGAAGAACGGCTGCTGCTGGAGCTGCTGGAGACGCCGGTGGAGTACGACGGATTTCACGACGTCATTCCCTTCCGGGTGCGGGGGAACCTGCCCGGGCAGCGGGAGAAGATGCTTCGCCAGCTCTCGGCCGCCATCGCCGTCCAGGAGACCAAAGCGCCCCTGGTGGCGGTGGTATAAACGGAATGGAGCCTGCGCGCACGTTCGCCGGATTTTTGGTTGAGCCGGCGGAGGGATTGTGCTATGATAGGAGGAAGCTGGAGGGGCCGCCGGGCGGTCCCTCCCCCAATCACGCAATGGCGCAAGGAAGGCGTGCAGGTTTATGGAAGAAAAGCAGATGCGCACCTGGGCGGAGATCGACCTGGGTGCGCTGGAAGAGAATTACCGGGCGCTGCGGGGGCTTCTCCCTGCGGGGTGCCGTTTTTTGGGCGTGGTCAAGGCCAACGCCTACGGACACGGGGCCGTGCCGGCGGCCCGCCGTCTGGAGGCGCTGGGGGCGGAATATCTGGCGGCGGCCTGCCTGGATGAGGCCGCCGAGCTCCGGGAGGCGGGCATCTCTGCCCCCATCCTGGTGCTGGGCCCCATCCCGGTGGAACAGGCGGGAGAGGCCGCCGCACAGAATGTGACGGCCACGGTCTGCCACTGGGAAAACGCCCGGGCCCTGTCGGCGGCGGCGGTGGCGGCGGGGCGGACGCTGAAGATCCACCTGAAGGCCGATACCGGCATGTCCCGCCTGGGGCTGGTGTGCGACCATGCGCACCTCTCCGCCGCCGTGGAGGAGATGGCGGCCATTGCCGCCCTGCCCGGCCTGGAGGTGGAGGGGGTGTTCACCCACTTCGCCGACGCCGACGGAGACGAGGCCTTTACCATGCTCCAGCTCCAGCGCTTTCAGGCGCTGCTGGAGGGGCTGCGGGACCGGGGGATCGTCCCGGCCATCCGGCACTGCGCCGGCAGCGCGGCCACGCTGAAATACCCCGCCGCCTATCTGGATATGGTGCGCCCGGGGATTGCCCTGTACGGCCATTACCCGGACCCCTCCTGCAAGGGCCCGGGCAGCCCGGTCCTCCGGCCGGTGATGCGCCTTTGCACCCGGGTGGTGGATGTGCGCACGGTTCCGGCGGGGGCCACGGTGAGCTATGGCCGCACGGCGCGTCTGGAGCGGGAAACCCGTCTGGCCGTGCTCCCGATCGGGTATGGGGACGGGCTGTTCCGGTGCCTGTCCAACCGGGGACGGATCACCATTCGCGGAGTTCCCCGCACCATCACCGGACGGGTGTGCATGGACCTGTGCATGGTCCCGGCGGGGGAGGACGTGCAGGTGGGGGACGTGGCCGAAGTCTACGGCCCCAGCCAGCCGGTGGAGGAGGCCGCCGCCCTGGCGGGAACCATCTCGTACGAGCTGCTCACGGCGGTGGGCCGCCGGGTGCCCCGGGTCTATCTGGGCTAGGCACCCTTCCGGCCCGGCGCGCATACACTGGTCCGGGGAGAGTATCGCCGGACCGGCGGCGGAGGCTCCGGACCGGTTGGATTTTGCCGGAGCCGTGTATAAATCCCGCCGCCCCGTGGGAGAATCATAGTAGCCCGGCGCCGAGGGGAGAGGCCCTCGTGACGAGCGCTACTATCTGACCGCGGAGTGTGAGAACTGGTGGACAACAGCGTGAAACGAGGAGACATTTTCTATGCCGACCTGAGCCCGGTGGTGGGCAGCGAGCAGGGGGGTGTGCGGCCCGTGCTCATCGTGCAGAACGATACCGGCAACCGCCACAGTCCCACGGTCATCGCCGCCGCCATCACTTCGCAGACCGGCAAGGCGCGCCTGCCGACCCATATTGAATTCCCCGCCGGGAGCTATGGCCTGCCCAAGGACTCAGTGGTCCTGCTGGAGCAGATTCGGACGCTGGATAAGCGGCGTCTGCGGGAGCATATGGGGCGGCTGGACAGCGCATTGATGAAGCAGGTCGATTCGGCCATCGCGGTGAGCTTTGGCCTGCATCCACAACAGATGGTCTGATTGACCCTCAGACACCGATAAGGCCGGGGCGCCCACGGCGGGAGGCTACATAAGATGCAGCCGCCGCCGCGGACCGCCCGGGCGGAACTACGGACACAGCCATACATAGGAGGAAACGTATGAAACACAGATGGCCCATCCGCCTGGCGGCGGGAGCGCTGGTGGCCGGAACACTGAGCCTGGCGGCTCTGGCGGCGGGGAGTCAGGGAAGCCAGACCGACCCCCTCATTTCCCTGAGCTATTTGACCGACCAGTTCACCCCCTCCATCCTCCAGCAGGTCGACGAGAAGATTGCCGCCCGGGAGGACGCCCTCACGCAGCAGCTGGAGGACGCGGCGGAAGGCTCCGACGCCAGCGGGGGCGTCTACCAGGTGGTCACCCTCAGCCAGGGGCAGACGCTGACGGCGGGCAGCTCCTGTGAGATTCTGCTCCGCAGCGGCACGGCGGTGTGCGTGTCCGACACCTCTCCCGGCCTGGTGGACATGACGGCCGCCACCACGCTGGCCGGCGGAGGGACCCTGACGGCCAATCACCTCTATCTGGCCACCATCGAGGGCCGGGGCGTCACGGCCTCCACCGCCGTGACCCTCATGGTCCGGGGGGACTACACCATTGCATGACAAGCGCGCCCGGTGCTCTGCACCGGGCGCTTTTTTGGCCTTGACATACCTGGAACATCCAGGTATATTATACTTAGAAGATCAAGGTATCTTGTGGAAAGGAGGAGACGGCATGAAATTCGACCGGAGTCTGCTCAGCGGCAGCACCCGGCTGCTGGTGCTCGCCCTGCTGGCCGAGGGGGACTGCTACGGCTATCAGATCATCCGTACCCTGGCCCGGCGCTCCGAGGAGGTCTTTGCCTTCCAGGAGGGGACCCTCTACCCGGTGCTCCACAAGCTGGAGCAGGACGGCTGTGTGCGCTCTTATGAGAAGGAGAGCGAGGGCCGCCGACGGCGGTATTACACCCTGACCGGACGGGGCCGAAAACAGCTGGAGGAGGAGAAGGCCCAGTGGCGCGCCTTTCAATGGGCGGTAGACCGGGTGATCGGAGGGGAAGCCTATGGCCTGGCATAGGGCGGCGGACCCCGTGGACCCGGAGGAGGCCTTTCTTCAAGCGGTGACGGGGCAGGTGCGCTTCCGACCCGACCGGGCGGCCATCGCGGAGGAACTGCGCGCCCACCTGGACGAGAGCGCCCGGGACCTGGAGGAAGCGGAGGGCCTCTCTCCAGAAGAGGCCAAGGCGGAGGCCCTCAAGCGTATGGGGGACCCGGCGGCGGTGGGAGAGGGACTCAATTTGACCCACAATCCCGCTCTGGGCTGGGCCTGGTGGGTGAGCCGGGGCCTGTGCGTCTTCACGGTGGTCACCCTGGGGCTGTACCTGGTTTTTTACATCGTGAGTTTGAGCGCGATGTCCCTGGTCCGCTGGCTGGAGTACGGCGTTTTTTACCGCTACAGCGAACCGGTGGAACGGGTGGTGGAGGTGGACCGGACCTTCGACCTGGGCGCCCACACCATGACCATCAACGAGGCGGCCCTGCTGGAGAGCGGCGATGTGGTGGTCCGGGTCCACAGCTGGGGGGAGCCCCGGGTGACCTGGACCCCGCCCAACCTGCAGATCCGGGGGGAGAGCGGAGAGGGTTACCCCTGCGGCAGTACCTCGCTGGGGGGCCTGGTCCGCTGGGAGATCTATGACTTCACCCCGGAACCGGGGGAGACCACCTTCACCCTGGGCTGGCCCTCCATCGACCCGGCGGCGGTGGTGACGGTGGACCTGTCGGGAGAGGAGGGAGCACCATGACCCGGAAGGGAAAACTGATCCGCAATCTGGCGGTGATTCTGGCCATTTTCGGGGCGTATTTCCTGCTCTTCGGGCTCTACCTCTCTCCGGAGCGCTGCGCCCTGGCCACGGCCCGGGAGCTCTACTACGGGGGGTGCACCGCCCGGGGCTGGGCAGACCTGCCCGGGGGCAGGCGGATCTATGCCCTCGCTACTCCGGATGGGGAATTCTGCTACAGCCGGGTCCAGCGGAGTATGGGCCTCTTCTGGCGGACGGACGGCTGCGGGCAGGGCCGGGAGATGGCCCCCGGCCTGCTGAACGGCTACTGGACCGGCGGGGGAGAGACGGTCAATGCCGTCCTTCTGCGCCTGAATCCGGCGGTGGAGACTGTGGCCTGGAAGGGGGGCTCTTCCAGCGACTGGAACAGAGACATAATGGTTCTGGAGCTGGGGTGGGAGGACCTGGAGCAGACCTTCCAGGTCCGGGACCAGGCGGGCAGCCTCCTCTGGGAGGGGACATACTAAAAAGAGGCGGGCGGGAGACACAGTCTCCCGCCCGCGTTTGGCGCCGGATGGATCAGGACTTCTCCTGCTGCGTCAGAGAGAGGGGGCCAAACCCGTAGGGGAGCAGGTCCCTCCCCAGGGAGAGGCGCACAAATTCATGGTTGGCCCGGGCCACCAGCACGGTCAGATCGGGGGCGAACTCATAGAGCATCTGGCGGCAGGAGCCGCAGGGCCAGCAGTAGTCCTCCGAGTTGCCCACCACCGCCAGGCGCACAAAGTCCCGATGCCCCTCGCTGACAGCCTTCACCAGAGCGGTGCGCTCGGCGCAGATGGTGGAGCCATAGGCGGCATTCTCCACATTGCAGCCGGTGAAAACGCTCCCGTCGGCGCACTCCAGCGCGGCCCCCACGGGGAATTTGGAATAGGGGACATAGGAGCGCTCCAGCATGGTAAATGCCAGCTCCACCAGGGCCTGATCGCTCATCGACATGAACATTCCTCCTGTCTGCGGCGGTGGTCCGCCGTATGTTTATCATACCATACCCGTCCCCTTCTGGCAAGAAAGGAACAAAATCCCCCGCTCCATTTGGAGCGGGGGATAAATTGCATCAGCAGCCGGTGCGCTCGATGGGGGCATAATATTTGTCCCGGTAGAACTGGAAATATTCATCAAAAACCGGGTCCTCTCCGTGGTGGAGCGCGTGCATATAGGCGTGGGCGTCGGTCCGGATGAGAGAGCCGGCGGGCGAGGTCTCCTGCAAAATGTACAGGGCCACGTTGGAACAGTGGTCGGAGATGCGCTCCAGATTAATGAGAATTTCCAAATACTGGGCTCCCATCTCCACCGTACACTGTCCGGCCTTCAGGCGCTCAATGTGGCGGCTGCGCAGGTCGTTCTCCATCAGGTCCACGACCTCCTCGATGGGCTCCACCTCCTGGGCCAGCTCGGGAGAGCGCTGGGTATAGCAGTCCAGCACCTGGTCCACGGCCCCGTCGACGGCGGCGCAGAGGGCGGAGAGCTCCTCCCGGGCCGCATCCGAGAGAACCAGGTTCCGCTCGTGCAGCGTATGGGCGGACTGGGCCAGGTTGATGACATAGTCGCCGATGCGCTCAAAATCGGAGAGGGTGTGGAGCAGTTCGGAGACTTTGGCGCTGTCCCCGGCGGTGAGGGGATGTCCGCTCAGCCGGACCAGATAGTTGTCCAAATTGGTCTCCAACTTGTCCAAAGCGGCCTCCGTTTCGTTGATGCGCTCCAGCTTCTTGGCGTCGAAGTGGGAGAGCAGCTCCACCGCCAGGCGGTAATTCTCCTGGGCCAGGCAGCCCATCTGAACAACCGCCTCATGGGCCTTTTCCAGAGCCAGAGCCGGGGTGGACAAAAAGCGCTCGTCCAGAACCGAGACCTCCTTCTGGTCGGCAGAGCCGGGGATCAGATGCTCCACCAGCCACACCAGCTGCCGGTTGAAGGGGAGCAGCAGGGCGGTACAGCACACATTGAAGCCCAGGTGCAGGTTGGCGATGGTGCCCCGGTCCATCAGGGCATCCCAGAACGAGAAGTGGAACAGGGCGTTTCCGCCGTAGAGCACCACCAGGAAGAAGAGGGTGCCGAGGATGTTAAAAAGCAGGTGCAGGCAGGCGGTGCGCTTGGCATTTTTGCTGGCGCCGATGCTGGAGAGGATGGCGGTAATGCATGTTCCGATATTCTGGCCCATAATCAGGGGGACTGCAATTCGGAACGTGATGACGCCGGTGGAGGTCATGGCCTGCAGGATACCCATGGAGGCCGAGGAGCTCTGGATGATGGCGGTGACCAGAGCGCCCACCAGCACCCCCAGGAAGGGGTTGGAGAACGCCACAAACAGGTCCCGGAAGGCGGGGAGGTCCTGGAGGGGGGCGACGACGTTCTCCAGGGTCTCCATCCCGATGAAGAGCAGGCCCAGACCCAGCACGATCTGCCCCACGCATTTTTTCCGGCCGCCGGTGATGAACATATAGAAAATGATGCCTACCGTGGCCAGGATGGGGCCCAGTGTGGCGGGGTTGAGCAGGGACAGGAAAAAGTTATCGGAGGAGATGTCCCCCAGCCGCAAGAGCTGGGCGGTCACTGTGGTGCCGATGTTGGCGCCCATAATAATGCCCACCGTCTGGCGGAGCTTCATGATACCGGCGTTGACAAAGCCGACGCACATGACGGTGGTGGCAGCGGAGCTCTGGATCAGGCCGGTGACCAGGGCCCCCAGAAGCACACCTTTGAATACATTGCTGGTCAGCCGCTCCAGAATGCCCTCCAGACGTCCGCTGGAGAGCTTCTCCAGACCGTCGGTCATCGTGGTCATGCCAAAGAGGAATGTGGCCACCGCGCCGAACAGGACGATTACATCTGATATGCTCACAAGACAGCCTCCCTTAAGTCCGTACGCACGTTCTCATTCGTGCAGAGTTCTGATTTTCTCCCAAAAAGCACCTAAATTATATCTGATTTGCGGCAGTCCGTAAATGGGAATGTAAAGACTTTGCACAAAATTTACGTTTCGAATAAATAGGGTGTAAAATTTTTGTAAAAATTTTATGGACAGGATAATTCGAAGCGGACTTGCAGCCGGAGCGGCACATAGGGACGGGCCGGGCTCGAATAGAATGGAAAAACGGACCTGAATGAGGCGCAATGGGAGGAGGAGATGGGAATGCTGCCTGTCTGGCTGGCACTGATGCTCAACAGTCTCTTTGTGACGCTACGGCTCTCGGGAGGGGAGAGTTCCTTCCCGCGGCCGCTCAAGCCGGAGGAGGAACAGCGGGAACTGGAGGCCATGGCGGCCGGAGACATGGGGGCCCGGGACCGGCTCATTGAGCATAACCTGCGTCTGGTGGCCCATATTGTCAAAAAGTATTATACGCCCAACGGAGATCAGGACGATTTGATTTCCATCGGGACCATCGGGCTGATTAAAGGAATCGCCACCTTCAAGCCGGACAAAAAGGTGCGTCTGGCCACCTATGCTTCACGGTGTATTGAAAATGCAATCCTCACACAACGGCGTGTTTGGAGAATAACCGGATCAGAACCAAAAAGAGCGGAGAGACACAGGTCTCTCCGCTCTTTGTTCCATTCCGATGGGATTGGGATTACTGGACGCCCAGCAGGTCGCACAGAGACAGCACATAGATCTGCCCCGCGTTGACCACGTCCTGAATGTCCACGTTTTCATTGTACGAGTGGATACCGGCCGTATTGGCCGGGCCGTACTGGATGGTGGGGATGCCCACGCGGCGGTAGTCCCGGGCGTCGGAGGAGGCCCACTGATAGGCGGGGATCACTTCCATGTTCCACACGGCCTCCGCATTGCGCTTGACGGTCTGAACGATGGCCTCGTCCTCTTCGGTGTAGTTGCCCTCGCTCTTCCACTGCAGCTCGTAGGTCACGCCCTCCACGCCGCTCTCGGCCACGATGGAGGCGAGCATGTCCTCGATCTCCTGGTGGTCCACCCCGATGGGGAGACGCACGTCCACAATGGCCTCGCAGTAGTCGGGGACCATGTTGGGCCGGGTTCCGCCCTGGATGAGGCCGACGTTGGCCGAGACATGGCGGATGACTTCGCCCACGCCGGGCTCGTTCAGGATCGACTGGGCCCGCTGGATGGAGTTGTTCAGGGCCCGCTCCTGGCTGGGCTTGAAATGCCCCTCGATGGTAGTCAGGCGGGGGAGCTCTTCCAGTACCTTGGCCAGCTTCAGGATGGCGTTATCCCCCTTGAAGCCGCCCAGGCTGCCGTGGGCCGATTTACCGGCGGCCTTCAGGATGACGGTAAGGCCGCCCTTCTGGCCGATCTCAATGTCGTTGGCGGAGGTGGGCTCGGCGATGAGGCAGGCGTTGGCCCCCTCGGCATAGCCGTGGTCGCACAGCCAGCGGGAGCCGAACTCGCCGCCGCTCTCCTCGTCGGAGACCAGGTGGAGGCGGATGTTGCCCTTGAGCTCGGCGCCCGACTCCTTCAGGAGCTTCATGGCGAAGAGCAGTCCGGCCACACCGGCCTTCATATCAGAGGTCCCGCGGCCCAAAATCTGCGTGTCGGTGACGGTCCCCGCGAAGGGATCGAAGTCCCACTGGCTCCGGTCGCCGGCGGGCACCACGTCCAGATGGCCGTTCAGGATGATACTGAAGCCCTCGTCGGCGCCCATTTTGGCCACAATGCAGGGAAAGTCCGGGTTCTCGCCCACCTCTTCATAGGAGATTCCGGCCTGACGGAGATAGTTCTCCACAAAGTCCACTACCTCCCGCTGGGTGCCGGTGGGGTTTTCGCTGGGGATGTGGATCAGGTCGGAGACCAGCTGGACCAGTTCACCGCTGCGCTCCACAGCCAGGCGGTGCAACATTTCACGCGATACTTGTTCCATGGGTAAAAAGACCTCTTTTCATCAGTCGTACAGGAAACAGGCCACCTGATGGCCGTCTCCGGTATCGTTCAGCTTCGGGATTTCCCGGGTGCACCGCTCGGTGCAGTTGGGGCAGCGGCCGGCCAGAGGACAACCCACCTGGTCGCCGATGGGGCTGGGGATCTCGCCCTTGAGGACGATGCGCTGCTTCTTTTCAAAGGGGGACTCCGGGGGAATGGCGGAGAGCAGCGCCCGGGTATAGGGGTGCAGGGGATTGTCGTAGATCTGGGAGGCCTTGCACAGCTCCACCACCCGGCCCAGATACATGATGGCGATGCGGTCGCTGACGTGCTTAATGACGCCCAGATCGTGGGAGATAAAGATATACGTCAGGTTGTGGTCCCGCTGCAGGCGGTTGAAGAGGTTGAGCACCTGGGCCTGGATGGACACGTCCAGAGCGGAGACCGGCTCGTCACAGATGATGATCTTCGGCTGGAGGGCCAGAGCCCGGGCCACATTGATCCGCTGGCGCTGGCCGCCGGAGAACTCGTGGGGATAGCGGTTCATGTGCTGGATGTCCAGGCCCACCTCCCGCATCAGCTCCAGGACCCGATCCTGCCGGGCCTTGCTGTCGGAAATAATCCCGTGGACCTTCAGGGGCTCGGCAATGAGCTGCTCGCAGGTGTTGCGGGGATCCAGGGAGGAGTAGGGGTCCTGAAAGACCATCTGGATGTCCCGCTTCATGGCCTTGCGCTCCGCACCGGTCAGGGAGAACAGGTCCTTGCCCAGGTACTCCACCGAACCGGAGGTGGCCTTGTGGAGCTGGATGACGGTGCGGCCCAGCGTGGACTTGCCGCAGCCGGACTCGCCGATGATGCCCAAAGTCTCGCCCTCGTACACATCCAGGGACACGTCGGTCAGGGCGTGGAGAATCTGGGGCTTGGCGCCCAGCTTTTTGCTCTTGATCTTGAATTCCTTGGTCAGGTTGCGGATCTTCATGATGGGCTGGCGCGTCTCATTCTGCGTCATGAGTTACCTCTCCTCTCACCAGCCGCTCCACGCCGTTCTGGCGGTGGCAGGCCACGAAATGGCCGGGCTCCACCTCCACCAGAGGGGGCACGGATTCACAGCATTGCTTGGTCATATAGGGGCAGCGGTTGTAGAAATTACAGCATTTTCCGGTCAAGCGGAGGTCGGGGGGCGTACCGGGAATGGTGCGCAGGTCCTCCTTGGCGTGGTCGGACAGGCGGGGGATGGAGTCCAGCAGGCCCCAGGTGTAGGGGTGCAGGGGGTTGGAGTAGAGCTCCTTGGTGTCGGCGCTCTCCACCGTATTGCCTGCGTACATGACCATCACCTTGTCGCACATCTCCCACACCACGCCCAGGTTGTGGGTGATGAGGAGAATGGAGGTGTCCATGTCCTTCTGCAGATCCTTGAGCAGATCCAGCACCTGGGCCTGGACGGTCACGTCCAGAGCGGTGGTGGGCTCGTCGGCGATGATGAACTTGGGCTTGCAGCACACCGCCATGGCGATGATCACGCGCTGGCACATGCCGCCCGAGAGCTCATAGGGGTAGGCCTCCATGCGCTTTTCGGGCTCCGGGATACCCACCCGGGCCAGGGCGTGGACCGCCATGTCCCACGCCTCCTTCTTGCTGACGTCCTGATGGGCGCAGATCATCTCCACCATCTGCTTGCCGATTTTGAACACCGGGTCCAGAGAGGTCATGGGGTCCTGGAAGATGGTGGCGATCTCCTTGCCGCGGAATTCCAGCAGCTGTTTATGGCTCATGGCCAGAATATCCCGGCCCTCAAAGGTGATTTCGCCGTCCACAATCCGGCCGGTCTGAGGAGGCAGCAGGCGGATGATGGAGTTGGAGGTGACGCTCTTACCCGAGCCCGACTCACCCACAATGCCCATCACTTCCCCGCGCTTGAGCTCAAAGCTGACGCCGTCCACTGCTTTGGACACGCCGCTGGCCGTAAAGAAATAGGTTTTCAATCCGCTGACTTTCAGCAATGTATCACTCATAGCACAACCTCCTTACCGCTCGTACCGGGCCTTCATCTCGGCAAAGGCGTCCCGGATCCGGCCCAGCAGCGACGGATCGGTGAGGATATCCACCGCCGTCATGGCCATGGCGCTGGAGCCCACGGCGATGGTCTTGTGGCCCGCCGGGCCGCCCACCGCCGCCTCGAACTCCGGGGTATGCCCCCGGGTCTCCGGCACCACCAGCACGTAGGACTGCAGGCCGGGGATCTCGTGGGTCACGTTGCCCATATCGGTGCAGCCGATGCCCAGCTCCCGCTCCCGGGGCTTTACCTGCTCGCCCAGGGCGGTAAAGTTCCGCTCCAGCAGCTCCTCCAGCACCGGGTTGTTCCGGATGTCCTCGTAGGGGAGCCCCACGGGCTCGTAGGAGAAGCGGGTATTGGTGATCTCCGCTAGGTGCTGGCAGATCTTCAAAAAGCGGTCCAGCAGGTCCAGCTTGTCTTTCATGGAGAAGGAGCGGATGGTAAACTCCGCCGAGCAGTGGTCGGGGATGTAGATGGGCTCCTCTCCGCCGTCCCGGATCACGCCCAGGATCTTGCCCCGGTCGGCGATCTCCAGACGCAGGGCGTTGACGGTGTTGAACAGCTCCAGCACCGGGGTCAGGGCGCTCACGCCCTCCTCGGGCCAGGTGGCCGCGTGGGACTTCTTGCCGTAGAAGTGGACCAGCACGTCGGTCCTGGAGTAAGAGATGTCCTGCACCACCGTATCGCTGGCCGAGTGGAGGAGCATGGCCACGTCCAGCCCGGCGAAGGCGCCGTTCTGGAGCATGATGATCTTGCCGCCGCCGCCCTCTTCCGCCGGGCAGCCGAAGACGCTCACCGTGCCGCCCAGCTCGTCCAGGACGCTGCGCAGCGCCTCGCCCGCGCCCACCGCCATGGCGCACATCAGGTTGTGGCCGCAGGCGTGGCCCATGCCGGGCACCGCGTCGAACTCGCCGAAGATACCGATGTTGGGGCCGGGCTTGCCGCTCTCATACACGCCCTTGACGCTGGTGGCGACGCCGCCCACCCCGGTCTCCACCTGGAAACCGAAGCGCCGCAGCTGCTCGCTCATGGCGGCGCAGGCGTGGTGTTCCTCAAAATTATACTCCGGATGGGACCAGATGGTATCCGAGAGGGCCACCAGCTCGGGCAGAATGTCCGCCACGCGCTGGCGCACGCGTTCTTTATACTTGTCCATTCTGCTCCTCCGTTACTTCTTCATCTTGGGGTCCAGCACGTCGCGCACGCCGTCGCCCAGCAGATTGAAGCCCAGCACGGTGATGAGAATGAAGATGCCGGAGTAAGTGGCGATATGGGGGGCGGTATTGAGATAGAATTTGCCGGTCTGGAGGATGCTGCCCCAGGAGGCGGTGGGCTCGCTGATGCCCAGGCCCAGGAAGCTCAGGGCGGCCTCGGAGATGATGGCGCCGGCGATGCCCAGGGTGGCGTAGACGATCAGGGGGGAGATGGTGTTGGGCAGGATGTGGGTGAAGAGCATCCGGGCGTTGGACACGCCGATGACCCGGGCGGCGTTGCAGTACTCCTCATTTTTGATGATGTGCACCTCGCCCCGGACCACACGGGCAAAGCTGGGGATGTTGCCGATGCCCACGGCCAGGATGACGTTGAAGATACTCGAGCCCAGCACGGTCATCAGCACCATGGCCAGCAGGATATAGGGGAAGGAGAGCATGCCGTCCATAATGCGCATGATGATGCTGTCCACAATGCCGCCGAAGTAACCGGCGATCAGGCCCAGGAGCACGCCGATGATGCCGGCCACCACCGTGCCGCCAAAGGCCACCAGCAGGGATACCCGGGAGCCGTAGATAATGCGGGAGAGAAGGTCCCGTCCGATGTGGTCGCAGCCCAGAATGTGGCCGTTCTCACCCGGCCGGGCGTAGGCCTCCAGGGGGCTGATGGCCGTGGGGTCATAGGGGGCCAGCAGGGGTGCAAAGACCGCGATAAAGATCATGATGCACACGATAATCAGACCCACCATGGCCGTTTTATTGCGTTTGAGCTTGCTCCAGGCACTGTTGGCCCGGCGCTCCTTTTTCAGCAGCTCTTCGTTGGAGGCGGTACCGAGGGCGTCGGTGATAGCCTCCCCCATGTTCTGTTTCTTCTTCATTACGCGCCGCCTCCTTCATAACTGACTCTGGGATTGATGACCATATAGACCAGATCGACGATCAGGTTAATGACCACAAAGACCATGGCGAAAAACAGGACCATGCCCTGGATGAGCATATAGTCGCGGTTGTTGATGCCGTTGACGATCATGGTGCCCAGTCCAGGCCAGGAGAAGATGTTCTCCGTCAGGATGGCGCCGGTGAAGCAGCTGGCCAGCTGCAGGCCCAGGACCGTGATAATGGGGGGCAGGGCGTTTTTGAGGGCGTGCTTGAAAATCACGCTGCGCTCGCTGATGCCGCGGGCCCGCAGGGCCTTAATGGAGTCGCTGCGGATGACCTCCAGCATGCTGGAGCGGGTGATCCGGGCGAAAGTGGCCATGGGAATGGTACACAGGCACAGACAGGGCAGGATCATGTGGGAGATCACGTCCCACAATCCGTTTGCAATATCGCCCCGGCCCGACACCGGGAGAAGTCCCAGGTTCACCGAGAAGAAGTTGACCAGCATCATGCCCAGCCAGAAGATGGGCATGGATACGCCCACCAGGGCCAGGACCATAAAGATATAGTCGAATGCGGAATATTGGTGCAGCGCGGAGAACATACCCACGCCCACACCGATGATCAGTGCGATGATCAGCGCGGTCAGAGTAATCTGAAGGGTGGGACCGATGCGCTGCCCGATCAGCTCCAGAACGGGCTGATTATACATATAGGAGGTCCCGAAATCACCGTGAAGCACGTCGCCCATATAGTCGATGTACTGCTTCCATTTGGGCTGATCCAGGCCCAGCTTGATCTCCATGGCCGCGATATCTTCCGCTGTGGCCTGGGGGCCCAGCAGCGTCTGCGCCGGGTTGCCCGGGATCGCGCGGGTCAAAATAAATGTGAATGTGACCACGATGAAGAGCGTGGGAATACACTGCACAATACGTTTTAAGATAGTTTTTAACACTCACATCACCGCCATATCAATACATGTGATAGTTTTGTTCATTTGGTGGATATAAACCGACCTCTGCGGTTTTTCCACGCGGCCATCCGGCCGAAACCCTGCCGCATGGAGGAGGTTCCATCCGCAGAGAGATCGCCTCCTGTACCTGTATGGCGAACTATTATCCGCGCGGATGTACATTTGTGCTGCTCGGGATGAAAAAGTCCCCCTGACAGCAACCTATGGGGCGCGCGTGCGCGCCCCATAGGTGATAGCGGCTTATCGCAGTTAATCAGGCAACGGAGGTATTGCGGACGATCTTCTCGCCGTCGGAGACGATGAAACGCAGGGTGCCGTCGGCTCTGGGCGTGAAGTCCTGCACGCGGCTGTTAATGCCGTAGCAGTTGTAGGGCACGGCGTAGTAAATGCCGGTGTAGTCCTCCATAGCGTGGCGCATGACCTCGCTGTAGTAGGCGGCGCGCTCGGTCTGATCGGTGGTCTCCACCGCGGCCTGCAGAGCGGCATCGACCTCATCGTTGATATACAGAGCGCCGTTGCCGTTGGAGCTGGTCTGGCTGGAGGAGAAGAGGTTGTTCAGGAAGAAGTAGGGGTCGGGATACCAGGTCCAGCTCATGGCGTAGATGTCGGCGTTGCCGGAGGCCGCCATGTCGGAGAAGGTGCCCCACTCGTTGGCGTGGATGTTGGTGGTGACGCCGATCTGAGACCAGTAGGCCTGCAGCAGGGTGCACAGCGTGGTGCGCTCCTGGGTGTTGGAGACGTAGATGTCCACCTCAAAGCCGTTGGGGTAGCCGGACTGGGCCAGCTTCTCCTTGGCGGCCTCGACGTCATAGGGCAGGGCCAGGGACTCCAGAGACTCGTCATAGCCCCAGGAGCCGTAGGGCAGGGGCAGGCAGGCGGCCTCCGCCTCGCCGTACTGGTACAGGGCGGTGCGCACGGCGTCCAGATCCACCGCCTGGATCAGCGCCTGGCGGACCAGAGGATCGGCAGTGGGGCCGTTCTGCATGTTGAAGCGGACGTAGTTGATCTGCAGCGCCTCCACCTTCATCAGGCTCACGTCGCCGCCGGCCTGGTCCACGGTGTTGATGGCCTCGCCGGAGAGCTGGGTAGCCAGATCAATCTCGCCGGCCAGCAGGGCGTTGGCGGTCTGGGTGGGATCGGAGATGAAGCGGAAGACCAGCTTCTGGATGTTGGGCACGCCCAGCCAGTAGTCCTCGTTGGCCACCAGAACGGCCTGCTCGTCCAGCTGGAAGTCCTCCATGATGAACGCGCCGGTGCCGGTCAGGTGATAGCCGAAGTCGTCGCCCCAGCCCTCAACCTCTTCCTGGGCAATGATGGAGTTGCCCGCGTCGGTCAGAGCGGTCAGGAAGGCGGCGTTGGGGCTCTTCAGGGTACAGGTGACCTCCCACTCGCCGGTGACCTCCGCCTTGTCCAGCATGGACAGGCGGGCCATGTCGGAGTACTGGGCAGAGCGGTTCAGAGACCAGGCCACGTCCTCGGCGGTCATCTCACGGCCCTGGCTGTACTGGCCGTTCTGGAAATGGACCCCCTGACGGATCTGGAAGACGTAAGTGGAACCGTCCTCCGAAATGGTCCAGCTGGTGGCCAGCGAGGGAACATAGGTGTCCAGGTCGTCGTTGTACTCGATCAGACGGTCGCAGACCTGACCGATGATCTGGCTCTCATAGGTGCCGGTGTAGTGGATAGGGTCCAGCTTGCTGGGGGAGGAGGAGAGGGAGACGGTCAGGGTCCCGCTCTCCGCAGGGGTGGAGGACCCGGCGGCGGCGGACGGCGCCGCGCTGGGGTCGGGGCTGGCTTCGCTGCCGCCGCAGCAGCCGGCCAGAAGGCCCAGGGACATGGCGCAGGCCAGGCTCAGTGCAAGGATCTTTTTCTTCATTTTCATTTCACTCCTGTTCGTTTTGGGTCTTACACATCTATCACTGATGGTGGTTCGCGAGCCAGCAGATGGCGGACTGAGCATACACGGCCGCCATCTCAGGGAGCGCATCCTCGCGGAATGTGACCCTGGGATCGTGAACACCATAGGGATACCCCTCTTCCGCGCTGCCGGTGCCGAACCAGTACAGCGCGCAGGGCACGTGGTGGGAAAAGACCGAGAAATCCTCCGACCCGGTCATCCGCTCAATATGGCGGACCGAACCGGAGCCCAGGAGCGCATCGATATAGCCGCTCAACTCCTCGGTAAGGGCGGGATCATTGATCATGGGGGGAATGCCCGCTCCGGTGAACGCAATGTCGCATTCGGCCCGGAACGTGCGGCACACATCCCGGCAGATTTCCGTCAGCCGCTGCCGGGCGAACTCCTTGACCTCCAGATTCATGGTGCGGATGGTGCCCTTCAGCACCGCCTGAGCCGGCGTCACGTTGGCGGCGCTGCCGGCGTGGAGGGAACAGATGGTGAGGACAATCATCTCATTGGGGTTGACCTCACGGCTGTTGATGGTCTGGAGAGAGAGCACAATATGGGCCGCCACGTTGATGGGGTCGATATTCCGGTGGGGCGCGGCGCCGTGCCCGCCCCGGCCGTTGACGGTGATGGTGAACACGTCGCTGGAGCCGCAGGCGGAGCCGGGGGTGTAGTTTACCGTTCCGAAGGGCGCCTGAACCACATGCAGGGCCATGGCGGCGTCCACGTGGGGGTGTTCCAGAATTCCGGCGTCAAAGACATCCTGCGCGCCGTCCATGGTCTCCTCCGCCGGCTGAAAGAGCAGCTTTACCGTGCCCCGCAGCTCTCCCTCGTGCTGCCGCAGCAGCCGGGCGGCGCCCAGCAGGGCGGTGGTGTGGAAATCGTGCCCGCAGGCGTGCATGCACCCGTTTTCCGAGGCGAAGGGCAGTCCGGTCTCCTCCTGCATGGGCAGGGCGTCCATATCCCCCCGCAGCAGAAAGACCGGAGCGCCCCGGCCGATGGTACAGGTGATGCCGGCCCGCCCCACGTCCTGGGGCTCATAGCCCATTTCACGCAGTTTTTCAAAGACAAAAGCCCGCGTCACCGGCAGATCAAAGCCCAGCTCCGGGTGGCGGTGAAGCTGCCGCCGCCACGCAACCAGCTCGTCCCGCAGAGACAGAGCTTCCTGATAAATCTCACGTTCTATGCTGACGCAACTCCTCCCGCAGAACGGCCGGCCCGGAGGGATAAAAAAACCGCTCTACATTTCGTATTTTAATAAAACTAATCATACTATATTGAACATCATTTTTCAAGTGTTTACAAGGAAATTGCAGAAAATAACAGAGAAAGGATGGGAAAATAAGACATTATAATTCGCAAAAAGAACAAATACGGAACATTTGGCCGGAAATCGGCGCAGTTCACCGGAAACAGGGAATCGCGATGGATAAACATTCCGTCAAAACCAGGTTCTATTCCTTTTCAAAGAGATAATATCGGTTGTGGACGGTCCGGCGGTCGAATTCCATCCAGGATTTGAATTCTCCCTCCGGGTAGCACTCCGCCGGGCGGAACCGGCAGTCCTCCGCGAGAATGGACAGCGTGGTGTGCAGGCAGAATCCGTTTTCCACCACCTTGCCCTCCCGGCCCGCTTCGTGGAATTTGTCGGGCAGCTGGGAGGGGTCCAGGACGGTGACATGCTCGCCGTCGGGCTCAATGGCCACCACCGCCACATAGTGGCCGCCGTGGGAGAAGAGCCCCACATAGTTCTCCTCCGGCCGGTCTCCCGTCACGTTGGCCACGGCCATGCCTCCCCGCAGCAGGCTCTGGCGCAGCTGCTCCGGGTCGTCGGTCATCACCAGCTTCAGGCCGAAGCGCTCGGCCACATAGGGGGCCAGACGGTCCATATCGGTGCCGGGGCTGTGGTTGGCGTTTACCGCCAGGGAGAGCTCCAGCGCGTCGATGAGCGGAAATTCCGTCCCCGTCAAATTAGTGACCACCATGGAGACCGAACACAGCCCGCACCCGGCGGAGCGCACGGTGGTGTCGTTCCGGGCCAGCTCCGGAATGGCGGTCAGAGTGGGATAGGGGACATGGGGATAGCGGGTCTGATTGACATAGTAATACATGTTCTTCACCTCATACACGGCAGGTGTGCAGGGTGTAGGCGCCCTGTCCCTCGTCCTGAAGATAGCTGTTGAAAAAGACCTCCATGGCCCGGACCAGATAGGCGGTGTCCCGGGCGCCCGCCGTCTCATAGGGGGAGTGCATGGCCAGCTGGGGCAGGCCGATGTCCACCATATTCAGGGATACCTGGGCGTTGGAGAGGTTTCCAAGGGTGCTCCCGCCCAGAATGTCCGAGTGGTTGTGGAACACCTGGGTGGGCACGTCCGCCCGGCGGCAGAGCTCCCGGAAGAGAGCGGCCGACACCGAGTCGGTGCCGTACTTCTGGTTGGCGCTGAACTTGAGGACAATTCCCCGGTTCATATGGGGGTGATTGGTGGGGTCGGCGGCGTCCAGGTGGTTGGGATGGACGGCGTGGGCGTTGTCGGCCGAGACCATGAAGCCGCAGGCGAGCATCCGCAGATAGTCTTCCCGGCTCCGGCCCAGGCACTCGTTGATGCGGGTGAGGGTGTCCAGCAGCACGGTGGAGGCGGCCCCCTGCTTGGTGGTACTGCCCACCTCCTCATTGTCGAACACCGCATAGACGGAGAGGGCATGGGGATTTTCCCCGGCCGCCAGGAACCCCTTCAGATTGGCGAAGGTGCACTGGAGGTCGTCCAGCTTGGGCGAGGAGAGGTATTCCCCGCCGGCGCCCCAGACGGTGCCCCGGCTGCGGCAGTAGAGGAACAGGTCGCTGCCCAAAATTTCCTCCCGGGCCACTCCGGCGGCCTGGGCCACCAGCTCCATCAGTTTGCCCTTGGCCGTCTCATCCCCCAGCAGAGGGAGCATGTCCCGCTGGGCGCTGTAGGCATAGCCGTCGTTGACGCTCCGGTTCATGTGGATGGCCAGGTTGGGGATCATCAGCAGGTCCCGGTCCAGGTTCACCAGGCGGGACTCCAGCCGGCCCTCCCGGCAGAGCACCACCTTGCCGGCCACCGACAGCGGCCGGTCGAACCAGGGCGCACAGAGCATCCCGCCGTATTTCTCCACGTTCAGCTCGGTGTAGGCACCGTCCCGCACGATGTCCATGTTCTCCTTGAGCTTGAAGGCGGGAGAATCGCTGTGGGAGGCGGCGATCTGAACGCCCCGGATCTCCTCCCGGGGAATCCGGAAGGCCAGAATGGTGGAGAGGTTCCGGCGCACAAAGTACCGCCCGCCCCGCTCCAGAGTCCAGCGCTCCCCCTCGGAGAGCTCGGTAAAGCCGCCCTCCGTCAGCTCCCGGGCGATGGTTTCCACCGCATGGTAGCAGCTGGGGCTGCGCTGGATGAAGGATAAGAGCTCCTGATTGATGTCGCTCATGGGACATTACCTCCTGAAAGTCAAATGAAACCAGGCGGCGGGAAAGACCCGCCGCCTGTGAAGTTCCGCGTTAATCCAGCAGCTCGCCAAGAACCCGGACAACCAGGGTGCGCGGAAGGATCACCGGAAGCCCGGTCTCCTGTTGAATGGCCCGTTTCATGGCCACGGTATAGCCCATGCAGTCGGTACACACAAAGGCCAGATCCTGCCCCCGGAACTGCTGCGCCGCCCGGCGCACGCCCTCAAAGTCCAGATAGGGGGAGGCGCAGGCCACGGTGACGTCCACGCCGTGCTCCCCCCAGAAGCGGTAGGCCTGCTCCACCTGGTCGGGCATGGGGACCAGCAGCCCCACCTTTTGCCCGCCGGCCAGTTTGGCCACCACGGCATGGAGCATCTCCTGGGGCTCCAGCAGCAGCACCCGGTGCGGAAAGGCGGGAAAGGACCCGGTGCACAGAAGCAGAATGGCGTCCGCCCCCTCCTCCTCCGCCTGGCGGATTTTCGCCTGGAGCCGGGGGAGGACATAGCCCTCCGTCATGCGGACCTGGCGCCCGTCCCGCATCCGGGAGACCAGAACCTGTTCTCCGGGGGCGGGGTGGAAGGCGTCCATGACCTGTTCCCAGGTGAGCTCGTCCAGCGCGCCGTACTCCCGCAGAGTCACATGCGGGGGAAGCATGGGCAGAATATCCGCGGTAACGTCGGTGCGGGGGGCCTGTCCAATGGTAATCGCGGCCAGGAGTTTAGGCTCGCTCACGGGTTAGTCCTGCTTGCCGAAGGTCTGGAAGTGGTTCATCCGGCCGTAGAGCTCCAGCAGGTGGGCGTACTCCTTCTCGCTGTAGAAGGACACCTGTCCCGCGCCGTAGCCCTTGGCCACCTCCACGGCGAACCGGGCGGCCGTCTCCACGTCCAGGGGGTGGCTGGCGCCGGTGGCGCAGCCGGCCACGGCCTGCTCGGTGGTGATGGCCACGCCCACCACGGGGGCGTTGGTGGCGGTGGCGGGCTGGAGAATGCTGTTGAGGTGGTGCAGGTCGTTGCCGTAGGGGGTGATATCCTGCTGGGCGCAGGGGAAGATGGCGGGCAGCTGGCCGGTGACACGGGTCATCACGTCCATCAGATCGTTGCTGACCTCCAGAATATAGCCCTCTTTGATGGTGTTGGAGATGGCGATGCCGTTGAGGTTGATGACCCGGTTGCCCTTGGTGGTGTCGATGGACAAAATGGCGTCCATGCGCTCGTCCACCTCCATGCGGTTGCACAGCTGCATGTCGATGGGGGAGTCCATAAACGGCACGGGGAAGTGCTCCTGGGTGGGGGCGTGGGGGCAGATATGGGTGGCCACCAGCACGTCGCCCTCCAGCACGTCGCCGTTTTTGTGCATCTGGGCCAGCTTCAGACCGGCGGACAGGGCGGCCAGCGCGCCGTCGCCGTCGGAGACGAAGCCGATGACCTCCGGCCGGGCGCCCAGCCCGCCCAGACGGCCGATGATGCCCAGCGTGGGAGCGGTGCCGCCGCTGGACTTGCCGTTGCGGCCCTTGATGAGAATTTTAATGGAATCGGTGGACCCCTTTTCGCCGGTGACGGTCTGAACGCTCACCTCGTCGGCGCCGTTGGCCAACATGACTTCCTTGATCGTCTCGCCGCAGGCGCGGGGAGTGTCCAGAAGCTCAAAAAGATCCATGACCTGCTTTAATAACATAGTGGTATCCTCCTTAATATGCAGGATTCCCTGCGTTGACTCTATAAGTTTAGACGAAACGCTCTTTTTCGTCAATAGTATGGGAAAAATTTCCTGAAAAAGGCGGCGCGGCGTCCCACCTGGCACGCTGCACGTAGGGGAGCAGGACCGGGTACAGATCGGCAGTCAGGCATGGATCAGACGGGAAGGCAGAGGATAGCGCAAAGGGATGGGGTCAAGCCCCATCCCTCTGCTGATGTATCCGCTTGATTGCCTCAACCAACTCCGCCTTCTGCTCTGCGGGGCAGGACATGGATCTGATTTGCTCGACGACCGTCTGCGCATGGACCGCGGCAACTTTTTTGGAAAGTTCTTTCTGGCTTTCCGGAGTTGTCGGATAATGTAGGATAACGCCCAACGCACATACCCTCTTCCCTGGCTGTGCAGTATATGCGTCAATGCCTAGCCTTCATGCCCGTTGCAGACAGCGGAGCCGGATGCCTCCGCACACCTCGACACGGAGGAGGGGATCGGCCATAATTCCTTCGTCCTCAGACGACAACACGCATTCATAGAATCGATACCCTGTACACCACCTCAGATACCGGTATAGACAATACCGCGTTTACCAAGGGACACCCTATCATATACTGATTTGGAAAACATATCATAGGGCGGTGATTTAATGATTGCGGCCGGTCCAATCGTCATTTACTCCCGAAAATCCAAGTTCACCGGCAAGGGGGAGAGCATCGAAAACCAGATCGAAATGTGCAGGCAGTATATCCGGCTGCAGTTCGGAGACGATGCTGCGGAGCAGGCCCTGGTATATGAGGACGAGGGCTTCTCCGGCGGCACGCTGGAGCGCCCCCAATTCAAAAAGATGATGGCCGACGCAAAGAGCAAACACTTCCGGGCCATCGTGGTCTACCGCCTGGACCGCATCAGCCGCAACATCGGCGATTTCGCCAAGCTGATCGAACAGCTGAACGGGATGAAGATTGACTTCATCTCCATCAAGGAGCAGTTTGATACGTCCTCCCCCATGGGACGGGCCATGATGTATATTTCCTCGGTTTTTTCCCAGCTGGAGCGGGAGACCATCGCCGAGCGCATCCGGGACAATATGCATGAGCTGGCCAAAACCGGGCGCTGGCTGGGCGGCAACACCCCCACCGGCTATGAATCGGAGAGCGTCTCCCATGTGACCATCGACGGAAAGACCAAGAGGGCCTGCAAGCTGAAGATTCTCCCGGAGGAGATCGGCATTGTCAAGCGGATCTACGACAAGTTTCTTGAAACCGGCTCTCTGACAAAGACGGAGACCTACCTGCTGCAGAATGGCTATACCACAAAAAACGGAAAACAGTTCACCCGCTTTGCCGTCAAGGGGATCCTGTCCAATCCGGTTTATCTGATTGCGGACGAATCCGCCTATGACTACCTGACGAAAAACCATGTGGATCTCTTTTCCGAGCAGCGCGACTTTGACGGCGTCCACGGCATCATGGCCTATAACCGCACCTTGCAGCAGCCGGGAAAGGCCCATCAGATCAGGCCCATGGAGGAGTGGATCGTCTCAGTGGGCGGGCACCAGGGCGTTATTGAGGGGAAGGCGTGGGTCAGGGTACAGACGGCTTTGGAGCAGAACAGATCCAAAAGCTACCGCAGGCCCCGCAGCAATGTGGCCCTGCTCTCCGGTCTGCTGATCTGCGGAAACTGCGGCGAGTTCATGCGCCCCAAGCTGTCCCAGCGGCGGAACGCAACGGGGGAGACGATTTATACCTACCTCTGTTCCATGAAGGAGCGCAGCCGGGGCCATGTCTGCAACATGAAAAACTGCAACGGCAATACGCTGGACGCCGATGTTGTGGAGCAGTTGAAGCACCTGAGCGAGGACGGTTCCGATTTTATCCAACAGCTGGAACAGAGCAAGCGGGCGCTGCCGGGCAGCCGGCAAAGCTATGACGCGGAGATCTCCAGGCTGGAGTCCGAGATCACCGCAAACGAGGAGGAGATCAAGGGGCTTGTCTCTGCTCTGGGCAGATCCTCCGGCACCTCTGCCGAACGCTATATCATGCAGCAGATCGATGACCTCTACGAGAAGGGTGAGGGCTTGAAGCGGCATTTGGCGGAGCTGAACGAGCTGACTTCCAGCCAGGCCTTGTCGGACATCGAGTTTGACCTGTTGGCGCAGATGCTGGCCACGTTCCAGAACACCGTTGACGGAATGACGGTGGAGCAGAAAAGGGCGGCCATCCGAACCTTTGTCAAGGAGATCATCTGGGATGGGACGGACGCCCATGTGGTGCTGTTCGGCTCGGAGTACGAATACAAGTTTCCCCAAACGCCGAACCGGCAAGGAGATGTTGATGAAGCGGCGGAACGGGGCGCTGCGGAGCCGTTAGGAGAGGATAGCAAATGAGATCCTGATGCATTTCCGGTCCCAGCGCAAGCTCCAGGGGGAGGTGTCGCTCTCCGACTCTCTGGACGGAGAGGGGGAGGGGAACGCGCTCTCCATTCTTGACACCATCAAGGTGGACGACACCATGCTGGAGGACCTGGACGCCCGGGACTCCTGCGCCCGGGTCAGACAATGCGTGGACCGCTGCCTGGAGGGAAGAGAGGCCATGGTCATCCGCCTGCGCTACGGCCTGGACCGGGAGCGCCCGCTGACGCAGCGGGAGATCGCCGCCCGCTGCGGAATTTCCCGCTCCTATGTCTCCCGGATCGAAAAAAAGGCGCTGGGGAAACTGCGCGCGGCCATGGAGGAGGAGTAGCAGAAAAAGCCCCCCGGGTATGGGAACACCCGGGGGGCGCCGCGCGGCAAAGGCGGAAAGGTTACTTATACCAGCCGTAGTCGGGCCGGACGTTGAGATCGATGATCTGGGTGGGGTCGTAGAACTGCTTGTACCACTCCCGGGCCCGCACCGAACGCAGGGTGGTGCCGTCGGGGTGGAGCCGGTCGCAGATGACGGCGGAGATGTCCTTCTTGATATAGGAGAAGGAGTTGATGCCCACGCTGGCGAAGATGCGGAACCCCTGGCTCTGGAGATACTGGAATTTGGGACCGGTACTGTGCCAGTCGTCCCCGTCAGGCCGGGCGCCGTGGGGGTAGAAAAGAATGTTGGTGGGACCCACCAGACTTCCGACCTCTTCGGCCCAGCGGACGGTGTCCCGCTGGATCCAGGCCAGGTCCACCTTGGGCGAATCCAGGTTGATGTGGCCCCAGGTGTGGGAGCCGAAAGTCCAGCCGGTCTCCTTCAGACGCTGGATCACCGGCTTGACGGCCTCGATCTCTGCGGCCCGCTTGGCGTCAAAGGCGGGCCGGGCGGGGTCGTCGGCGGCAATGTCGATATCGTTCTGGGTGCGGTAGCCCAAAATGCCCTCATATCCGGTGAGGGAGTAGATGGCCTTGGCGCCGTTGAGGGAGAAATCGGGATGCTCCAGCACGAAGTCGTCCAGAATTGTGGTGGCGTCCAGGTCCCGGGTGAGGGAGACCTCCCCGGTGTAGGGGTCCCGGGTCTCCGCCCAGATCTGGCCGTCGTCCCCCAGCACCAGCTTGGAGGTAAAGCCCTCCTCCAGCATATATTCGTAATAGTTCACATCGTCGAAGGAGATCACCAGGGGCTTTTTCCCCTCGGGAAGCATCAGGGTGTTGCGCTGCATCCGCTGCTGGCCGTCGTCGGTGGTGTACTCACTCCACACGTCCTCCATGGGCACCAGAATGTAATTCTGGTCATAGACGCTCTGGAGGATGGCCTTGAACTCATCGGCAGTCACCATCCAGTCGTCCAGGCCCTTTTGCCGGTTCTCCGGCACGGCGGAGGAGAAGGTAAATTCCGGGTAGGCGATGACCGGATGGAAGAAGAGGTGCTCCACCACCTGATTGGGGCCCCACGCCTGGGTGAGCTCGTCCTCACTCCAGTAGGTGCGTACCGCCTCGTAGGGATCGGGGGTGGGCGTCGGAGTGGGCGTGGCCTCCACGGTGGGGGAGGGAGAGGCCGGGCCGCTGGAGTTGGCCGGGTCGCCGCTCCCGCAGGAGGCCAGAGGGAGAACCAGAGCCAGAGAGAGCCCCAGGGCCAGACCTTTATAGACTAAAGACATAAGATCGCCTGCTTTCTACATGTTGATTTATGTCACCATCATACAACAAAAAAGGGGGAAAGAAATCTCAGAGCAGTTACAAAACCTTAAGTTTTTCTTTCGGATTCCACGGGAGAGGGTACGTACCGCACCAGCAGGGCGGCCACCGCGCCGGTAAAGGCCCCAGTGACCAGAGAACACAGGAGGAGGGGGGGCAGATAAACCAGGGGAGAGAGGCTGCCCAGGACCACCAGGGCTGAGAGAATCTGCCCGGTGTTATGGGCGGCGGCGCCGGCCATGGACACCCCGAAGAGAGAGAGGCCGGGCACGCGGCGGAGAAGGGCCATGACGCCCAGGGACAGCAGTCCGCCCGTGAGGGAAAAGGCCAGGGCCATCAGATTTCCGCCCACCAGAGCGCCCAGCAGGCAGCGGGCCACCAGAATCAGCAGGGCGTCCCGCCCGGAGAGGGCGTACAGCGCATAAAGGGTAACCAGATTGGCCAGCCCCAGCCGGAGGCCGGGCAGGGGGATGAGCACCGTCAGAGGGACCAGTCCCTCGGCCACCGACAGAGCCAGGGCCAGAGCGGTGAGGACGGCGCAGCGGGTGAGCCGGCGGACAGACAAGGAATCGCCTCCTTAAATAAAAAGAGCGGAAAAGATAGGCCGGACCGGGAACTTTTACCCGGCAATTACGTCAAACTCAGGCGTAGGCTCCGGCGCGGAGCCCTCCAGAGCAATGATGAGCCGGTTGGGCAGACAGACAATCTGCGCGCCTGCGGTGTGGATGGCGCCGGTGTGCACGCAGTCCTGCCCGGGGCACCGGCTCTCCACCACCTGTACGCCGTCGGGAGAGAGCTCCAGCACCATGGGCCAGGAGACCTGGTCCACCGTCACCCGGGTGGGGCCGTCCAGAGCGGTCAGATCGTACTGGGCCAGGGTCTCCCCGTCCAGCGTGAGCCGGACCGAGAGGGCCTCCCCGCTCCCGGCGGGCCGGAGCGCCCAGGCCAGGACCAGCGCAGAGAGGAGGATAGCCAGGGCCACCAGCAGGTCCCCCGGCGTAGGGCGCAGGCGCTCAGCGCCGGAGGATCTCACAGGTGTAGCCATACTCGTCCCCCCAGAAGGTAAAGGAATCTTCCAGGCCCTCGGTGACCTGGACCTGGCCGTCGGCCCGACAGAGGATATAGTCAAAGGAGTCGCTCCCGCGCCAGAGCGCCTCGGCCTCTTCGGGCCCCAGTACGAACAGCGCGGTGGACCAGGCGTCGGCCACGGCGGCGCTCTCCCCCACCACGGTGACCGAGAGCACCCCGGTCTCGGCGGGGTAGCCGGTGCGGGGGTCCAGAATGTGGTGATAGGTGACCCCGTTTTCCTCAAACTGCCGCTCGTAGCCGCCGGAGGTGGACAGCGCCTGTCCGCTCAGGGCCAGAACGCCCAGCTGCCGCTCCCCGTCGGAGGGGTCCCGCAGGGCGATGCGCCAGGGGCCGCCTCCGTCCCGCTCGCCCAGGGCGGCAATGGTGCTGGTCCCCAGGTCCAGAAGGGCGGAGTCCACCTCGTAGTCCTCCAGCAAATCCAGCAGGCGGTCGGCGGCGTAACCCTTGGCGATGCCGCCCAGGTCCACGGCCATGCCGGAAGCCGTCAGGCGGGCCGAGCCCATCCCGGCGTCCACATCCAGCGCGGCGCTGTCCACCAGGGGCAGGAGTACGTCCAGTTCCGCCTGAGACGGGACGTGGTAGTCCTCGCCTGTGCCGCCGAACCCCCAGGCGTCCATGACGGGGGCGATGGTGCAGTCGAAGGCCCCGCCGGAGGTCTCATAACAGCTCCGGCACAGCTCCAGCAGCTCCAGAGTCGAGCCGTCCAGGGTCACAAACGTTCCGTCGCCGGCGTGGGCGTTGAGGCGGGAGATGTCGCTCTCCGGCTCGTTGCGGTCGAGAAGCCGGTCCAGGCGGCCCAGCTCCCCGACGGCGGCCTCCAGGGCCTCCTGCGCCTGCGGGCCGGTGATCTGGAGGTTCATGAGCGTATCCATGGCGAACAGGGTGCGCTGGGCGCTCCCTCCGCCGGAGGGCGCGCCCGGTGCGGCGGAGCACCCCGCCAGCAGGGCGGCGCAGAGCAGGGCGGGGAAGAGAACGGGGCGGCTTGACATAATGAACATCCCTCCCGGGACCTCCGGGGCCGGCGGCCCCGGGCAAAAATAACGAAAACTGGGCGGAGCCCATGGGCCTTATTGTAACACAGAACCGCCGCCGGAGTAAAGATTTCTCCCCCAAAGGGTGTGAAATCTTGTGTTGCAAAATGCGCTGGGTTCTGCTAAAATATACAAATGCGAGACCAAACGATCACTGCACAGGAGATGAACACATGGATAAGAGAGAACGGGCACAGAGAGCCAAGCAGGAGGATGCGCTCCTCAACCGGGTGCTGGCGTGGATTGCCGGAGCCGTGGTGCTGGAAGCTCTGCTGTTGCTCCTCGATCGTTATTATGTAAATTATAGAATCAAAGAACTCCCCATCCAGCAGGCGCTGTATCAGGTCATGGGCGTACTGGCCATTGTATTTCCCATCTGCTTTGTGCTCTGCGCCGTGTGGTGGTTTACCTCCTGGCGCAAGGACAAGCCCCGTGCGCTCGCCGGGGCGGGCGTTACGGCGTTTGCGGTGCTCTCGGTGTGCGCGGTGGTGGCCCGGCTCTACCCCAACCAGACGGGGGTGAGCGCACTGTACGTCGGGGTACCCTGCCTGGCGGTGCTGGCCCTGGTCTATTACCTCTATCAGCATGAATTTTTCGTGGTGACCCTGCTCGGGGCGGCCAGCGCTCTGGGACTCTGGCTCATCGCCCGGCGGGTGGGCCATCCGGTCATTGCCTACAGCTATCTGGTGGTGGAACTGCTCCTGATCGTGGCGGTGGCGGCGGTGGGGCGGAAGCTCCAGCAAACCGGCGGCCTGCTGACCTGGAAGGGGAAGCCGGTGCGCGTCTTTTCCAAAAACGCCAATTATAATATGCTCTATCTCTCCTGCGCGGTGGCAGTGCTGGTGCAGGGGGCGGCCCTAGCCCTGGGGTCCCTGATGGTGCTCTATGGCGTGGTGATCGTGTGGCTGCTGGCCATGGCGGTCTACTACACGGTCCGTTTGATGTGAGCGTTACAGCCCGGCGGGTACGCCCGGTCCCTCCGCTGGGGGACCGGGCGTTTTTCATTCGACAGCGTCCAAACAAAGCGGGGAGGTCCTGATTCATGAACGAAAAAGAGATTGCAGAGCTGCGCCGCCGGTTCCGGCCGGATAAGAGCGGCATCACCTGTGTGCTGGGGTGCTATGTGAACGAGAACGGGGAGATCGTCTCCCGCTTCCGCCAGTCCCTGGGCGCCATGTCGGCCGAGGAGGGGGAGAAGCTGCTCGCCCTGCTCAAGCGGACCCTCTCCGGAACGCCGGGGCGGAATCTGCTGGATATCACCTTTGAGACGGCCCAGGTAGTGGACGGCCCGGAGCACAGGCGGCTCATGGCGCTGCGGGACTCGGCGCTGGAGGACGAGGGGGCGGTAGAAGACTTTTTCCAGACGGTCATCCGCTCCGCGCCGCTGGAGGGAAATTATCTCATCCTTCTGGCCCGGGACACCTACGACGTGCCCTATCGGGGCCGGGACGGGGCGGAGCAGGCCGACGCCTCTGAGGAAGTATTCACCTACCTGGTGTGCGCCCTGTGCCCGGTGAAGCAGACCAAGCCCGCGTTAAGCTACTACCCCGTGGAAAACCAGCTTCACAACCGGGGGGTGGACGACCTGCTCTCGCCTCCGGCGCTGGGCTTCCTCTTCCCGGCCTTTGACGACCGGAGCACCAACCTGTACGGGGCGCTGTACTACACCCGGGACGGGGAGGACAACCATCCGGACTTTGTGGAGGCGGTGTTCCACACGCCGGCGCCCATGCCCGCGCAGGCCCAGATGGAGACCTTCCAGGCCCTGCTGGGGGAGAGCCTGGAGGAAGAGGGCAGCTATGAGGTGGTGCAGGCCATCCGGGACCAGCTGCGGGAGCGGGTGGAGGCCTATAAGAGCGCCCGGGAAGAAGAGCCCCTGGCGGTCTCCCGGCAGGAAGTGGGGCAGGTTCTCTCCGCCTGCGGCGTGGCCCAGACCCACATCGCCGCCTTTGAGCAGCGCTATGACGAGGCCTTCGGCCCGGGGACCCGGCTCGCCCCCCAGAACCTGCTGGACATCCGCAAGCTGGAGGTGCGCACCCCCAGCGTCACCATCCAGGTGGACCCCGACCGGGGCGACCTGGTGGAGACACGGGTCATTGACGGCGTGCGGTACATCCTCATCCGGGCCGACGAGGGCGTCCGGGTCAACGGCGTGGACATTCAGATCTCTTAATCTTCAACTTGGGCCGGAGGGCGGAGCGGGATTTCCCGCTCCGCTTTTTTGCTCGAAAAGAGGGAGAAATTCCCGAAAACTTAACCTGCGTTAATGCAGGCCGGGGCCGGATTGAGTACAATAAACTTAAATTTTGCGATCAGAGCGAACCGGTTTCCGTCTACTCAAAAAAGGAGGGCCCCCCCATGACCAGACGAATCCCTGAGGAGGCGCTGGATTTGGAGGCGCTCTGCGGGCTGGAGAGAGGCTTCCCGCCGTTTCTCGTACCGTTCCAGGTCCGGAGGGCGGAGGGGATGGTAGAGATTACCTATCGGACCGAGGGGCGCCGCCGGGTTTTGGAGGGGGCACGGCGTCCCCGGAGCGCGGCGGAAGACCGGGCCCTGTGGGAGGGCGTGCTCATGCCGCTGGGGACATGCCGGGCGTGGGGACTGCATCCGGGCGGCTTTCTGCTGGAGGCCGACGCGCTCTTTGCTTCGCCCGACGGCCGGGGAGTGAGCTATCTCTATGTGCCGGCCCGCCGGCCTGCCTTTGAGGCGCGGGACTTCCGGCGCATGGCGCTGGCGTTGATGGAGGCCTTTCCCGCCGCCGACCTGCGGCTGGAAAACGTGCTGCTCCGGGGCCTGCTGGCGGAGGAGGGGCCGGAGGCCCTGCTGAGGCGGCTGGAGCGGGCGGTTCGGGAGACCCGGCCGCCGACGGCGGAGAGCTGTCCCACAGAGCCCCTGGAGAGCGCCGGACCCTCCGGTGCGCCCCGCCTGCGTCTGGTGGGCAGTCCCGCCATGCCCCGGCAGATCGCGGTCTCCATCCGGCCGGGAGAATCGTTTACCATCGGGCGCTTCGATGTGACCCTGGGAGTCCCCCAGTCCGATTTCGAGTTCGACCGGCGCACCCGGGCGGTGAGCCGCCGCCACGCTCTCATCGGGCGAGACGGGAGGGGGTACTATCTGTCGGATCAGGGTTCCAAGGTCGGGACCTTTGTGGACGGACGGCGGCTGCGCCCCGGCGTCCCCTGCCGCCTGACGGCAGGGTGCCGGGTATCCTTTGGAGACGCCGGGGCCGATTATATTTGGGAGGAATCGGGATGGAACTGACAGGCAGCGAGCTTTTATGCTATGGCGGGGCGGCGTTGGCCGCAGCAGCTGTGGTGGGTGGATTAATCTCCGCGGTGGTGTTGCGCGTGACAGGCCGGCGGCTGCGCTCGCGGCTGCGGGAAGAATACGGCGAAAAACAGCGCTGATGCTTGGGGGGAGACGATGGCGAGAATCATTGCATCGACTTACGAAGTTCAGCGAGAGCTGGGCTCCGGCGGCGGCGGTATCGTATATCTGGCCCGGCACCTGCGCCTAGGCAAGGAGGTCGTCCTGAAAGCGGACAAGCGCACCCTCACCGCCCGGCCGGAGGTGCTACGCCGGGAGGTGGACGCCCTCAAAAATCTGAGTCACACCTATATTCCCCAGGTCTATGACTTTCTGGAGGAAGACGGGGTGGTCTATACCGTTATGGACTACATTGAGGGGGAGAGCCTGGACCGCTCTCTGGCCCGGGGCGAGCATTTTGCTCAGCCCCAGGTGATACGCTGGGCCCTCCAGTTGTTGGAGGCCCTGTGCTATCTCCACAGCCGACCCCCTCACGGCATCCTCCACGGGGATATCAAGCCTGCCAACATTATGCGCACTCCAGAGGGAGACATCCGCCTCATTGACTTCAACATCGCTCTGATCCTTGGGGAAAAGGGAGCGGTGAAGGTGGGCTTCAGCCGGGGCTATGCCTCTCCGGAGCACTACGGTCTGGACTACTCCGGTTTAAGCGAGACTCGGGAGGCGGGGGAAAAAGCGACCACACAACTTGCCGAGCGCCCAGGCATAGCAGAAGGAAGCGACAGCCTCTCACGTTCCCGGAGCAGCCGTGCGGTGCTGCTGGACGTGCGCTCAGATATCTACAGCCTGGGGGCCACCCTCTACCACCTCTTCAGCGGCCGGCGGCCCGCTCCCGATGCCAAAGATGTGGAGCCCCTCACCGGATGCAGCCCTCAGGTGGCGGCCATCGTGGCCAAGGCAATGGCCCCTGACCCGGCCCGGCGCTATCAGACGGCGGAGGAGATGCGCCAAGCGTTCCTGCATCTGCATGAGAATGACCCCCGCACCCGCCGCCACCGCCGACGGGCGATATGCGCTGCACTGGTGTGCGTCGCGGCCTTTCTGGCGGGCGGAACGGTATCTTTTGTGGGCCTTAAACAGATGGAACAGCGCCAGAGCGCCTATGCTCTGGCCGAATACTCTGCCAGAGCCCTTCAGAATGGGAATGTCGGTCAGGCGCTGGAGTTCGCGCTTCAGGCCCTGCCCGAGCCAGGTATCTTTACCGCTCCGTATACGCCTCAGGCTCAGAAAGCACTCACCGACGCTTTGGGGGTGTATGACCTTACCGACGGCTTTCGGCCGACGGGGACCCTGGAATTGCCCTCGGAGCCTTTTGATCTGATTTTATCCCCCGGAGGAAGCCGGGGCGCGGCCCTTTACGCCTATGCGGTGCGGGTCTTTGATTCGGAGACAGGAGAGACTCAGGCGGTGTTGCCGCTGGAGCCCTCCGCCCTCTCTGATGCGGTATTCTCAGGGGAGGATATCCTTATCTACGCGGGAGAGGGGGGTGTGCGGGCCTATGATCTGGAAGTAGGAGAGGAACTCTGGGCGGGGGGACCGGCTACCTGCCTGTCTCTCTCCGCCGACGGTAGCACTGTGGCAGCGGTCCATCAGGGCGAGAGCGTAGCGGTCGTATACGACACGGCTACGGGGAAAATGCGGGCGGCCATTCCCATGGGGAAGAGCCAAGAGACGGCCTATAACACCAGCCTCACCGACCCAGAAGACAACCTATTCGCCCTCAACGGGGACGGTACCCGCCTTGCAGTAAGTTTTGCCGACGGTTCGCTGACTATCTTTGATGTATACGATGAGGGAAATCACCTCGAGATCTATGATACTTCTGCCTTTTATCACTTTGAAGGTGGGTTTTATGGACCCTACTTTGCTTTTTCCGCCTACGACGGAGAGACGGGCGCCTTTGCGGTGGTAGATATGGATACGTTCACCCAGACGGGAGGATTTGCCTCTGCGCTGCCCTTCCTGGTCCAGGCTGACGAACAGGGCGTGTGTCTGGCCACTGAGAATCTGGCGGTAAAATTGGACCCGGTGACAGGCGAGCAGATGGAGCTGGCCTATACCGAGGGGGATATCACCGGCTTTGTCTGGGATGGGAGCCGGACCTTGGCGGTCACAGAGAACGGTGCGGTCCACTTTTTTGACCAGCAGGCCCGGGAGATGGATCGGGTGGAGATGGGTGTGCCCAGTGACTTTCTCTGCTTGGCGGGCGAGCGGGCCTTGGTGGGGAGCCGGAACACCCCTTTCGTCCGGCGGCTGGAGCTGGAGACTCATACGCAGGCGCAAATTGCCGTCTATGACCCGTCTTACCTCCATGACGAGGCGCGTCTGAGCGCCGATGGGAACACTGTGATGCTTTTCCGCTATGACGGCTTCCGGTTGTGCGCTCTGGACGGGACGGTTATCCGGGAGGTGAATCTTCCCGATCCGGAGCAGGTTTACGACCAGCAGTACCGCCGGGAGGATGGAGCGTCCCGGCTGGAGGTGACCTACTACGACGGGACGGTGCGGACTTACTCGGCCGCGACGGGGGAACTGTTGAACGAGATAGCGGGAGAGGCCCCTGATTCCGGCCTCTATGAAGAGTTTTATACCGAGAAGCTGCGCATTGCCTCTCCACTTCACGAGGCACCGGTGGCCTATGACCGAACAAGCGGAAAACGCATCCGGACTTTGGAGCAGGATGCCTATCTTACCTATGTGACTCAGACGGGCCCCTATGTTATTACCGAGTACATCTCTTCCCAGGGGGAGCGGTATGGCCTTCTCTTGAACGAGGCTTGTGAAACACTGGCCCGCCTGCCCGCGCTGTGCGACGTCGTGGGGGATACGCTGATATTTGACGACGGAACGGGAAGCTTGCGGAGTAGCCGCATTTATTCGATAGAGGAGCTTCTGTCCCTGGCACAGGAGGGGGAGAACTAAGCCCAAAGAAAGGAGCGAAGAAGAGGGCGATTTCCCAAACGTGTCCGATTAAATTAAAAGAGGAGGCAAGAGACGAATGAAACGATGGAAACGAGTGTTAGCGGCGCTGATGACGACACTGATGCTGACCACAGCTCTGCCGCCGGCGGTGCTGGCGGCTCCAGCGGAGCCATCCGAGGAGGAGACCGGCGTCCTCGTTCCTGCCCCGGCAGAGGAGAGCACTGTTCCGGCGGAGCAGGAGGCTTTGGATCAGGTCATTTACAATCTGGAGAGCATGGCTGTCACTGTGGGCACGGATGCGGACCGGGCTCAGACCGATCCCACCCAATACAAATGTTTTGATGCCGACGGAAGCTATACCATTCTGCTGGAGGACAACGCGTTCTTCCCCTATGAAGTACAGTTTCAGTATGGCGGCGAGACGTTTACCGCTTGGTTTGAGACGCCCGAAGACTGTGTGGAGGTGGGCGGACACCCCTTCTATGTGCGCTCGGAGAGCACCGACCCCACCAGGCTCACTCAAATTGGCGTGACCATCGGCGGGGAGTACATAGCGGCCTATCCGGAGCCTAAGGAATTCACTACCGAGCCGAAAATGGCTCCCTTCTCCCTGCTCCCACTGGAGGAGGTGCGGGTCTATCTGGACCTGACGGGCCGTCTCCCTGGCGAGCTGGCAGCTATGCAGGTGGAGACCGTCCTCAGCGGTGTAAACGGCGATCTCAGCGGCAGCGAGCCCGCCATTGATGTGTCCGACGCAGTAGTTTGGGCCAAAGGCTATAACAGCGATGCCTTTCAGATTTTGGACCGGACCGGAACCATGGACCTGACGCCGGAATATGAGAGCAGCTCTTCTTTAGAGCTGGAGCTCATTGTGGGCACGGTGGACCAGCTGGACATGGACAATGTGCGCTATACAGTAGATATCTCCGTCACGCCCGGCAACCAATTTCTCGCTTTTGAGATCTACAGTGTGGATGAGCCCCGGGCTGTGGTGGACGTCTATGACTCTTACCTGTGGGACCGGGGGGAGGACTCCACCCAAATCTATGAGATCGGCGTGGACCCTATGGATTGGAGCCGCGGGGAAGAGGTTTATCTGAGCATGAAACCGGCGGAAGGGTATGAAAGCCTGACCGCCACAGTCTATGAGGGCCTCTATGAGAGTGAAGCGGAGGCCCAGGCCGCAGGAGCGGCCGACCTCACCGCGCAGATTTGGAATCAGTCCAATCTGGCTGTAGCGGGCGGCTACCGGGCGGATTACAGCTATCAGTCCGGCTATGAAGGAATGCCCGAGGTGACGGTGATCCTGAAACGGGATGGCCAGGCAGTCCATACCTGCGCCGTTATTCTTTATCTGTATGAGGATGAAATGAGCCTCTCCCATAGCCATTCGCTTTATGCCGACCAGGGCACAGATTCCCGCAGAGAGATTGGAAATAACTGGTCATATAACTATGAGAACGGCTATACTACGTTAACGGTAACACCGGACAACGGCTATCCGGCCAACGGAACCTATTATTTCGAGTTGATAATGCGCAACCCGGTGGACGAGTATATCAACGACAATGGAATAGAATATGTAAACAAGGCTGTTGTGGGCTATTATGAGAGACTGGAGGAAGCCGCCGGTGCAGACGACATCAAGGATCAGCTTTTCTCCGACGCCTACAGCGGAGGAGGGTATGGCGCCGACTACAGTGGCGGCGTGGTCTTTACGGTCTTCGATATGCGGGGGAACGTCCACCACTTCGGCCTGCAGACGGTCGAAGCTCCGGAAGAACTTCCGAACCCTCCCCAGCCTGACTCACCGGACACTTACTTCCGAATGAACAGCGCCACCCCCGCCCAGGGCAGCGGCGTGCCGGGTTACACCTACAGCGTGATGTCTTATGCGGATGACAGCTACTACTATGAGGGCGGCTATCAGACGGTGTTCCTCCTAGCTCGGGATGACGAGTGGAACGAAGGCCCGGTGACCGACGGGGAAATCATTCCGGAGTTCACCACCGGCTCCAAGGTAAATGTCTATGCCGGAACCGATACCACCAGCGGTGCCCTTCAGGTCAGCGGTGAGACGGCCATCCCGTTCACCTCTGGCGCGCCGGTGCAGTATTCGGCTGCGGCAGAGGATGGACGGCATCTGAAGAACTACTGGGTGACCTTCCTGACCCAGCAGAGCGGGCCGAAGCTCTTCGTCAACGCCACCAACTACCCGGGTCACTATGACGAGACGGACAACCTCCCCATCCGCACGGTCTACCTGGATGAGGAGCACGGCTATCACCATGATATTTTCCTGGCCAATATCGGCGACCAGCCTCTCACCGGACTGAAGGTCACATTAAACGCCCAGAACGTGAAACTGGACGACTACTGGACCATTCAGGAGGATGGAGTGACTACCCTGGCGGCCTTTGACAGCACCAGTGAGATGGACAACATCGCCAAAATCCGCCTGGTTCCCGATGAGAACAGCATGGGCATTATCAGTGGTACGCTGACGATTCAGGCCGACGGTCAGGAGCCGGTGGTCATCAAGTTAACCGGCGTCAGCGGCGTGCCGGAGATTACCACCACCGATGTGCTGGACGGTGTAAAATACGTACCCTACTCCAGTGTGATCCAGACCAACAGCATGGCTGCCGCCGACGCCATTCAGTTTACTCTGGTGGAGGGCAGCCTGCCCAACGGCGTGGAGCTGCGGCCCAACGGCGAGCTCTACGGCGCGCCTCGAGAGTACGGCGAGTTTACCTTTACTGTCCGGGCCACCTATCTGGAAGACGAGACGCTCTCTGATACGGCGGAATTTACCATGACCATTCTGAACAACACCGATCAGAACGTGGAGATGGCCACCGACTCGGGCTATGAGGTCAGCACCCGGGTGCCCGATTTGACCGAGTATCAGGATGTGCTCTTTGTTTCGGAGGGCGCCTATGGCGAATTCCAGGGTTTCTGGCTGGACGGCGAGAGGCTGGTGGAGGGTGAGGACTATACCTCGGAAGAGGGCAGCACCCGCATCACCATCCGCTCTCAAACCATCCGCAAAGCAGGCCAGGGCAGTCACACCATTGCCGCCGAATTCCGTGAAGGCGGCAGCGAACGCGGGGAACTCAAGCGTGCAGCCCAGAATTATAAGCTGGATCTGCCTTCCAGCGGCGGCTCTTCCTCCGGGCCGGCTCCCACTCCGGTTCCGACGCCCACGCCTACTCCGACGCCCACGCCTACTCCGACACCCACGCCTACTCCGACACCCACGCCGGAGCCGGCCGAGCAGCCGGAGACCTTCCTGGACACCTATCCCTCCGCTTGGTACTATCCGGAGGTAGTCTGGGTCTATGAGAAAGAGCTGATGGTAGGTGTGGGCGGCAATCGCTTCGATCCCAACGGCCTGATTTCGGAGGCTATGACGGTGACTGCTCTGGCCCGATTGGCCGAAGCGGACCTGAGTCAGTACGAGGAGACTGGTTCCGACAGAACGTGGTACAGCAGCGCCGTAGCATGGGCGGAGAATACGGACCTTTTGGATGGGAGCTTCTCCTCGGCCCAGGGGCCTCAGTCCCGGGGCGAGCTGGCCATCATGCTGGTGCGCTATCTGGAGGCCATGCAGGTGCCCTATACCAAACCGGAGACGGCGACGATTTTTGCCGACGCCTCCGCTATGACCGCCGAAGAGGCCGAGGCCTTCCAGATTCTTTATCATCTTGGAATTTTCCAGGGTAAGGGGAACGGCGTCATGGACCCGGAAGGAGCCACCACCCGGGCGGAGCTGGCCGCACTGCTCCACCGTCTGGCGGTGTTCCTGACGCTGGACGGGGAGGATTAGTCCCAACCGGAACAAATAAAAGAAAGACAGCGCCCTGCCGGCATAGTCCGGCGGGGCGCTGTGCTGGTTTCCGGGAACGGGTTCGGCGGCCCGGCTTAGGTGGGGGAGGCGGCTTTCCGGCGGTGGGTGGAGGAACGCTGCCGACGTCCGGCAGACGTCGATTTCTGTTCCGCAGCGGACGGGGCGGCCTGCGGGGCGGGCGCGGCGTTCTTTACATTCATAATCAGCATTTGCAGGCGGTTTTCCACGTTGGCAAAGCTCACATCCGGATCGTAGTCCAGGGGGAGAATCTGCGCGTCGGGGTAGAGCTCCTTCAGGCGCTTGACAATGCCCCGGCCCACCACGTGGTTGGGAAGGCACCCGAAGGGCTGGAGGATCACAAACGCCCGGCAGCCGCGGGCGGCATGGTGGAGAATCTCGCCCGGGATGAGCACGCCCTCCCCGGCGTCGAAGGTGTGGTGAATGATGGGATCGCTGGCCTGAACCAGCTCGGGCAGGCGGACCGCCCGCTCATACAGGGGGTGTTTTCGGGCGATCCGGTCGGTGATGGCATGGCCGAGTTCAAAGAAATCGTCGGCCGCCCGGTACCAGATTTTTTCGCCCAGCGGTTTGTGGACATGGTACTCTTTTATCTGAGCATCCTTATAAAAATAAGTCTTGCGGATCACGTCGGTCATCCGGGCCTCAATGACCTCCAGCCCGTTCTGCTCCAGATAGGCCTCAATGTCGTGGTTGGCGCCCGGGTGGAAGTTGAGCAGATACTCACCCACGATGAGCACCCGGGGCTTGGGGTGGGAGCGGTCGTAGGGGACGGCCCGGAAGAGGTCGATGGCCTTGCGGAAGCCCCGGCGGGCCCCCGCCGCCCCGTGCCGCTTGAGGCCGTCGATGACCAGGTCCAGACCCTCGTCAAAGGCCCTCTGAGCGCGGCCGGGCTGGGTCTCATAGGGGCGGATTTTCCGCAGCAGCTCCTCCAGTACGTCGATCATAGGCAGCGTCAGAGCCACCCGCACAGAGGCGGCCAGATTCATCTTGTACCCCGGGTGGAGGTTGTGGCTGTCCTCGCCGTCGTTGGTGAGGATGGGCACATGGGCGTATCCGGCGCTGTCCAGCGCCTTGCGCAGCAGGGCGCTGTAGTGTGTCAGGCGGCAGTCGCCCACATACTTGGCCATGGCGATGGCCACCTCCTGGCCGTCGTATTTGCCGCTGCGCAGAGCGGCCAGGGCCTCGCCGATGACGATTTGAGCGGGGAAGCAGATGTCGTTGTGGACGTACTCCCGGCCCAGGCGGATGGCCTCCTCCCGGCCGATCTCCAGGGGTTCGGTGCGCAGGCCCTGGGTGCCCATGGCCGCCGAGAGCAGGCGGCAGAACGCGTGGGAGGTATTGGGGAAGAGGACCACCCGCTCCTTCCGGTCTCTGGCGGTGAATTTGACCGGATAGGGGTCCTTCAGGGGGTGGATTTCGGCCTGGGATTCCCGGGCCCGGCGCATGTTCAGCGTCTCCACAAAGGAGCGCACCCGAATGCGGAGAGGCCCCTGGACATCGCTCTCGTCCAATTTCAGAATCAGGGGCGTTTTTCCCGAGATATTCTTCATCAGGCGGGTGATCTCGTCGGAGAGGTAGGCGTCGTGCCCGCAGCCAAAGCTGACGATCTGTACGTACTCCAAATGGGGGCTCCGGGCGGCCAGAACGGCCCCCGAGAGCATCCGGGCGTGGTAGTTGTTCACGATATCCAGGGTGCTTTTCTTCAGGTCCACCTCGTTGACTTGGGGCAGGGAGTCCACCGTGAGCACCGGAATGCCCATGGCGGTGAACTGCTCGGGCAGGTCGTGGTTGACCAGCGCGTCGTTCTGATACGGGCGGGAGGCCAGCACAACGGCATAACTTCCCTGGGCCTGGACCTGGTCCAGCACCTGCTGCCCGGCCCGGGTGAGCTGGGCGTGGTAGGACGCCTGGGCCGCGTCGCCGGCCTGAACGGCGGCCCGGGTGAGCTCGGGCGGAATCTGGAAGGTGTCCTGCATGTACCGGGAGAGCTGGTCCAGCCGGTCGGCATCCGAGTACCAGTGGAAGAGGGGGGCGTCAAAGGGAATGCCCCACAGCCGCTCCGGGTTGTCGGAGTTGCGCACCACAATGGGATAGCCCTTTACCACGGCGCACATGGATTGGCTGGTCTGTTCGGTATTCTCCGAGGGCACCGTGGTCACCGAGGGCATAAAAATCCGGTCCACCTTCTTCTCCGCCAGATTCCGCAGGTGCCCGTGGACCAGCTTGGCGGGGAAGCACACCGTGTCCGAGGTGACGGCGGACAGGCCGCTCTCGTACATCTTCCGGGTGCTGTAGTCGGAGAGCTGGACCGTAAAGCCCAGTGAGCGCAGAAATGCGTTCCAGAAGGGCATGGAGTCCCAGAAGGAGAGCACCCGGGGAATGCCGATGACCGTGTTCCGTTTGGGCGAGAGCTCCGGACAGGGGTAGTCCTGGAACAGGAGCTTCCGCCGCAGGGGGAAGAGGTTGGGAACCTGGGCCTTCCGGCTGGAGCGCTCCCGCAGACGGGCCTGGACGGCGGCGTCCCTGGGGTCGCCCACCACTTCACCCCGCTCGCAGCGGTTGTTGGTCACCCACGAGCTGCCGTTGGAAAAGGTGACCACCGTCCGGCGGCAGTGGTTGCCGCAGAAGGGGCAGGGAGCGTTGGCCTCCTGCGTGTAGGAGAACGTGTCCAGCGCGTCCAGGCCGAGAAACGTCCGCGCTTTCCCGGGCATCCGGTCCCGGGTGAGCAGGGCCGCCCCGATGGCCCCCATCAGGCCGGGGTAAGGGGAGCGGGCCACCGTCCGGCCGGTGTACTGCTCCAGGGCGCGCAGCACCGCGTCGTTGCGGAAAGTACCCCCCTGGACCACAATCCGGTCGCCCAGACTGTCCAGATTGGAGATACGGATGACCTTGGTGAAGACATTCTCGATGATGGAGCGGCACAGGCCGGCCATGATGTCCTGAGGCTGCTTGCCGTTGCGCTGCTCGGTGACGATGCTGCTGTTCATAAAGACGGTGCAGCGGCTGCCCAGATGGGCCGGACTCCGGGAGGAGAAGGCCGCTTCGGCGATCTGGTCCACCGGGATATGGAGGGTGGCGGCGAAATTTTCCAAAAAAGAACCGCAGCCGGAGGAACAGGCCTCATTGACTACGATATTGGTAACCACGCCGTGGTCCAGCCAGATGGCCTTCATATCCTGTCCGCCGATGTCCAGCAGAAACGTGGCGTCGGGAAAATACTTGGTGGCGGCCCGGGCGTGGGCCACCGTCTCCACCACGTGGCATTCGGCCGAGAAGGCCCGGGCGAAGAGCTGCTCGCCGTAGCCGGTGGTGCCGGCGCCCAGAATTTCCAGGGTGACGCCGGCCTTCCGGTAGCGGTCCCGCAGGGCGATGAGGGCTTTTTGGGCCACCAGGAGGGGTTCGCCCTGGTTGGGGGCGTAGAAAGAGTCCAAAAGGTTCTCCTCCTCGTCCAGAAGGACGAACTTGGTGGTGGTGCTCCCTGAGTCGATGCCCAGCCAGGCCCGCACGGTCTCGCCCGCGTGGAGGACGGGGGGACGGACCTCCGGAAGAGCGTGTTCGGCCTGGAAGCGCGCCCGCTCTTCCGGGGAGGAGAAGAACGGCCGGGCCTCTCCGGCGGTGTGGAGGGGCCCATGGGCCTCCAACTGCCCAATGCGGCGGAGCAGACTGGAGAGCTTCTCCGGGCTCCTCCCCCGGTACATCTCTCCCAGCGAGAGGGCCGCGCCCCGGGCGATGATGATCTCCGGCCGCTGGGGGAGGAGCATATCGCCTTCGCCCAGGCCCAGACGCTGGGAAAAGACCTTCACCAGAGTGCGGTGGAAGGTGAGGGGACCGCCCTCAAAGGCCACCGGAGCCTGAATCTCCAGCCCCTGAGCCAGGCCGCCGATGGTCTGCTTGGCGATGGCGTGGAAGGCGGAGAGGGCCAGGTCGGCCTTGGAGACGCCCTGATTGAGCAGGGGCTGAATGTCGGTCTTGGCGTAGACGCCGCAGCGGCCGGATACGTCGTAGACGCAGCTCCCCTGGGCGGCCAGGGCGTCGAATTCCTCCACCGGCACGTTGAGGATGGAGGCCACCTCGTCAATGAAGGCCCCGGTGCCTCCGGCGCAGCTGCCGTTCATGCGCATGTCGGCCACATCCAGCGCGCCGGTGGTGGGATTGCGGCGGAAAAAGATGATCTTGGCGTCCTGTCCGCCCAGCTCGATGGCGGTGCCCACCCGGTCATAGTCGGCCCGCAGAGCGATGGAATTGGCCACCACCTCCTGCACGTAGGATACGTTCAGGGCCTCGGCCAGAGGCTTGGCGCCCGACCCGGTGAGGGCCAGCCGGACTTCCACGCCGGGAAAGGCCGCCTCCAGCTTCTCCAGGGCCTCCCGGACGCTCTTGACCTGAGCGGCGTGATGGCGCTGATAGTCTGCGTATAGAAGCTGGCCGGCCGCGTCCAGAGCAGCCACTTTGGTGGTGGTGGACCCCACGTCCACACCGACAAACAACAGGTTTTCTCTCATAAATTTCCCCACTTTAAAAATGCGTGCGGACCGGTCCACAGGGCCGGTCCGCGTAGATGAAACATGAGTACCGTTCGACCTCCCGCGCGGCAAAACAGGCACACGTCACAGCGTGTGCCTGTCAACCGGGGGCGGCGGTCAGACGAGCGGACAAATCCGGCCCGGCCTGCGGCGGGCGCTTGCTTGCCTGGGTATTTTACTCCCGTAACTTTTTGTACCTTTATTTTAGTGCGTCGAAACGGGAGAAGTCAAGTGGAAATTGTAAACATTCTGTAGAACAAAGGGGAGAGAAGTTTGGGCATGTTCCAAAAGAAGGACCGTACCGCGAAGGAACATCGGAGCGGTGAGAAAGGGCTTTGACGAACGGCGTCTTGTTCGCTATAATCAAACTGCACGAAGAAGCGCATGAGATCCGATTGGAGGAGGATAACCATGAAACAGATCTCCCGGCTGGGCCGTCTGGCGGCGGCGGGGGCACTGTGGAGCGCCGCTGGAGCCGGACTTTACACCGGGTGCGTGCTGCTGCTCAAGGGCCTGCATCTGGGCTGGGCGGCGTATGTCCTGGCCCTGGCTGCCCCGGCGGCGCTGGGCGCGCTGACTGCGCTCCGGGCGGTGAGAGCGGCGCTGCGGCGGCTCCGGCAGCTCCGGGAGGCGTTTGGGACCATCACAGACGGCGATCTGTCCGTCCGCCTGCCCGAGGAGGAGCGCGGGACTTTTTCCGAAATCTATTCCGACTTTAACCGTATGGCCCGGGAGCTCCAGTCGGTGCGAACCCGCCGGGATGAATATGTCAACACGTTTACCCATGAATTCAAGACGCCGCTGACGGCGATCCGGGGGTTTGCCGAACTGCTCCAGGAGCCCGGGTTTACCGAGGAGGAGCAGAAAAAATATCTCCGGCTCATCGCCGACGAGTCCTGCCAGCTGGCGGACCTGGCCAACGACGCCATGCTGTTGAGCAAGCTGGACAATGAAAACCTCCCCGTGGTCAAACGGACGTTCTGGCTGGATGAGCAGGTCAGCCGCTGCCTGACCCTCCTGGAGGGGAGCGCGCGGGAGAAGGGACTGACCCTCTCGGCGGACCTCCAGCCGGTGGAGCTGCGGGGGAGCGAAGAGCTGCTCTCCCACGTGTGGACGAACCTGGTGAGCAACGCCATCAAATATACGCCGCCGGGCGGGGCCGTTTCGGTCGTCTTAAAGCAGCTCGGGACACAGGCCGTGTTCACCATTGCCGATACGGGCATCGGCATGACGGAGGAGGTCCGCAGCCATATTTTTGACCGCTATTATCAGGCCGACCCCGGGCACACCCGCCGGGGAATGGGACTGGGCCTGCCTATTGTACAGGGAATTCTGAAGCTGTGCGGCGGGCGGATCGAGGTGGAGAGCACCCCGGGTGCGGGCAGTACCTTCCGGGTCGTTCTGCCGCTATCCTGAGAAAATGCATACGAAGAGCATGATACGGCGCCCTTCTCTTCCGCGCGGGAGAGAAGGGCGCCGGCATTTACACAATAAGTGCAGAATCGAAAGGGACTTTTATTAAATACGCAATGTTAAGAAGTAAAAAGAGAGAGGCTTATTTTATGCGGATTTACAAATATGGAAATTAAACAAAAAATCTATTGACACAGCGGGGCAAAATGTGTAAATTAAAGAATAGTTAAAGAAATTATTTTTGTTAAAGTGAGTGTGAGAAAGATCTGTTTTCAGAAGGAAAAGAGAGTTGCATAAAAACGCCAAAAAAGAGGAGGTGAACCGGCGCATATACCCCGTACCGTACCAAAAAGCGGAATGTTTTTTAAAGGAGGGTCATGTAAGTGAAACAGATGAAGAAAAAAGGGTTATCTATGCTGTTGGCGGCCACGATGGCCATGTCTCTGCTGCCCGGCGCCGCGCTGGCGGCCGAGGGCGATCGGGCGGACCTGATCCTGGCGGACGAGTATGAAGACTACTTCCTGATGGGTACCTTCGGCGACGGGAGCAACGAGCCGTGGAAGACCCAGGGCAACGTCAGCGCCCCGGGTAACGCCCTGAAGCTGGACAGCCAGATCGGCAACAGCAATACCAACAGCCTCTCCCGCCAGACGTATCTGGCCGCAGTGGAGGAGATCGAGGCCGACGAGACCCTCACCGAGGAGGAGAAGGAGGCCAAGCTCTTTGAGGCCAACACAAACGTGATTTTGGACTCCGGCCGCCAGCAGACCGGCATTCGGATGCTGGAAGAAGCTCGCGCGTGGAATGAGGAGCACCCCGACCGGCCCAAGAAGATCCGCGCCCACGTGCTGGCCTGGCACGGCGGACAGCAGCCCAACTACTTCTTCTGTGACGGCTTCTACTTCGACCAGTCCAAGCCTCTGGCGGAGCAGGTCACCGATGAGGAGACCATGCTGGCCCGCCTGGACAACTACATCATGAAGATGATGGAGTTCTACTCCCAGTACAAAGACGTCATCATCTGCTGGGACGTGGTCAACGAGGCCATCGACGACTACTCCGGCCAGATCCGCAACTCCGAGGACTATCAGGTCGGCCAGTGGGGCACCGTGTTCCGCCATGAGGAGCTGGACGACGACCCCGACGCCCGGCTGGAAGCCGAGTCCGCCTGGGTGCGCCAGGCGTTTGAGTCGGCCCGCAAGTGGTCCGAGTACTACGGCTGCGACTGGAAGCTCTACTACAACGACTTCCAGGACTCCAACAAGCTCTATGAGCCCAAGATGAGCCAGACCATCAAGATGCTCAAGCCCATCTATGAGGCCGGCAACATCGACGGCTACGGCATGCAGGGCCGCCTGTCCTATGCCTATCCTTCCATTGATCAGCTCCGGGAGCAGATGGAGCTGGGCTTCACCGTGGCCGACGAGATCTCCTTCAGCGAGTCGGATATCCGCAGCGACTTCATCCCCAACCCCAACTATGATCCCAGCCAGCCCACCCGCCGTATGCAGGAGGGCGACCCCGAGTGGCCTGAGAGCTCCGGCTCCTACACTCACATCGGCGACGCCAACGGCAACACCTTTGACGTATACAACTCCCCCGTGATGCGTGACCCCGAGTGGGGCTACGGCGCCAACTATGAGCTGGCCGCCACGCCTGAGAAGATGACCGCCCAGGCCGACTACGCCGCCGACCTGATGGACCTGCTCATTGAGATGGACCAGAAGTACGAAGACAAGGACGTCGTGGCCTATCAGTGGGACGGCACCACCGACTGGGGCACCTTCAACCGGACCACCGGCTGCACCATGTGGAAAAACGACGGCACGCCCAAGTACTCCTTCTACGCCGTGGCCGGCGCTCCCAGCCGGGCCAAGATGGAAGAGGCCATCGCCGCCGGCCCCGACGCGGCGGATGCGGACAAGTATACGGCCGAGAGCTGGGACGCCTATGAGGTGGCTCTGGCCACTGCCCAGGCCCTGGCAGAGAAGCGTATCTATGACGCGGACGGTGTGTATGCAGTGAAGGACGCCACCGACGCCCTGATCGCCGCCACCGAGGGCCTGGTTCCTACGGATGAGCCCGTGGAGCCCGGCGAGAAGAACCTGAGCGTGGACGTCTCGGCCGCCGCTACCGCCGGCCAGGATCAGCGCGTACCCTACACCTTCTCCTTCTCCGGCGAGAACGAGGGGCTGGGCAATGTGACCGTGATCTTCAACATCAAGAGCGACAAGACCGGCCTCTTTACCGGCGGCGCGTTTGAGCCCGAGGGAGCGTTCTCCAAGTACGCGATGGAGGAAGAGAACCTGCCTGACGGGTCCCGCCGGGTGAAGGTGGTCCTGGCTTATGCCATGGACAGCCTGCCCAACGCGCTGGAAGCCAACGCGATGGAAGATCAGCTGGAGGATATGTTCACCTATGTGATCCGCTCCTCCGCCCAGGACGAGGGCGACATCGAGGTCTCCGTGGAGCAGGCAATGTTTACTTACTACGGTGACAACGAGACGTACTATGCCGACACGACCGGCGCTGTGGCCCGCACTACCGTGGCTGCCGGAAATCCCTATGACATCGACGGCGACGGCGACTTTGATCAGGCGGATATCACCGCGGCGCAGACCTATTACCAGGCTGCCGAGGGTGACGCCAACTGGGCCGAAGCCCAAAAGGCTGACGTAAACGCCGATGGCAAGGTGGATCTCGCCGATCTGGTGGAGCTGGCCACCGCTTGGCTGGAAGTGTTGGGCTGAGCTGAGTTTCCCTGCGAACTGAGATTCAAGCGCAAATAACGGAGAACACCGCAGGGCGAAGCCATGCAGGAGGCTTCGCCCTGCCGGACTAGGAATGTAGGAATGGAGGAATCCCTTTGAACACGATTGGAAAACGGGCCGGCGCCGCTGTGCTGGCTACGGCGATGCTGGCCAGTATGGCCCAGGCCGCCGAGATCACCCCCTCTACCGTGAAGGTGGAGCTGGACGAGAATCAGAACACCTTTACCGTGGACATCCACGTCAACGAGGAGGAGAAGTTTGCCGGCATGGAGTTCGGCATCGATCTGCCCGACGGCGTGGAACTGACGGGAGTGGAGTACCTGGATTCGGCAATCAAGGGCGCATCCCATACGCCGGTGGTAACGCGCGAGGAAGAAAACCGG
>DWYC01000052.1 GCA_019118925.1 Candidatus Flavonifractor intestinipullorum | reverse complement strand
TCCGCAGAGCAGGAGATCAAAAAGAGAGATGAACCGGCCGTTTCCCGCCTGTTTCGGCTTGAAATGAGACTTTTGGACGTAAAAATCTAAAATTTCAGAGTAGGACGCCGACACTACAGGGATTTCCAAATAAAAAATTAAGGATTTGTTAAGAATTTGTCACCCCTTTGCAAATATCTCCGGGAGCTTCCATGCTATAATACTTGTACCACCATCTGGGATAAGAGAGAGACGCGATGCAGGCAATCTCCGGGTGGTGTGATCCAGGCATGAGGAGGAAACAACTATGACGGAACAACAGACTCCCGTTTCAGCTCCCGCGCCCCAGGGGACGGAGGTTTCCACGCCGCCCCGCCCGCCCAAGCGGAAGCGAAAGAAAAAGTACCTCAAGACGATCATCTCCCTGGTCATCCTTCTGGCCCTTCTGGCGGGAGGCGGCTACGCCCTGTGGTACTTTGTCTTAAAACCCGCTCCGGTGGAGCAGGGAGAAATTTATTCCATGCCGGCTACCGTGGGCTCCATCCAGAGCACCGTGGAGGGCAGCGGCAACGCCCGGGCCAAAGAGTCGGCCGCCATTACCCTGAGTGAAGGCGGCACCGTGCGGGAGGTCTATGTGACCGCCGGCGACGTGGTGACGGCGGGACAGCCCCTCTACACTATCTACAGCGAGGCCGCCGAGAAGGCGGTCAGCGACGCCCAGGAGAAGGTAGACCAGCTGAATAAGGAGCTCGCCGATCTTCAGGAGCAGGTGGCCGATCTGGTGGTCACCGCCCCCTTCTCCGGAAAGCTCATCAACGTTCAGGACTTCTCCGTGGATGAGTCGGTGAGCAGCGGGGCCGAGGTGGCCACCCTGGTCAACGACAAAAAGCTCAAGCTCTCCCTGTACTTCAGCTACGGCTATGAGAACCAGATCTCCGTGGGCCAGAAGGTAAACGTGAGCCTTCCCGCCGTCATGCAGGACCGCACCGGTACGGTGGAGCAGATCAATAAAGTCAGTTACATCTCCCCGGAAGGGGCCGTCCACTTCGAGGTCGTGGTGGTTTTTGACAATCCGGGCACCCTCACCGAGGGTATGGACGCCTCGGCCTCCATCGTCCTCCCCGACGGCACGACGGCCTATCCCTATTCCTCGGCCAAGACCGAGTACTATGAGATCCGCACCATTACCACCAAGGCCTCCGGCCCGGTGGTGTCGGTCAACCTGCTCGACTACGCCAATGTGAATGCCGGCGATACCCTGCTCACCCTGGGCTCCGACGCCCTGGACGACCAGATTGAGGCCAAGCAGACCGAGATCTCGGAGGCTATGACCACCCTGAGCGAGGCCCAGAAGGCGCTGGCCAATTTCAACGCCGTGGCGCCCATCGACGGAACCGTCACCTCCTGCAACCTGGTGGAGGGCCAGGAGGTCAAGAGCGGCGACACGGTGGTCATGATCTCCAACAACACCACCATGCTGGTTACCATTACCGTGGACGACCGGAACATCTCCTTTATTAAGCCCGGCAATACCGTAGACCTGACCGACTACAACGGCAACCTGTTCGTGGGAACGGTTACGTCCATCGACATGAGCCAGGCCGAGGCGGGCAGCGGCATGACCAACTACCCGGTGGTACTGACGGTGGACAATTTCGACGGCTCTCTGGTGGAGGGGTCGTGGCTGAACTACTCCTTTGTCACCAGCGAGTCCTCCGACTGCGTCCTCATTCCGGGCAGCGCCGTCAAGAGTGTGATGGACCAGGAGGGCAACGCCCAGACCGTGGTCTTTGTCAAAGCCGACAGCCGGCCGGACAACGCCCTGGAACTGGACCTGCCCGAACCCATGGAGGGAGAGCGGCGCACCTTCCCCAGCGAGGAGGAGGGCTACTACCCGGTGCCGGTGGAGATTGGCCTTTCGGACACCGAGAACGTGGAGATCAAGTCGGGCGTGGAGCCCGACCAGGAGGTCTTTGTCAACTACATGGTCACCGATTACAGCTATAATTAAGCGGGGTGACGCTATGCTCATTGATATCAGGAACCTCTACAAGATCTACAACGAGGGCAAGGAGAGCGAGGTGCGGGCTCTGGACGGGGTAACCCTCCAGATTGACCGGGGAGAATTCGTGGCCATCGTGGGCCAGTCGGGCTCGGGCAAATCCACCCTGATGAACGTGCTGGGCTGCCTGGACGTGCCCACCTACGGGGACTACTTCCTCAACGGCACCGACATCACCTCCCTCAACGACCGGAAGCTGGCCCGCATCCGCAACCGGGAGATCGGCTTTGTCTTTCAGGGCTATAACCTCATTCAGGAGTTGGACGCTCTGGAGAATGTGACGCTGCCCCTCATCTACCGGGGGGTGCCCGCCTGGGACCGGGAGGACATGGCGCTGGACGCCCTCGCTCGGGTGGGGATGGAGGACCGGGCCCACCACCGCCCCGGCGAGATGTCCGGCGGACAGCAGCAGCGGGTGGCCATTGCCCGGGCCATCGCGGCCAAGCCCCCCATTATCATGGCCGACGAGCCCACCGGCGCTCTGGACTCCAAGACGGGCAAGCAGGTCCTGGGCATCCTGCAGGAACTCTACCGGGAGGGGACCACCGTGCTGCTCATCACCCACGACGACCACATCGCGGCCACCGCCCCCCGGGTCGTGCGCCTCTCGGACGGGCATATCATTTCCGACGCGCCCCAGGAGGTGGACTGGATATGAACCTGTTTCAAGCCTTCAAGATGGCCTTTAAGTCCATCGCCTGCAAAAAAACCCGCTCGTTCCTCACCATGCTGGGCATCATCATCGGTGTGGGCTCGGTGGTCATCATGGTCTCGGTGGTCCAGGGCCAGAACCAGAAGAACATGGAATACTATGAGAAGATGGGCAGCAACAAGATCAACGTCTCGGCCTACTCTTATTATGGCAATGGCGACGATATCTCGCAAAAACTCTACGCCTATTGTCAGAGTATGCCCGACCTGGTGCTGGGCATCACGCCCAATATCCAGGTCTGGAACGATATGACCATCCAGTACGGGGCCAAAACCCTCTCCACCCAGAACTACGACAACTGGGAGGATATGATTCAGGTGGTCCTGGGCTCCGACCAGTACGGCGTGTGCAACAATTACGAGCTGGCGGGCGGCCGGGAGCTGTCCTATCTGGACATCCAGAACACCAACAACGTCTGTATTCTGGGCGGGCGCATCAAAGAGAACCTCTTCAACTTCGTTGACCCGGTGGGACAGAATATCACCATCAACGGGCAGCCCTTCCAGGTGGTGGGCTGGTATGAGCGCAAAGACCTGGAGGGCTGGCCCGAGCTGGACAACATCATCCTCCTGCCCTATACCTTTAACCGGAGCATGAACAACAACCAGCCCATCAGCGACTATGTGGTCAAGGCCCGCAGCGCCTCGGCCACCGTAGAGGCCATGACCCGGCTCTCGGCCTTTATCGACGGCCTCTTTCCCAAAAACGCGGAGGGCTATTCCGACTACGGCAGCGGCGGCGTGAGCAGCGACAACGCCTCGGCCGAGTCCATCCAGCAGCAGAGTAATATGCAGGCCATGGTGCTGGGCGGCATCGCGGCCATCTCCCTGCTGGTGGGCGGCATCGGCATCATGAACATCATGCTCGTCACCGTCACCGAGCGTACCCGGGAGATCGGCATCCGCAAGGCCATCGGCGCCGAGCGGCGGAGCATCATCGCCCAGTTCCTCATTGAGGCGGCGGTGATCTGCGGCATCGGGGGCGTACTGGGCATCGGATTGGGCTATGTGGGCACCCTGATCGCCGGGAAATTCCTGCTCAACGGGATGCAGCTCCTGCCCAGTCCCATGATCACCCTGGGGGCGTTCCTGTTCTCGGTGGTGCTGGGCGTTATCTTCGGCATGTACCCCGCCATCAAGGCCAGCGGCCTCCAGCCTGTGGAGGCCCTGCGGGCGGAGTGAACCCATCAGCAAAGGAGAAATGGCATTTATGAAATGTAGACGAATTTTGGCGGGACTTCTGGCGGCGGCCCTGGCGGCGTCGCTGCTGATCCTGCCGGCGGCGGCGGCTCCGGCCTCCGTCTTTACCGACATCAGCGACCCGGACACCGCCGAGGCCGCCCAGATCCTGTATATGCTGGGGGTTGTGGACGGGACCGGCGGCGGACGCTTCCGGCCGGAGGGCACCCTGACCCGGGCGGAGTTCTGCAAAATGGCAGTGGACGTGATGGGAAAGGGCGATCTGGAGAGCGCCCAGCGGGGCCGGACCATCTTCCTGGACGTGGGGAGCGGCCATTGGGCCCGCGGCTACATCAATCTGGCCGCCTCCCTGACCACCAGCGGAGAGCTGGCCGGAGTGGACGCGGCCTCCGACGGCGGGGAAACGGCCGCCGCTGCCGACCGGCTGATCTCCGGCGTGGGCGACGGCAATTTCCAGCCCGACCGGGCCATCAGCTACGGCGAGGCGGTGGCCATTCTGGTGCGCATCCTGGGCTATACGACCGCGGATATCTCGCTGGGCGCCCAGTGGTATGACGGCTACCTGGCGGTGGCGCAGGAGAACGGCCTTTTGGAGGGCCTGAACCGCGCCGGAAACGCCACGATCACCCGGGGCGAGGCGGCCAAGCTCTTCCGCAACCTGCTCTTCACCAAGGGCAAGGCCGCCCAGGACTGTTACCTGGTCGCCAAGCTGGGGGGAAGCCTGACCGAGGACACGGTGCTCCTCTCTCTGGACGTGAACACCTCCGGGGGCTCCAACACGGTTACCGTGGCCAACGGCGCGGAGACCCGCTCCCCCAAAACCGACCGGACCGCCCTGGCGGCGGAGCTGGTGGGCGTCCGGGGCGAGATGGTCCAGGACAAGGAGGGCAAGTTCCTCACCCTGCGGCCCAGCGAGGACGACTCCATCCGCCGCGTGACCGTCAACGGCACGGTGGACGCCAACTACATCACCGCCGGCGGCGAAAAGATCACCATCGATCCGGAGACCACCGTCTGGCGCAACGGGGAGGCCACCACCTTTGAAAAGGTGTGGACGTACCTCTATAACGGCACGCCCGTCACCCTGTGTTATGGTCCTTCGGGGAAGCTGGACTATGTCTTCCTCTCTTCGGCCTCCCAGTCCAGCGAGGACGTGATGGTGGCCAGAACCGCCCCCAACGGGACCACCAACCCCTTTGCGGCCCTCACTGGCGGCGCGCGGGATTACCGCATCTATAAAAACGGCGTGCCCGCCACCCTGGCCGACCTGCGGCAGTACGACGTGGCCACTTACGACAGCGCCTCCAAGGTGCTCTCGGTCTCCGACCTGCGTCTGACGGGTTATTACGAGAACGCCCAGCCCACGCCGACCGCCCCCGCGCAGGTGACCATGCTGGGTCAGACCTTTGACGTGCTGCCCGGAGCGGTGTCCGACCTGGCGGCCTTTGCGCCGGGAGACACGGTGACGCTCCTCTTCACCAGCGACGGCCGGGTCGCCGGAGCGCTGGACCCGTCGGTGGCCCGGTCCACCACGGTGGGCGTGGTGGAGTCCGGCTCCGGAAACCGCGCCAAGGTCCGCCCCCTGCTGGACTTCTTCAATGCCGCCGGAGAGCGGGTGGTCTTTGAAGGAGAGACCAACATGAGCGAGAGCAATCTGTCCAAGCTGGTGGGGCAGCTGGTGACCGTCTCCTCGGGGAAGGACCGGATCTATCTCTCCCGGCTCACCGGCGGCGACCAGGTGAGCGGCAGTCTGAACGTGTCCGCCCGCACGCTGGACGGGGTGGAGCTGGCGGAGAACGCCCGCCTGTTTGAGCGGGTGGGCAACAGCCAGCCCAAGGAGATCACCTTTGACCAGCTCACCCGGACCACGGTGCCCGCCGGCAAGATTCTCTACGCGGGCAAGGACTACGCCGGCAAGTACAACATCCTGGTCTTTGACGATGTGACCGGCGATCAGTACGACTACGGCTTCTCCCTCTTCACGCCCCGCAGCACCAGCGACGATCCCATGTTCGCCGACAACCACAAGATCGCCGTCAAAAACGGAGCCAATCCCTCCGGCGGGACCGCCCTGATCAGCGGCGTCACCTTCCGCAGCAACGAGGTCATCGGCATCGTGGCCTCCATGGACACCATGGACGGCACGCCCAAGCTGGCCGGATCGGTGACGAACCTCCAGTCGGCCTCCGGCGTGGCCCGGGGCGCCTATGACCCGGAGAACCATACCCTGAAGGTGGGCGAGCAGGTCTTCCCCATCTCCCAGATGGTCTGGTGCTACAACAAGACCACCGGCTACTGGTTTGAGGCCGACACCGGGTATGAGCGCTTTGAGCTGGCCCGGGCCTACGCCCCGGAGATGACGGTCTATTATGACAAATCCCCCCAGCAGGGCGGCAAGATCCGCATGGTGGTGGTGGAGTAAGCGTTTCTCCCCATTCCAAACACAGGCGGCCCCGGATATCCGGGGCCGCCTGTCTGGGTATTCCAAGGGTTTTTAAAGGAAGAGCTCGTTCTCCCGCCGTCCGGCGGCGGTCTGGCTGAGCATCTGGGTCACGGCGGCGAGCTTGGGGGCGGGGAGCTGCCGGGCGTGCCTGGGGCACAGGGCCACGCAGCGCATACAGGAGATGCACTTGTCCTCGTCGGTTTGGGAGGGGCCGGCGGAGTCGATGGCCCCGGCCGGGCAGCGCCGGGCGCAGGCTCCGCAGCGGACGCAGGCTTCTCCCGCCTGGGGGACCATACCGCCGCCGCCCCGCTCTTTGTAGGGCCGGTTGCCGGGGAGGGAGGGCGTGGCCTCCGCCGCTCCGGAGAGCGCGGAACAGATCCGGCGGCCGAAGTCCTGCAGCTGGGCCCGGTCGGCCCCGTCGGGCCGTCCGGCGGCGATCTGGGGGACAACCGAGTGCTGGGCCACAGCGGCGGCCGCCGCGCGGCAGCGGAATCCGGCGGAGGTGAGCAGGTCCTCCAGCTCCACCAGCGTGTCCTCAAAGGCACGGTTGCCGTAGACGCACAGCAGCACGGCGGAGGCGCCGTTGCCCTCCATCTGCGCCAGGCGTGCGCCGGCCAGGGCGGGGACCCGCCCGCCGAAGGACGGGACCGCCGCCAGCACCAGGTCCTCCGGCGCAAAGGAGCGGCGGAATCCGGCGGAGCGGTCCGTCAGGTCAATGGTCTCCCAGGGGCCGTCCCAGGCGGAGCAAAGGGCCTCCGCAGCGGCGGCGGTCCCTCCGGTGGGGCTGAACAAAAGCAGATAATTCATCCAAAAACCTCCTGATCACGCACAATTTGGGGCCGTTGGGCGCGGCCCCGTTCGACACCATTATACTCCCTCCCCGGCGGCGAGACAAGCGGGGGCGCTTGCGGGGAGAGGGGGGGATGTGGTAAGATGGAGGCGAAGGGAAGGGAGGGAGCGGGATTGCTCATCGATACAAAAATGCTGGTTCTGCGCGCGGTGGACTATAAGGAGTCCGACCGTATCCTGACGGTGCTCACCCCCGACCTGGGGCGGGTGACGGTGAAGGCCCGCGCCTGCCGCCGGAAGGGGAGCCGCCTGGCGGCGGCGGTGCAGCTGCTGACCTATTCGGAGGCGGGGCTGTTCGCCTACCGGGATCACTATACCCTCAACGAGGCCGAGCCGCTGGAGTGCTTCTGGGGCGTGCGCGCCGGGGTGGAGAAGCTGGCGCTGGGCTCCTACTTTGCCGAGAGCATGGAGGCCGTCACCGGCGAGGGGGAGTCCGATCCGGCCCTGCTGTCTCTGATCCTCAACTCCCTCTACGCCCTGGACAAGCTGGACAAGCCCCTGCCGGTGGTGAAGGGCGCTTACGAGCTCAAGCTCATGGCTCTGGCGGGGTATGAACCGCTGCTGGAGGGCTGCGCCGTCTGCGGCGCGCCCGAGCCGGAGGAGCCCCGCTTCAGCCGCACCGACGGGCTGCTCCGCTGTGCCCGCTGCGCCCGGGGAACGGGGGACGCTCTGGCCCTGAGTCCCGCGGTCCTGGCCGCCATGCGCCACGTGGTCTACGGCGACCCCAAGCGCCTGTTCTCCTTCCGCCTGGAGCCGGGGGAGTGGCGGCAGTTCGCCCGGGTGTGCGAGGGGTTCCTCACCACCCAGCTGGACCGGGGGTTCCGGACGCTGGATTTTTACCACAGTCTGGTCCCTGCGCCGTAAAAAAACCGCCGCCCCTCAAAGGGGCGGCGGTTTCACTCTCTCGAGGAGAGGTTAGGAGTTCTTGCTCAGATCCCGCACGGGCACGTTCCAGATATCCCGGGCGTAATCCCGCACGGAGCGGTCGGCGGCGAAGATGCCGGAACGGGCCACGTTGATGAGGGACATGCGGTTCCAGCTCTGGCGGTCCAGGTAGCACTCGGCGGCCCGCTTGTGGGCGGCGCGGTAGCTCTCGAAGTCGGCCAGGAGCATATACTCGTCGGCGGGGGAGCCGTTGCTGCCGAAGAGCAGGCGCTTGGTGAGCCCGTCGTAGCTCACCCCGTCCCGGAAGCCCCGGGAGAGGTTGTCGATTACCGAGCGCAGGTCGCCGTTGTGCATATAGTACTCGTAGGAGCGGTAGCCCTTGTTCTTGAACTCGGTGACCTCATTGGCCTTCAGGCCGAAGAGGAAGATGTTCTCGTCGCCCAGCACCTCATGCATCTCCACGTTGGCGCCGTCCAGCGTGCCGATGGTCACCGCGCCGTTCATCATGAACTTCATGTTGCCCGTGCCGCTGGCCTCCTTGCCGGCGGTGGAGATCTGCTCGCTGAGCTCGCTGGCGGGCATGAGCTTCTCGGCCAGAGAGACCCGGTAATTCTCCAAAAAGACCACCTGGAGCTTATCCTTGCACACGGGGTCGCTGTTCACGGTGTCGGCCAGGGAGTTGATGAGATGGATGATCTCCTTGGCCACATAGTAGCCGGGGGCGGCCTTGGCGCCGAAGAGGTAGACCTTGGGGGTGATCATGAAGTTGGGATCTTCCTTCAGGTGCTGGTACTCGTAGATGATGTGCAGCACGTTGAGGAGCTGCCGCTTATACTCGTGCAGGCGTTTGACCTGGACATCGAACATGGCGTCGGTGTTGAGGAGGATGCCGCTCTCCCGGCGCACATAGGCGGCGAAGGCGCGCTTGTTCTCCTTCTTGATGGCCTCCAGGCGCTCCAGAACGGCGGCGTCGTCCTGGTACTTCTCCAGCTCTCGCAGAGACTCCGGGTGGAGCAGGTAGCGGTCCCCGCCGCAGCACTCCTGGATGAGGGCGTCCAGCTTGGGGTTGCACTCGGCAAGCCACCGGCGGTGGTCGATGCCGTTGGTGACGTTCTTGAACTTGGCGGGCGTGCGGACATAGGCGTCGTGGAACACCTCCCGCTTGAGGATCTCCGAGTGAAGGGCGGACACGCCGTTGACGGCGAAGCAGGCGCAGATGCACAGGTTGGCCATCCGCACATCGCCGCCCCAGATGATGGCCATGCCCTCCACCTTGGACATGTCGCCGTGGAAGTAGGTGGTCAGCTCGGCCTGATAGCGGTTGCTGATCTCCACGATGATCTGCCAGATGCGGGGCAGCAGGTCGATGATCAGCTGCTGAGGCCAGCGCTCCAGCGCCTCGGCCAGCACGGTGTGGTTGGTGTAGGCCACCGTGTGGGTGACGATGTTCCAGGCCTCGTCCCAGCCGTAGCCCTCCTCGTCCAGAAGGATGCGCATCAGCTCGGGGATGACCAGAGTGGGATGGGTGTCGTTGATCTGGATGACGTGCTTCTGATGGAAGTTGCGCAGTGTGCCGTACTCGGCCCGGTGCTTGCGCACGATGGACTGCACGGTGGCCGAGACGAAGAAGTACTGCTGCTTCAGGCGCAGGGACTTGCCCTCGTAGTGGTTGTCCTCGGGGTAGAGGACCTTGGAGATGGTCTCGGCCATGGCCCGCTGCTCCACGGCCTTGAGGTACTCGCCCCGGGAGAAGAGGGACATATCCACGGGCGTGGGGCTCTTGGCGTCCCACAGGCGCAGGATATTTCCGTGTTCGGTCTGGAAGCCGGCAATCTCCATATCCTTGGGGATGGCCAGAACGGAGTTATATCCGGTGTGCTGGATGGAGTGGCGGCCCTGGTCGTCCCAGACGTCCTTGACCTGGCCGCCGAAGCGGACCTCCTCCACCTCGTCCATCTTGGGGATGAGCCAGGCGTCGCCCAGACCCAGCCAGTTGTCGGGGATCTCCACCTGCTGGCCGTCCACAATCTTCTGCTTGAAGATGCCCAGCTCATAGCAGATGGAGTAGCCGGTGGCGGGGATCTCCAGGGTGGTCATGGAGTCCAGATAGCAGGCGGCCAGGCGGCCCAGGCCGCCGTTGCCCAGGCCCGCGTCGGGCTCGGACTCAAAGAGCTCGGGGGCGGAGAAGCCCAGGCCCTCGATGGCCTCCTTCAGGGGCTCCAGCACGCCCAGGTTATAGGCGTTCTTCATCAGGGAGCGGCCCATGAGGAACTCCAGGGAGAGGTAGTGGACCTGGCGGGCGTGGTCGGCCTGAACCTTGTCCTGGGTTTTCATCTGCTGGGCGGACATGATGTCCCGCAGGACCATGGCGCAGGCCTTGAACATGTGCAGGGAAGTGGCCTCATCCACGTCGCGGCCGAAATTGCGGCGCAGCTTTCCGGTGATCAGGTCCATGAGCTCTTTTTTTGTATACTGATGCATGGATAAAAACCTCCATTCGCTTCGACTCGAACAAGAAGGGGCCCGCGGGCAGGGAACAATCATGCCCGCGGGCCGGTGATTTGTCCGATGCGTTCCGGCCGGTGGGAGCCGGGCCGGGGAGAAGGGCGGAAGGGGATTACTTCTCCTCCGCGGCCTTCTTCGTGGTCTTTTTGGCGGCGGTCTTGCGGGCGGGCTTCTTCGCCGTCTCGTCCGCAGGGGCCTTCGCGGTCTTACGGGTGGTCTTTTTTGCGGGGGCCTTCCGGGCGGCGGGCTTCTTCGCCGCTTTAACGGGGGGCTCCTCCACCGGAGCGGGGGCGCTCTCTTCCACCGGAGGGACCGCCAGGGCGGGGGCGCTCTCCTCTGCCGGGAGGGCCGCCGGAGCGGGCTCGTCCACAGGCGCCGCTTCCGCCGGGGCCGGCTCCTGGGCGGGCTCCTCCGCCGGGGCCGGCGTTTCCTCCGCCGGGGCGGCCTCCTCAGTCACAGGAGTCTGGGCGGACGCCTCGGACTCGCCCGCCCCCGCCTCAAAAGGGCGGCCGGGGTGCATCTCCTTGCCGGTAATCCAGTTGTAGATCTGGAGATAGTCCTCGGCGGACCGGTTCCAGGAGAAGTCGGCGGTCATGGCATTGTGCTGGAGGTAATGCCAGGCGTCCGGGTTGTTGTAATAGAGGCCCACCGCCTCGCCCAGCACCCAGACCATATCCTGGGCGTTGATGTTGGCGAAGGTGAAGCCGGTGGCGCCCTCCACGCCGTTGGGCCGCACGGAATCCTTCAGGCCGCCGGTCTCCCGCACCACGGGCAGCGTGCCGTAGCGCATGGCGATCATCTGGGAGAGGCCGCAGGGCTCGGCCTCGCTGGGCATGAGGAAGAGGTCGGCGCCGCTGTAGATGGCGTTGGAGAGGGCGGCGGAGTACATGATGTTGGCCGAGAAGCGGCCGGGATACTGGGCCTGGGCCTGACGGAAGGCCTCCTCATAGCCCCAGTCGCCGGTGCCCAGCACCACCATCTGCACATCCATGGCCATAATGTCGTGGATGGCGGCGGTGACCAGATCGAACCCCTTGTGCTTCACCAGGCGGGAGACGCAGGCGATGATGGGCACGTTGGGCTCCTGCCGCAGGCCCACCGCCTGCTGAAGGGCGGCCTTGCAGGCGGCTTTGCCCGAGAGGTCACCGGCGGAGAAGGGGGCGGTAATGCCGCTGCCGCTGGCGGGGTCGTAGAGGGCGGTGTCGATGCCGTTGAGAATTCCGCGCAGCTTGTGGCGGTTGTCGGCGATGACCCCCTCCAGGCCGTGGGCGTAGAAGGCGTACTGGAGCTCCTCGGCGTAGGTCGGGGAGACGGTGGTCACATAGTCGGCGGCATAGATGGCGCCCTTCATCAGGTTAATATCCCCGTGATAGGCCAGCATATGCTCGTGGAAGTAGCCGGAATTCAGGCCGAACAGGTCCACCATCAGCTCCTTGCCGTAGCGGCCCTGGTACTCGATGTTATGGATGGTGAACACCGACTGGGTGCCGTAGAGCACGGGGATGCGGTGGCGCTCCTCCAGCAGATAGATGCAGGCCAGGGCGGTCTGCCAGTCGTTGGCGTGGAGCACATCGGGATGCCAGTTCAGATAACCGGGGGTCTCCACCACGGCCCGGGAGAAGAAGGCGAAGCGCTCGGCGTCGTCGTAGTGGCCGTAGAGGCCCGCGCGCTTGAAGTAATACTCGTTATCCACGAAATAGTAAGTTACGCCCTCCCGCCGGAGCTCAAAAATGCCGCAGTAGGGGGTACGCCAGGCCAGAGTCACGTTGAAATTGAACAGGTAGTTCATCTGGTTGCGCCACTCCTGGCCAATGCCCTCGTAGAGAGGGAGGATGACACGCACATCGTGGCCCGCGGCGGCCAGCGCCTTGGGCAGGCTGCCGGCCACATCGGCCAGACCGCCGGTCTTGATAAACGGGGCAACCTCAGAGGAGGCAAACAGGATATTCATAAAAGACTCCTTTCACAGCCATGACACCCGCCGGGCACGGAGAACCGGGCCGCCCATGATGGGCCTCAGGCCGGTGCTGATTTCATTATAACAGAAAGAGGCAATCAATACGAGAGACGAAGTGTTAAAAAAACGCCTTCGTCTCTCGCATGATACAGGGAAAATTGTCAAGAATTATACGATTTCATTCTTTGCGATGGCCAGAGGATAGCTGGAGTGGCCCATAAGCATCCGGCCGGGATTGACGCGGACGTTCTTATCCGTAATGACGTATTTCAGCACGGCTTCGGCCTGGATGACGGTGCCCTGCATGAGCACACAGTTGGACACCCGCGCGCCCTTTTCCACCCGCACGCCGCGGAAGAGGATGGAGTTCTCCACCTCGCCCTCGATGAGGCAGCCGTCGGCCACCAGAGAGTTGAGGCTCTTGGCCTCGGGGCCGTAGTAGGTGGAGGGGTTGGACTGGTCCTTGGTCTTGATGGGCCGCTCCGGCACGAAGAGCTGGGCGCGGACCTGGGGGTCCAGCAGCTCCATGCTGCGGGCAAAGTAACCGGAGACCGACTGCAGCCGGGCGGCATAGCCCTCGTGGACATAGACATGGATCTTGAGCTGGTCCTTCATGGTCAGCAGGACGCCCTGGCTGAAAGAGGAGATGTCGTGGGCCGAGCAGTAGTCCACCAGAGAGAGGAGCAGATCCTTGGAGAGGATATAGACCTCCAGAGACTCGCAGCCCACGGCCTCGCTGGGGTGCACCACGATGTCGGAGGCAAAGCCCTCCTTATCCACCGTGAAGTAGTCGCAGCTGCGGGGGGTGCCCTTGGGGGTGGAGGTGCACACGGCGGTGATGTCGGCGCCGCTCTTCACATGGGAGGCGTAGATCTCCCGCAGGGGCAGGTTGACGGCCAGATCGCCGCCGGCCAGCACCACGGTATCCTGCCGGATGTTCTGCAGATAGGAGTACACGCCGGCTAGGGCGTCCATACGCCCGCGGTAGTTGCCGTCGCCCCGCTTATCCGCGTAGCTGAAGGGGGGCAGAATGCGCAGGCCGCCGTGCTTGCGGGAGAGGTCCCAATCCTTGCCGGAGCCCACGTGGTCCAGCAGGGACTGGTAGTTGGCATGGGCGATGAGGCCCACGTCGGTGATGCCGGCGTTGACCATATTGGAGAGCATGAAGTCGATGACGCGGTAGCGCCCGCCGTAGGGGATGGAGCAGGTGTTGCGGGGCTGGGTCAGCTCCCGCAGGTTGGGATTCGAGCGGTAGGCGAAGATGATTCCGTGCAGCTTGTTCATCATTTCTCCTCGCCTCCTTTCACGTTCTTGGTAATCATGGCGTTGGGGGAGATGACGGCGTTGTCGCCCACCTTCAGGCCCTGGGCCACCACGGCGATGCCCCAGTTTTCCCGGTCCGGCGTAGGCGGCGCGCCCACCCGGGTGTTGCGCCCGATGACCGTGTCCTCGGCTACGATGGCGTACTCCACCACCGAGCCGCTCTTGACCACGGTGCCCGGCATGAGAATCGAATAGCTGACCTTGGCGCCCTCCTCCACAATGACCGAGTGGAAGAGAACCGAGTTCTCCACCGTTCCGTAGACCTCGCATCCGCCGGTGAGCATGGAGTGGGAGACGCGGGCGTTGGGACCGGTGAAGTGGGGGGGCTTGGTGGGGGTGCGGGCGTAGATGGGCCACTCGGTGTCGTAGGGATCGATGCCGTTCTCAGGGGAGAGCATGTCCATATTGGCGTCCCAGAGGGAATCGATGGTGCCCACGTCCTTCCAGTAGCCCTTGAAGCGGTAGGCCATCAGCTTCTCACCGGCGCCCAGCATGGCGGGGATGATATTTTTGCCGAAATCGTTGGAGCTCTTCTCGTCGGCTTCGTCGGCCATCAGGTACTGCCGGAGTTTCTTCCAGGTGAAAATGTAAATGCCCATGGAGGCCAGATTGCTCTTGGGGTGCTTGGGCTTCTCCTCGAACTCATAGACCTGGTCGTTCTCGTCCACGTTCATGATGCCGAAGCGGGTGGCCTCCTCCAGCGTGACCTCCAGCACCGAAATGGTGCAGGCGGCGCCGTTGGCCTTGTGGTAGGCCAGCATTTTGGAGTAATCCATCTTGTAGATATGGTCGCCCGAGAGGATGAGAACATAGTCGGGGTCATAGCGCTCGATAAAGTCGATGTTCTGGTAAATGGCGTTGGCGGTGCCCTTGTACCAGGTGCCCTTTTCCCCCTCCCGCATGTAGGGCGGCAGGACGTGGACGCCGCCGTCGGAGCGGTCCAGGTCCCAGGGCTGACCGTTGCCCAGATAGGCGTTGAGCTCCAGAGGGCGATACTGGGTGAGTACGCCCACGGTATCGATACCGGAATTGACGCAGTTGGACAGCGGGAAATCAATGATGCGATACTTACCGCCGAAGGGAACGGCGGGCTTTGCCACGTGGCTGGTCAGCGCGTGCAGGCGGCTCCCCTGCCCGCCGGCCAGAAGCATGGCCACACATTCCTTTTTCATAACACGTTCACCTCTAGTTATCAGTTACCGATGGCTTGGCTCCGGCCCTTCCGAACGGCGGGACCGGTTACGGGACGCTCCCGCGGGGCGACGATCTGTGCGCTAACTCCTCCCTCCGCTCAACTTACTGGGGGTCTTTGGAATCGTTCTTGGCCGCAGCCGGCTTGCGCCGGGCCGTGGCCGGTTTGGTCTCCGCCTTGGGGGTGGGGACCCGGGCGCTCTTGGCGCCGGCCCGAACGGCCTTGGACTTGACGGCCTTTTGGACCGCCTTTTTGGGCTCGGCCGCCGGCTTAAGCTCCGCCTTTTTCCGGCGGGGCGGGAATTTCTTGACGCACCGGAGAATCATGGCGCTCATGGGCGGAAGGTCGATCACGATGGACTGCTCCTGCCCGTGGCAGGAGACGTACTCGGATTTCAAAGGCTCGCGGTTGCCCAGCCCGGTGCCGCCGAAGGAGGCGTCGTCGGTGTCGAAGACCACCTCATACCGGCCGGGATAGGGGACGCCCACCCGGTACCCCTCCCGATGGACGGGGGAGAAGTTGCACACAACCTCCAGGAACTGGCCCTTCTTGTCCTTGCGGAGGAAGGCCACGCAGTTGCCCTGGTTGTCGTCGGCGCAGATCCACTGGAAGCCCTCCCAGGAGAAGTCCAGCTGCCAGAGTTCGGGGTGGGCCAGATAGAACTGGTTGGCCGACTGGAAGAACTTCTGCAGCTTCTTGTGCCGCTCCTGCTTGAGCAGGTGCCAGTCCAGAGAGTGCTCGTAGTGCCACTCGTTGAACTGTCCGAACTCGGCCCCCATGAAGAGGAGCTTCTTGCCCGGATGGGTGAGCATATAGGTGTAGAAGACCCGAACGCCGGGGAATTTTTCGTCGTCGGTGCCGGGCATCTTGTTGATGAAGGAGCCCTTCATGTGCACCACCTCGTCGTGGGAGAGGGGGAGCACAAAATTCTCGGAAAAGGCGTACATCAATGAGAAGGTGATGTCCCGGTGGTTGAACTGCCGGAAGTAGGGGTCCAGCTTGATGTAGTGGAGGATATCGTTCATCCAGCCCATGTTCCACTTCAGGTTGAAGCCCAGGCCGCCCTCCAGTCCGCCGGCGCCCACCGGGTGGGAGACCCGGGGCCAAGCGGTGGACTCCTCGGCGATCATCATCACGTCGGGATGTTTTTCAAAGATGTGGGTGTTCAGGGCCTGGAGGAAGTCCACG
>DWYC01000051.1 GCA_019118925.1 Candidatus Flavonifractor intestinipullorum | reverse complement strand
TTGTTGGCGGCGTCCATGATCTCGCCGGCCAGGCGCTCCTTCATGGTCTTTTCGCTGCGGTTGCGGGCATACGTGGTCAGCCACCGCAGGCCCAAAGTCTGCCGGCGCTCGGGCCGAACCTCGATGGGCACCTGGTAGGTGGCGCCGCCCACGCGGCGGGCCTTGACCTCCAGGGACGGCATGATGTTCTCCAGAGCGGCGGTAAAGACCTCCAGGGGATCCTTGTCAGTCTTTTCCTTGATGATATCGAAAGCGCTGTAGACCACTTTCTGGGCCACGCCCTTCTTACCGTCCAGCATGATGCTGTTGACCAGCTTGGTCACCAGGACGGAGTTGTAAAGCGGGTCGGGCAGAACCTCCCGCTTGGGTACGTTACCTCTTCTGGGCACTTTGCTTCCCTCCTTCACAGTATGATTTCATAGGTACTCGAACCGCCTCGGCGGCCCGTGTATAAGACAAGTGCCTGCTTGTCCAGTGCCTCCCGAGGTCTACCCTTATATGGTAAACGCCCGGCAAGGCTTTTGCCTTGCGCGTAAGCGCACAGTGCAATTTCAATTCGGCGCGTTCTGCGCCGGGGGTACGGAAGCGCGCTTACTTCTTCGCGCCGCCCTTGCCGGCCTTGGGCCGCTTGGCGCCGTACTTGGAGCGAGCCTGCATCCGGCCGTTGACGCCCTGGGTATCCAGAGTGCCGCGGATGATGTGGTAACGCACGCCGGGCAGGTCCTTGACACGGCCGCCGCGGATCATGACCACAGAGTGCTCCTGCAGGTTGTGGCCCACGCCGGGGATATAGGCGGTGACCTCGTAGCCGTTGGTCAGACGCACACGGGCGATCTTACGCAGCGCGGAGTTGGGCTTCTTGGGGGTCGCCGTACGCACCGCGGTGCAGACACCTCTCTTCTGGGGAGAAGGCAGATCGGTCTCCCGGTTCTTCAGGGTGTTCAGGCCATACTGCATAGCAGGAGAGTTGGACTTGTCGGTCGCCTGCTGACGGCCCTTGCGGACCAGCTGGTTAAAAGTAGGCATGAAATGGTTCCTCCTTTCTCTAAGTCTTGGATTTTATTATTTTAACCAAATCATCACAGATCATTCGGTTAAAATCGAAATGATTCAGCGCAGCAGGGCGGCCACCGCCGAGCCCACTGCGATCCCGCAGGCCGAGCCCAGATCCTTCATCCGCTCCACCCGCTCCACAGGGACGCCCCGCTCCCGGCACATGGTCTCCACCGGCTCCACCACACGGGGGTCGGCATCCATGGCCAGATAAACCCGCTGGGCGCTTCCATCGCCCAGGGCGCGGCGGGTCTGTTTGGCGCCCACGACCTTGCGTCCATTCTTCAACTCATTCAGCACGTGCGCGCCTCCTCCCCGGGCCATTTTTGGCAAAATCTGTGCGTAAATCCACAGGTCTGCGCAATTTTGGATTATACCATATGCTTTCTCCTCCGTCAAGGAAAAAAACGCTGTTTTCCAACCTTTCCAGCGCCGTTTTCCCGTCAGAGTATCCAGTCTACTTCTCTCAGACCGGCCGAAGGGCGCCCCGGCCCGTCAGGCCCACTGGAAAATGCGCAGCCAGCCGCCCCGCAGGGCGTACATGGGTACGCCGCCCTCCACCCGCATCGTCCCGGGGCGGGTGGTGTGGGAGGCAAAGCGAACCTCCCCCCGGAGGATTCTCTGTTCCTCCCCGCCGCCGCGGTAGACAAAGCCGTATCCGGCAAAGGCCCGGGCCACCCGGTCGGCCCGCCGGGCGGAATCCTCCGGGGTGATGACCATCTCCTCCTCCCCCGGCTCCGGCCAGTACTCCCCCGCTCCCTGCGGGACGGCCGAAGCCCAGAGCCGGTCCAAGTCGGCGGCGCACGCCGCCGCCAGCCGGGGGGCTACGGTCCGGATGGTCTCGGTTAATGTCTCCAGCGTGTCCCGTTGGGTGACGGGAAAGGCCTCCTGGAGGAGAATATCTCCCGTGTCAAAACCGGCGGCCACCTTGTGGAGGGTCACGCCGCTCTCCGTAAGGCCCCGCAGGATGGTGCAGGGCATGGGCCAGGGCCCCCGCCCCACCGGCAGGAGGGCCGGATGGACATTGACGCAGCGCAGGGGGGTGTCCACCGGGATGCGGTAAAGATAGCCCGCCGAAAAAAGGGCCTGGCACCCGCCCTCCCACAGGCGCTGCAGGTCCTGGGAGGTAATGCGCCGGTCGGTCCAGGGGATGCCCCGCTTCTCGGCGAAGGAGACCACCTGGCGGTTGAATTCGTAGACGTTGTCGGTGGGGTAGGTAAATACCCGCTCCACGGTGCAGCCCGCCCGCTCCAACGCCTCCAGACAGGGGTAGAGCAGGTCGAAGCCCGCGTAAGCGATCTTCAAATGCCCGCCCTCCTTTATAAGAGGATCAGACCGTACCGGTCCCGCATCTGTTCCAGGAAGGCGCTGTCCAACTCCTGCGTGCCGTCCCAGAAAGCCCGGCCCTGGAAGAGACGCAGCGCACCCTCCAGCAGCTCGGGCACGTCGGTGGAGATGCACAGCGGATCTTTAATGACGTACTGGTTCTCCGCGAAGAGCTCCAGGTCGTCCTCCTCCATAATCTCGATCTTCAGCGCACCCTGGGGCCGCTCCTCCTCGGCCTCCAGAATGTCCTCCATCAGGTCGGAAGAGCACTGGATCTCCTCCCCCACGTCCACGTCCGGGGTGATAAAGCGGGCCTCGGTCTCGCTGGCGCAGGGAATGACGTCCGGGTCGTGTTCCACCGCCGGAAACGCCGCAAAATCGATGGCGTCCAACGCCGCCTTCAGGGCGGCGATGTGCGCGGGCGTGGTGCCGCAGCAGCCGCCGAACACCCGTACTCCGGCCTCGGCCAGCGCCCGGGTGTAAGAGGCGAACTCCTCCGGCGGGCAGTGGTAGACCGCCCGGCCGTCCACCATCTCGGGCAGGCCCGCGTTGGGCTTGGCCAAGAGGGGAACCCGGGCATAGGGGGAGAGGCGGCGGATCTGCTCAAGCATCCGGTCCGGGCCGGAGGAGCAGTTGAGGCCGAAGGCGCTCACGCCCATGCCCTGCATCACGATGAGCGCGGCCAGTACATCGGTGCCCGAGAGCGTCCGGCCGTTTTCGTCGCAGGTAAAGGAGACCAGCACCGGCCGCTCCGACACGCTGCGGATGGCCAGCACCGCGGCCCGGGCCTCCGGCATGGTCATGGTGGTCTCTGCCAAAAAGAGGTCCACCCCCGCCTTTTCCAGGGCGGCGGCCCGCTCCGTATAGACATCCACTAATTTTTCAAAGGTATACTCGCCGAAGGGCTCGATAAACTTGCCGGTGGGGGCCAGGTCGCCCGCCACCAGCGCCTTCCCGCCGGCGGCCTGCCGGGAGAGCTCCACCAGGCGGAGGTTATACTCCTCCACTTTTCCAGGCAGACCGTGTTCCTCCAGGCGCACCGCGTTGGCCCCGAAGGTGGGGGCCAGCAGCACCTCCGCTCCGGCGGATACGTAGGCCCGCTGGAGCTCCAGCAGCACCTCGGGGTGCTGGAGCACCCACGCCTCGGCGCAGCTTCCCGCCGGCATCCCCCGGCGCAGCAACTCGCTCCCCGTGGCGCCGTCCAGCAGCAGGGGCAGCGGAATTTGATCCATGACTGATTTCCTCCTTATGATTTTACCCGCCCGTCCGGGCGGCGGAGATCCTATGAAGTCAGAATAAAGTATAAACACTCCCGGGCAAAAATGCAAGGGAAGCGCCCTCGTTCTCCCCAATTTTTTCCCGGAACCGGTTTAAAGCCGCCCGCATCCGTCCACAATAGGTGCAGAAGAACTCCCGACTCTACATAGGAAAGGTGACCGTACGATGACACGAACGAATTCCCCCGCTTCCCACCGGCTCCGCCGCTGGGAGGCCGCACTTTTGCTCGCCCTGGCCCTGGCCGCTCTGCTGGGCGCCCGGCTGGACCGGCAGCAGCAGGCGCTGGCCGGGTCCCTGGTGCGGCTCCATGTGCTGGCCAACTCCGACCGGGCGGAAGATCAGGCCCTCAAGCTCCAGGTCCGGGACGCCGTCCTCGCCCAGGCGGAGGGCCTCATTCCCCCGGACGCCTCACCGGCGCAGGCCCGCGCGGTCCTCGCCCAGGCCCTCCCCCAGCTGGCCCGGGCCGGTGCGCGGACCGTAGCGGCGGCAGGCTACGACTACCCGGTGACCGCCTCTCTGGACGATCACGTCTGGTTCCCCACCCGGGTCTATGACGAGTTTGCCCTCCCCGCCGGGACGTATACCGCGCTGCGCATTTCCATCGGCGCGGGGGAGGGGCAAAACTGGTGGTGTGTGGTCTTCCCCCCGCTCTGCCTGGGCTCCGTGTCGGAGACCGCCCAGCCGCTTCCGCTGGAGGAACAGCAGGTGGCCCTTATCACCGGCGAGGACTCGGGCTATGTGGTCAAGTTCAAGCTGATGGAGCTGGTGGAGGGCGCCAAGCAGTGGCTCGCCCGGCGATAGCGGTCTGACTCAGCGTCTGCTGTTCATTTTCCGCACCCCTATTTTTTCATCCCAAACGGTTTGGAGCATGCGCTTTCAGACATCTTAGACAGAAAAAACGGCAACCACTTGCTCTTTTTCTGTCGAAATCGTAAAGCGTTTATTAACATTTTCTTAATTACTTTGAAAAGCTCTTGTAATCTTTTTAGAAGGTGCTATCATATCTCATCAGAACGAAAGCGTTCCATCCGGGAGGTATTCTCCCCTGGCAAATGAGGTATGAGTATGCTTGGCTTTGTCCACAATTTCAATGAGGCCATCGCCCTGATCTTTCTTGTGGCCTACTTTTACCAGCTGGTCTATCTTTTCGTCGGATTGGCCCAGCGGCGGTGGGGCCACCCCACGCCGGAGGCCGGCCGCCTCCACCGGTTTGCGGCGGTCATCTCGGCCCGCAACGAGGCCAATGTGATTGCCGGTCTGATCCGAAGTTTAAAGGCCCAGAATTACCCCGCCGAACTGTTGGACATCTACGTGGTGGCCGACAACTGCAACGACGACACCGCCCAGGTGGCAAAAGCCGCCGGCGCGTTTGTCTACCAGCGCTTCAATCAGTCCCAGGTGGGCAAGGGCTACGCTCTGGACTACCTGTTCCGCCGGCTGCATACGGAGGGCCGGGATGATTACGAGGGCTATTTCATTTTCGACGCAGACAACTACGTGGACCCCAGCTTTGTCGCCGAGATGAATAAGACCTTCGACCGCGGCGACTATGCCGCCATCACCTGCTACCGCAACTCCAAAAACTTCGGAGAGAACTGGATCTCCGCCGGATACGGACTCTGGTTCTTGCGGGAAGCGCGGTTCCTCAACGCCCCCCGCATGGCTCTGGGCGCCAGCTGCCATGTCTCAGGGACCGGTTTCCTGGTCTCGGCCGAGGTGATCCGCGCCTACGGCGGCTGGCCTTACCACCTGCTCACGGAGGACATTGAGTTCTCCGTGAGCACCGCCCTGCAGGGCGGCGTCATCGGCTACTGCGAAAAGGCCGTCATCTACGACGAGCAGCCCGTCACCTTCCGCCAGTCCTGGGACCAGCGTCTGCGCTGGTCGAAGGGATTTTACCAGGTGGATTTGAAGTACGGCCTCTCCCTCATCCGGGGTTGCTTCCGGGGCGGGAGAAAGGGGTTTGCCTGTTATGACATGCTCATGACGGTGGCCCCCGGCATGTTCCTGACGCTGCTGGGCCTTGTCTTCAATGTCATCCTTCTGGCGGCCTGCCTGGGCGAGCCCCCTTACATCGCAAAGCGGGTGATTGATACGACACTGAATTTCCTGGGCATGGCGGTGGCAAATTTCTACCTGGGCCTATTCCTCTTTGGAATGGTCACCACCCTGACCGAGTGGAAGCAGATTCAGGTCCCTCCGCTCCAAAAGCTGGCGTACATGTTCACCTTCCCCATTTTCATGTTCACCTACGTGCCCATTTCCATTGCGGCCCTGGTGAAAAAGGTGGAGTGGAAGCCCATCTACCACGGCAACCGGAAGCGGCTGCCCAGCTCATAAGTTTGCGTTTTCCTTCCCTCTCTCCCCTTCACCGCCCGGCCTTCCTTCCAAAGGGAGGGCCGGGCGGCCCTTCTTCCTCCGCAGGCATCAAAGGAGCCCCGGCCGGATTTCCGGCCGGGGCTCCCTTTGTCTAATCTGTCAGCGTCCTTTCGCCCGGTTCTTCAGGGCGGTGAGCACCTGCTTTTGAACCGGCAGGCGGGTGAAGCGGGGATAGTCTCTCCGATAGGCCTCCGCCAGAGCGGCGGCATCCCCCGCGGCCAGCGCTTCCACCAGCGGAAGGGTGGCGCCCTGTACAGCCAGGAGCATCCAATACACCACCTGGTCTTCCCGGTAGTCCAGCGGAATGCGGTAGGCGTACTCCAGCACCTCCCGCAGCTCCTCCGGCGTGAGCCCGCGCCCCGACAGGTTCCGGAACGCGGCCTGCGCCTGCTCTGCGAAGCGGTCCTGACAGCCGTCGCTGGCCGGTCCGCCTCCCAGGCCCAGCAGCCCATCGGTGGCCTTCCCGTTCTGCCGCAGCCGCTCCACCTCCCCAAAATAGGAGGCGTAGAGGCCGGCGATCTCCTCCCGGGCCGTCATTGCTTAGGCGAAGGGATTCTCAGTGGGATAGGGCAGGCTCTTGGGCTGGTTGTAGGCGATGTCCTCCACGCCCAGCAGCTTCAGGACCTCAAAAATGGCCTTGCCATAGTGGCCGAAGGCCACCGCCCCGTGATGGGGATAGCGCTTTTCGATGAGCACATGGCGGTAGAACCGGCCCATCTCGGGAATGGCGAAGATGCCGATGCCGCCGAAGGAGCGGGTCTTGACGGGCAGAACCTCGCCCTGGGCAATGTAGGAGCGCAGCTTGCCCTCGCTGTCGCACTGGAGGCGGTAGAAGGTGATGGCGGAGGGAGCGATATCGCCCTCCAGAGTGCCGCGGGTGAAGTCGGGATCGGAATCCTTGGGCTCCAGCAGACGGTGCTGGATGAGCTGATACTTGACCGCCCGGTCGGAGCACAGCTTGCAGCTGGGGGTGTTGCCGCAGTGGAAGCCCATGAAGGTGTCGGTGAGCTGATAGGGGAACTTGCCCTCGATGTCCTCATGGTAGAGGTCGGCGGGCACGGAGTTGTTGATGTCCAGCAGGGTCACGGTGTCGCCCGAGACGCACATACCGATGTACTCGCTCAGGGCGCCGTAGATATCCACCTCGCAGGAGACGGGGATGCCCCGGCTCACCAGGCGGGAGTTCACATAGCAGGGCTCAAAGCCGAACTCCTTGGGGAAAGCGGGCCAGCACTTGTCGGCGAACGCCACATACTTCCGGGCGCCCTTGTGCTCCTCGGCCCAGTCCAGCAGCGTAACCTCCAGCTGAGCCATGCGGGCGCTCATGTCGGGATAGTAGCAGCCCTCGCCCATCTCCTTGGCCATGTCGGCGCAGATGTCGGGAATACGGGGGTCGTTGGCGTGGGCCTTGTAGGCCACCAGCAGGTCCAGCTCGGAGTTCTCCTCCACTTCCACGCCCAGCTCGTACAGGCCCTGGATGGGGGCGTTGCAGGCGAAGAAGTCCTGAGGACGGGGGCCGAAGGTGATGATCTTCAGCTCCGACAGGCCGATCAGCGTCCGGGCGATGGGCACGAAGTCCTGGATCATGCCGGCGATATCCTGGGCGGTGCCCACGGGATAGGCGGGGATATAGGCCTTCAGATGGCGCAGGCCCAGGTTATAGGAGCAGTTGAGCATGCCGCAGTAGGCGTCGCCCCGGCCGTCGATCAGGTCCTTGCCGGTCTCCTCGGCGGCGGCCACATACATGACCGGGCCGTCAAAGTACTTGGCGATCAGGGTCTCGGGGGTCTCAGGACCGAAGTTGCCCAGGAACACCACCAGGGCGTTGCAGCCGGCGGCCTTGACCTCTTCCACCGCCTTGAGCATGTCCTTCTCGTTCTCCACGGTGGTCTTGCACTCATAGATCTCCTGCCCCTTCTCCTGGCAGGCGGCCACGATGGCGGCCCGGCGGCGCTCCGAAAGGGAGATAATGAAGCAGTCCCGGGAGACGGCGATGATGCCCAGTTTGACACTCGGAATATTGGTAAGCATACGTTACTCACACCTCTTTATAAAATCTTCCCGCGGGAGATCAGATATCCCCTGCGATATCCACATTCACGCCGTCCAGGCGCACCTGCGCGCCCTGGGCGGCCTCGCTGCTCTCCGGATGGGCCAGCAGCCACTTGTTGCGGGCCCACAGGCACTCATCCTCCCAGTTGCCCGGCTGGATGGCGGGTTTGTCCAGGTTGGTGCCCTTGGGCAGGACCACCGCCACCCGGAAGCCCTGGCCCGCCTTGGCCGAGCAGGGCGCGTAGTGCAGCGTGGTGGCGTACACCTCCACCAGGGTACCGGCGGGGCAGTAGAACGCCTTCACCTTCCCGGTGTCCAGCCGGCCCTCCACCAGGTCGTCCCGCTTGGCCAGGAGAAGAATGAAGTCCTCCGTGCCCACATTGAGCTCGCTGTCCCGGTGGTACTCCACACAGTTAAGCTTGGTGTTGTGGCCGTTGCACCAGCCGATTTCAATGGGCATGCCGCCGTAGGCCCGGTCGGCAAACTCCTTGGCAATGGGCAGGGCCATCAGCTCGGCCTGCTCGGGCACATAGTCCGTGCCCTCCGGCACGGGGGTCACCCGCTCCAGCGTCTCCAGCAGAGCACCGGTGTCGTAGCCCTCCAGAATCGCGCCGTAGGCGGCAAACTCCGGATCTTTGACAGAGTAGATTTTCATGGTTAATCACCTCGGGGAACGGAATGCTCCGTCCCAAATTTCTTCACGAAGAAGTTGCAGATCCGCCCGCTGACGGGCAAAAAAAGCTGGGCAAAGGGGCCCACCAGGAAGGCGCAGATGATGGTGCCCACCCCCACCACGCCCCCCAGGAGGAAGCCCAGCAGGGCGAAGCACACATCCACCGCCACCCGCACCGGCCCGAAGGGCAGGTGATTGAGCTCGCTGATGGAGAGGGCCACCAGATCGTTGGGGCCCACCCCCAGCTCGGAGCGGATAACCACCGTCATCCCGAAAGCCAGCACCACGCACCCCGCAGCCAGCATCGCCACCCGGAGCGGCAGCGCCATCTCCTCCGGAAGGAGGGGGTCCAGCACGGCGGCTGTCCACAGGTCGATGATGGGACCTCCCAGCGCCATGCACAGGACGGTGCCCACCCGCACGTAGCTCCGGGCCACCACCAGCAGAACGGCCATGATGACCAGCGAAACCAGCAGGTGGACCCGGCCGTGCGACATCCAGGCCGGCCAGGGCAGACCCCGGCTCAGGCCCTGGATGAACACGTTGAAGGGATCGGAGCCCAGCTCGCTCTCCAAAAACAGGCTCACGCCCAGGTGAGCGATGGCCAGTCCCGCCAGCAGCAGCGCGGTCCGAACGGCGAGTTCACGTACCGGGCGGCCCCTCACGGGTCGATCTCCCGCTCCCGGGCCCGCTCCTGCCGGACCTCTTCCTCCTCTTCCGGAGTCAGTTCGGCCGCCTTCAGGTCGGCCCGGTAGCGCTTCCAGCTATACCAGCCAAACGCCAGGGTGGCGGCGGCAAACAGTCCGCCGATCACATACCCCGCCACCGGGGGAAAGGTTGGGTCCTTTCCCCCGCCGGTGGCGATCTGATAGGACAGATAGAGCAGATAGGCTGCCACGATGCCCCGGAAGAGCAGACGGGTGTCCGCCCTATTTTTCCGGGTCACATGGTAATGTTTTTTCGGCTGTCCCACCGTATATCCCCCGTTTCCTGGTGTGCAATCAGCCGGCCAGCGCGGGGAAGATCCCCTTCAGAGCCGGATAGATGCGCTTGAACTGCTGATAGCGGGCCTCATACTTGGCGGCCAGCGCGGGGTCGGGCTTCACGGTCTGGGAGACCTGTACCAGCTTGGCGCAGGCATCCTGAACGCTGGGGTAAGCCCCGCAGGCCACCATGGCCAGCATGGCGCCGCCCATACCCGGTCCCTGCTCGGAGGCCGGAAGATCCAGCTCCAAATCCAGCACATTGGCCATAATCGTCCGCCACAGCGGGCTCTTGGCGCCGCCGCCGCAGATCATGCTCCGGTGGATCTGGATCCCCAGGGAGCGGGCCACCTCCAGGCTGTCCCGGATGGCAAAGGCCACGCCCTCCAGCACCGCCTGGGTCAGGTCGGCGCGGCTGGTATCCATGGTCATACCCACAAACGTACCGCGGGCGTTGGTGTCGTTGATGGGGGAGCGCTCTCCCATCAGGTAGGGCAGGAAGAACACGTGGTTCTCGCCCAGCCGGTCCGGCGTGATGGGAGACTGCTCGGCATTATAGTCGGTGGTGTGGAAAACATCCTCCATGAGCCACTTGTTGCAGCTGGCCGCCGAGAGCATACAGCCCATCAGGTGATAGTGCCCGTCGGCGTGGGCAAAGGCGTGCAGGGCGTTGTTGGGGTCCACACCGAAATGTTCGCTGGAGATAAAGATGGTACCCGAGGTGCCCAGGGAGATGTTGCACGCGCCCTCTCCCACGGTGCCGGTACCTACGGCGGCGGCGGCGTTGTCGCCCGCGCCGGCGCAGACTTTCACATGCTCGGGCAGACCCAGCTGCCGGGCGATGTCCGGCTTCAGGGTACCCACGGCCTCGTAACTCTCAAAGAGACGGGGCATCTGCGCCTCACTCACGCCGCACAGCTCCAGCATCTCCTTGGACCAGCACTTGTGCTCCACGTCCAGCAGGAGCATGCCGCTGGCGTCGGAGTAGTCGGTGCAGTGGACGCCGGTGAGCACATAGTTGATGTAGTCTTTGGGCAGCATGATTTTGGCGATGCGGGCGAAGTGTTCCGGCTCGTTCTTCCGCAACCAGAGCAGTTTGGGGGCGGTAAAGCCCGCAAAGGCGATGTTGGCCGTCCAGGCGGAGAGCTTGTCCTTCCCCACCTCGCCGTTGAGATAGTCCACCTCGGCGGCGGTGCGTCCGTCGTTCCAGAGGATGGCGGGGCGGATCACCTCGTCCTTCTCGTCCAGGACCACCAGCCCGTGCATCTGTCCGCCGGCGCCGATCCCGGCCACCTGGCTGCGGTCAAAGCCCTCCAGGAGCTCGGGAATTCCTTCCAGAACCGCCTTGCGCCAGTCCTCCGGGTTCTGCTGGCTCCAGCCGGGGTGGGGAAACTCCAGGGGGTATTCCTTGGAGACCACATTCCGCACGGCCCCCTCCTGGTCCATCAGCAGCAACTTGACGGCGGAGGTGCCCAGATCAATTCCAATGTAAAGCATATTGTCCCTCCCCGGGGCAAGCACCCCGGCTGTTTGATTTCCGATTAGCCCTTACCGGACTTGCGGCTGCTGACCACGTCGAAGATAACGGCCAGGAGCAGCACGCCGCCCTTGACCACGTACTGCCAGGAGTCGCCGATGCCCAGGATGGACATACCCATGTTGATGACGCCCAGCAGGAGCGCGCCGATGACCACGCCGCCGACGGTACCGCTGCCGCCGTAAGCGGAGGCGCCGCCGATGAAGCACGCGCCGATGGCGTCCATCTCGAAGGAGGTACCGGTCTGGCCGTTGACGGAGCCCACGCGGGCGGCGTTGAGCAGGCCGCACAGGCCGGCCAGCAGGCCCATGTTGGCATACGCCAGGAAGTAGACCTTATTGGTGTTGATACCGGAGAGCTTGGTGGCCTTCTCGTTGCCGCCCACCGCGTAGAAGTAGCGGCCGAAGGCGGTCTTGGCGGTGATGAAGTTGTAGATCAGGCAGATGGCCACAACCCAGACCAGCATGACGGAGATGCCGCGGTACTGGCTGAGCAGGTAGCAGTAATAGAGGATCAGAGCCGCGATCACGCCGGCGCGGATGAAGTCGCTGGCGGCGCTGTTCTGGCGGTAGCCCTTCTTGGCCCGCTCGGCGCGGTTGCGGACGGTGCTGAAGATCACGTAGAGCGCGGCGATCACGCCCACGATGAGAGCGGAATAGACCGTATCGCCGTCATCCAGGCCGGGAACATTGATGTAAGCGGTGAAGATGTTCAGGAAAGTGCTGTCCTGCACGGCCACCGTCTGGTTATCCAGCACCAGGCGGCCCAGGCCGCGGAAAATAAACATGCCGCCCAGCGTGGTGATGAAGGGAGGGATGCGGACATAGCCGATCCAGTAGCCCTGCCACACACCGACCAGCAGGCCGGCCACCAGGCAGATGACAATGGTCAAAATCGGATTCATGGACATATCGGTGATCATCACGGCAGCCATACCGCCCACCATGCAGATAACCGAACCGATGGACAGGTCGATGTTACCACCGGTGAGGATACACAGCAGCATACCACAGGCCATGACCAGCACGTAGCCGTTTTGCAGCATCAGGTTGGACATGTTCTGTGCGTAAAGGAGACGGCCGTCTGTCAGAACGGCAAAAAGAGCGAACACGATCACCAGCGCGATGACCATGGCGTATTTGGTTAGAAAATTGACCACACTAAATTTCTTATTCAACGTGTTATTCATCCTTCTACACTCCCCTAATTGTCTTGCCCTTACGCCTTGGCGGGCTGCGCGTTCGTACCGGCGCTGTCGCGGATGATGTAGCCCATGATGCTCTCCTGAGTGGCGTCGGCGGCGTTGACCTCGGCCAGCAGGCGTCCCTCGTTCATCACATAGATGCGGTCGCACATGCCCAGAAGCTCAGGCAGCTCGGAGGAGATCATGACCACCGACTTGCCCCGGCTGACCATCTCGTTGATCAGGCAGTAGATCTCGTACTTGGCGCCCACGTCGATGCCGCGGGTAGGCTCGTCCATGATAAGGACATCGGGTTCGGTGAACATCCACTTGCCCAGCAGCGCTTTCTGCTGGTTTCCGCCGGAGAGGTTGCCCACATTTTGCTCGATGGTGGGCGTCTTGGTCCCCATCTCTTCCTTAATGCCCTCGGCGACCTTGACTTCTTTATCCCGGTCGATGATACCGCTGTTGCACACCTTGTCCAGGCGGGCGAGGGTCGTATTGAAGCGGATCGACTCATCCAGAATCAAACCGTTGGTCTTGCGGTCCTCGGTGACATAGGCCAGCTTATGGTGAATGGCGTCCTCCGGGGTACGGAGGTTGACCTTCTTGCCGTTGAGATAAACCTCGCCCGAAATGCCCGAGCCATAGCTGTGTCCGAAAATGGACATGGCCAGTTCGGTGCGGCCCGCGCCCTGCAGGCCGGAGAAGCCCACGACCTCGCCCTTATGCACACAGAAGGAGACGTTGTCGTCCACCACCCGCTCGGGGTAGAGGGGGTGATGTACCGTCCAGTTCTTGACCTCCAGGCTGATCTCTTTCTGAACGTTGTGCTCCCGGTGGGGATAGCGGTCCTCCATCGAGCGGCCCACCATGCCCTTGATGATGCGGTCCTCGCTGAACTCATCCACGCCCTTCACCAGCGTCTCGATGGTGGAGCCGTCGCGGATGATGGTGGCCTTGTCGGCGCAGTAGATGATCTCGTTGAGTTTGTGGGTGATGATGATGGAGGTAAGGCCCTGCTTCTTGAACTCCATCAGCAGGTCCAGAAGCATCTTGGCGTCCTCATCGTTGAGGGAGGACGTGGGTTCGTCCAGAATCAGCAGCTTTACATCCTTGGAAAACGCCTTTGCGATTTCCACCAGCTGCTGCTTGCCGGTACCGATATCCTTGACCAGCGTCTGGGCCGACTCGTTCAGGCCCACCTGCTTCATGTGCTCCTCCGCCTCATGATTGGTCTTGTTCCAGTCGATGAAGCCGAACTTGTTCTTGATCTCATTGCCCAGGAACATGTTCTCACCGATGGAGAGCAGGGGGATCAGAGCCAGCTCCTGGTGGATAATGACGATACCCACCGCCTCGCTGTCCTTCTGGTTCTTGAACTGGCAGAGCTTGCCCTCATAGTAAATCTCGCCCGAGTAGCTGCCCACGGGGTAGACTCCCGAGAGGACGTTCATCAGGGTGGACTTTCCCGCGCCGTTCTCGCCGATGAGCGCGTGGATTTCGCCCTCCTCTACCTTCAAGTTCACGTTGTCCAACGCTTTGACGCCTGGGAATTCTTTGGTAATCGATCTCATTTCCAAAATTGTCTTCGCCAAGCTAGTTTCCTCCTTTCCGCACCTCTGGAAGAGCCGGCGGGCGGGGCAGACGCCCCGCCCGCCGGCTGATGTCGTTTCCTTGGCGCGCTTTACGCGCTTTTGTTCTGATTAGGCCGCAGGATGCAGATAGCCGTCGGCGTCCTGAGTGTAGTAACCGGTGTCAACCAGCTTCTCCACCATGTTGTCCGCGGTCACCACGTCGGGAACCAGCAGGAAGGAGGGGCAGTTGCGACCCTCGGAGGTGTTGTAGGTCTCGGTGTCGTAAGTACAATCGAAGTCCCAGCCGGAGGCGCTGATCAGGCTCTCGTCGATGGTGTCACCGTTCAGAATGGCCTTGGCCAGGTCCAGAGTGACAACGGCCTCGTTGGCCACGGCCTTATAGACGGTCATGGACTGCACGCCGTCCACGATGTTCTTCAGGTTGGCCTCGTCGCCGTCCTGACCAGTGATGAGCACGGTGTTGCTGCCGGCGTAGTCGGACTGGATGGCCTGGGTTACGCCCAGAGCGGTGGAGTCGTTGGAGCACAGCCAGGCGTCAACCTGAGTGCCGTCGGCATAGTAGGAAGCCAGCACGTTCTGGGCGCGCTCCATAGCGGTCTGGGAATCCCAGGCGGCGGTGGCGACGGTGTCGAAGTCGGTCTGGCCGGAGACAACGACCAGCTTGCCGGAGTCGATGTATTTCTGCAGGACGTCCATAGCGCCGTTGAAGAAGTAGGGGGCGTTGTTATCGGCGGGGTCGCCGGCGGTCAGCTCAATGTTGAAGGGGCCGGCGGCGTTCTCCAGATCCAGGGTGTCAGCGATGTACTGGCCCTGGAGGGTGCCCACGGTGTAGTTATCGAAGGACACGTAGTAGGACACGTTGTCGTTCATGATCAGGCGGTCATAGGCGATGATGGGGATACCGGCGTCGCCGGCCTCGTTCATGACGGTGTTCAGAGCCTCACCGTCGATGGCGGCCACGACCAGCAGGTCCACGTCCTCAGCGATCATGTTCTGGATGTCGTTGACCTGGCGGTTGGTGTCGTTGTCGGAGTAGGTGACGATGGTCTCATAGCCGGCCGCCTTGAACTGCTCGTCCAGGTAAGAACCGTCGCGGTTCCAGCGCTCCAGAGACTGGGTGGGCATGGAGATGCCGATCTTCTGGGCGCCGCCGGTGGACTCGCTGCTGCCGGAGTCGGAAACGGCCGCGCCGCTGTCGGAAGGAGCGGTGGAAGGCTCGGTGGTGCCGCCGCCGCTGCAGGCCACCAGGGACAGACTCATACCTACGGCCAGAGTCAGTGCAAGAAACTTTTTCATAACTCATCCTCCTGTTTTGACATATTTGGTTTTGATTTGCTTTGGGTCCGTTTTGGAGGGATGCCCTCCATATCTGTGTTTTATTTTATAGCCGATTTTGTAAAAGTCAATATTGAACCGCGCTTTCCCTGTGATTTTGTTTATTCTATATTAAAATAACCTTTCATTTTTATGCAATTTACCATCTTGTTTTCCGCAAAAAGATCGTTTGTTCTATCAATTTTCAGGCGCCCTCTGTCATTCTCTCTTGCTATTTTGCTGAAATTCGGGATTGACTCTTCCCGCATTTATGGTAAGATAGTGCTATAAGCTTCCATTTGCTAAAATAAATTTATAAAAGAGAGTCGGTGGCCGCCATGGAAGTCAATGTCACGGAACGCCGTAAGCAAACCCGCAGCAGTATCTATCATTACCTTTATGAAACCCAGAGCTTTTGTTCCAGGCAGTCACTCTCTCTGGCGCTTGGCCTAAGCCTTCCCACCATTTATCAGAATCTGACGGAGCTGATGGAGAGCGGCCTGGTCTGTTATTCCGGGGAAACGCAGTCCACCGGCGGACGCAAGGCCAGCGGACTGACCATTGTGCCCGACGCCCGGGTGGCGGTGGGCGTCTCCATTACGGAGAACCGCCTGCGCTTTTCCGCCGCGGACCTGCGTTTAAAGGAGCTGGCCTACCGTAAAGTGCCCCACATGCCCTTTACCCAGGTCTCCGACTTCGGCGTGTTTCTGGCCCGGGAGCTGGAGTCCTTCCTGGATGAGAACCAGATTGACCGCGCCAAGCTTCTCGGCGTGGGCATCGCCGTACCCGGCGCCATCGCCTCCAACGGGCGGCGGATTCTTCTCGCCCCGACGCTGGGCCTGCGCGACAGCGACCTGACCGAGTTGACGCGCTGCATTCCCTACCCCTATTTTGTGGAGAATGACGCCACCAGCAGCGGCTACGCCGAGTGGTTTATGCGGGGCGGACAGTCCAGCATTGCCTATCTCTCGCTGGAAAATGGTGTGGGCGGCGCCGTGATGCTCAACGGTTCCGCCTATGCCGGCGACAACCGGCGCAGCGGTGAATTTGGGCATATGTGTGTGGAACCCGGCGGCCTGGCCTGTTCCTGCGGAAAGCAGGGCTGCCTGGAGGCCTACTGCTCCGCCCGGCGCATCAGCGACGATCTGGGGATTTCGCTCAAGGATTTCTTCGCCGGTCTGGAGCGGCACGAGTGGTCCTACGAACTTCTCTGGAACGATCTGCTGCGGCACCTGGCCGTTGGGATCGGCAACATCCGCATGGCGTTGGATTGCGATGTGGTGTTGGGCGGATTTTTGACGCAATATCTCTCCCCCTACCTCTCCCTTCTAAAGCACTACGTTATGTCGAACAACCCCTTTGAACAGGATGCAGAATATGTGCAGCTGGGCGTCCTGAGCAAGCACACGGTGCCGCTGGGCGCCGCGCTCCACTTTGTGCAGGATTTTCTGGACAACGTTTGACGGCGGAAAGAGCCGCGAAATACAGAAAAGGAGGACATCCGTTGGATGTCCTCCTTTTGGGCAAAAACGGCCGAATGAACAAAAAATCGGAGCTGGCAATCAAATTGCCTGCTCCGATCTGGCGCAGAAGGAGGGATTTGAACCCTCGCACGGTTTAACCCGTCTACTCCCTTAGCAGGGGAGCCCCTTCGGCCACTTGGGTACTTCTGCGTGTCCGAATCCGCAACCGTGAAGTGAGGAAGTGGCGGAGAGAGTGGGATTCGAACCCACGGCTCTTGCGAGTCACCGGTTTTCAAGACCGGCTCCTTAAACCACTCGGACATCTCTCCACGTCCGACTCAATCACAGCGCATGAGGTATCTTACCACAGGGATCGGAACTTGTCAAGGAGGAATCGCTTCTTTCGGGAAATTTTTCTTCCTCTCCGGCGGAAGGGTCTCACATGTTTTTCCGAATCTGGCGGATGGCGTTCTTCTCCAGGCGGGACACCTGGGCCTGAGAGATGCCCACCTCGGCGGAGACCTCCATCTGGGTCCGGCCCTCAAAAAAGCGCAGGTTGAGAATCCGGCGCTCCCGCTGGGAGAGATGGGAGATGGCGTCTTTCAGGGCAATGTGCTCCAACCAGTTTTCATCGGTATTTTTGGAGTCCCGCACCTGGTCCATGATGCAGATGGCGTCGCCGCCGTCGGAGTAGACCGGCTCATAGAGGGAGACCGGGTCCACAATGGCATCCAGTGCAAAGACCACCTCCTCCCGGCGCACGCCCAGGAGTTTCGCCACCTCCTCCACCGAGGGCTCCCGCTGGTGCTCGGCCAGGAAGCGCTCCTTGGCCTGCAGAATTTTATAGGCGGTGTCCCGCATCGAGCGGGAGACGCGCACCGAACTGTTGTCCCGCAGATAGCGCCGGATCTCCCCCACAATCATGGGCACGCCGTAGGTGGAAAAACGCACGTCCAGGTCGGTGTTAAAGTTGTCGATGGCTTTGATGAGGCCGATGCAGCCCACCTGAAACAGGTCGTCCACATGCTCTCCACGGCCGCTGAACTTCTGAATGACGGAGAGCACCAGGCGCAGATTCCCCGCAATAAGCGCCTCCCGGGCCTCTTGGTCCCCCTGCTTGGTCCGCTTGAGCAGTTCGATGGTCTCTTCGTTTTTCAATACTTTCAGTTTGGCCGTATTAACCCCGCAGATCTCCACTTTCCCCTGCATGAAACCGCCTCCCGGACCATGTTCTGTGTTCAGTATCTCCCAGCCCCGGGCCTTCATACGGCGGGAAAAGCCGCTATATTTTTTATCGTGGGACGTCTTTCGATGGATTTCTTCTGCGGCGGCGGAGGCAGGCGGCCGGCCCGAAAAAATTTGCCCGGGTGTGGAAATTTTCCTTGCCAAATGTCTCCGGCTGTGCTATACTAATCAAGTAATTTGATTTGCAGGTGTAGTTCAATGGTAGAATGTCAGCTTCCCAAGCTGAACACGGGGGTTCGATTCCCCTCACCTGCTCCAAAATGAAAAGCAACTGCTTTCGCAGTTGCTTTTCATTTTGGGTTCCGGCGTCTTTTTATGCCCGCGCTGTAAAAAGACATCGTCCGCCCGTTTTCCTGCCTCTCCTTTCCAAAACCAGACCTGCTGTCGCTGCGCTCCGGTCTGGCGCCGCCGTGCGGCGGTTTTGGGTTGACTTCTCCGCGGCTGTATTTTATAATGGGGAACGTAAAATTTCATGTCGGCTGTGTCGATTTTGCCCCGTCGTCCCCCCACACAGCCATGAGACAGTTTGGCCGGACAGCGGGTTTTCCCTCGGGAAAGCCCGCTGTTTTTCTGTCTGCGGCCCAAGTACGAAAGGAGAGCGTCCCGTGTCAACTTCCTCCAACCCCATGGGCGTCATGCCCATCCGGCGCCTTGTGGTCCACATGTCGTGGCCCATCGTCCTCTCCATGCTGGTGCAGGCCCTGTACAACATGGTGGACAGCTTTTTTGTGGCTCAGGTGAGCGGCGCCGCTTTTGAGGCCCTCTCTCTGGCCTATCCGGTGCAAACCCTGATGATCGCCGTGTGCACCGGCACCGGCGTGGGCGTCAACGCCCTGCTCTCCCGCCGTCTCGGCGAGGGCAAGCTTTCGGAGGCCAGCGCCGTGGCGGTCCACGGATATCTGCTCTACTTTTTCAGCTGGGTCCTCTTTGCCGTTCTGGGCCTGGGGTTTGCGGGGACCTATATGGCCTTCTTCACCCAAAACCCGGTCATTGCCCGCTACGGCGTGGAGTATCTCACCATAATCACCGCGGGCTCCCTGGGCGTCTGCTGGCAGTTTGCCGGGGAGCGGGTGCTCCAGGCCGGAGGCAACCCGGTGGGTCCCATGCTCATCCAGGGGGTGGGCGCCCTGATCAATCTGATCCTGGACCCCATCCTGATCTTCGGTCTGTTCGGCTTTCCCCGGCTGGAGGTGGTGGGGGCCGCCCTGGCCACCATTCTGGGGCAGATCATCGGGATGCTGTTGGGCCTGTGGATGGTGCGTCGGAGCCGCGCCATTCCCCTGCATCTGCGCGGCTTCCGGTTCCGCGGAGCCGTAGCGGCGGAGATCTACCGCATCGGCCTGCCCGCCATCGCCATTCAGGCGCTCTCCACCGTGATGTCCATGGGGCTGAATAAAATTCTCACCCTTTTTACCGACACGGGCGTGTTTATTCTGGGCGCCTACTTCAAATTGCAGTCCTTCGTCATCATGCCCATCGCCGGCATCAACAACGGCCTGACCCCGGTGGTGAGCTACAATTACGGCGCCCGGGACCGGAACCGGGTCACCGGGGCCGTCCACTTCGCCCTGGTGCTGGGCGGCGCCATCATGGCGGCCGGTATGCTGGTCTTTCTTCTGCTGCCCGGGGCGCTGCTCTCCCTCTTTGACGCCACGCCGGAGGTGTACCGGGACGGAATTCCCGCTCTGCGGATTCTGGCCTGCTCCTTCCCCTTTGCCGGGGTGTCCATCCTGCTCTGCGCCGCCTTTCAGGCCATGGACGCCCCCCTCCAGAGCCTGTGGGTGAGCCTGGGCCGCCAGGTAGTCTTTCTCTTCCCCGCCGCCCTGGCCCTGGGGGCCGTGTTCGGGGCCGCCGGACTGTGGTGGAGCGTCCCCTTTGCCGAGGCCCTCTCCCTGCTGCTGGCCGCAGCGTGTTACCGCCGGCTCTACCGCACCCGCATCGCCCGGCTCCCCGCCGGGGAGGAGAAGTGACCCTTTGTCCGGTCCTTAATTCCTTTTCCCCCAAATTTGAGCTCCACTTTTGGCAAGAATGGGGAAATAAGGCGGGTTCTTTCTTGACTTTCTTCCAATACGAGCTATAATAACAGCGTACTAAATTCCATAAGGAGGTCGTTCCTGTGGCCAGAAAGGCATCTTCCACCCCGAAGGCGGCGGCAAAAACCTCGACCCGCATGTCCAAAAAGGGACCTCTCACGCCCGACCTGCTGCGCAAGCTGGACGCCTACTGGCGTGCGTCCAACTACCTGGCGGCGGGGCAGCTCTACCTGCTGGACAACCCCCTTCTGCGGGAACCCCTCCGGCCGGAGCATCTCAAACAGGTGATCGTGGGCCACTGGGGCACCGTCCCGGGCCAGAACTTTATTTACACCCACCTCAACCGCATCATCGTCAAGTACGATCTGGATATGATCTACCTCTCCGGTCCCGGCCACGGGGGCAACGCCCTGGTGGCGCAGACCTATCTGGAGGGGACGTACAGTGAAGTCTACCCCAATATCAGCCAGGACGTGGAGGGCCTGCGCCGGCTCTTCAAGCAGTTCTCCTTCCCCGGCGGAGTCTCCAGCCACGCCGCCCCTGAGACTCCCGGCTCCATCAATGAGGGGGGCGAGCTGGGCCACGCCCTCTCCCACGCCTTCGGCGCGGTGTTCGATAACCCCAATCTGATCGCCGCCTGTGTGGTGGGAGACGGGGAGGCCGAGACCGCCCCCATGGCCGCCGCCTGGCACTCCAATAAATTCCTCAACCCCGTCACCGACGGCGCGGTACTGCCCATTCTGCACCTGAACGGCTATAAGATCTCCAATCCCTCCCTCTTCGCCCGCATCAGCCGGGAGGAGCTGGAGGACTTCTTCAAGGGCTGCGGCTGGACCCCCCGCTTCGTGGACGGGGAGGAACCGGTGAAGCTCCATCAGCAGATGGCCGCCGCCCTGGATTGGGCCGTGCGGGAGATTGAACGCATCCAGCAAAATGCCCGCACCACCGGCGACACCCAGCGGCCCCGCTGGCCCATGGTGGTCTTTTGCTCCCCCAAGGGCTGGACCGGCCCCAAGGAGGTGGACGGCCTGCGGGTGGAGGGTTCGTTCCGCTCCCATCAGATTCCCCTGACCGTGGATGCGGAGCACCCCGAACACCTCAAGCAGTTGGAAAACTGGCTGAAAAGTTACCGGCCTGAGGAGCTCTTCGACCGCAGCGGCGCCCTCATCCCCGAGCTCCAGGCCCTCGCCCCCAAGGGCAACCGCCGGATGGGCTCCAATCCCCACGCCAATGGCGGACTGCTGCTGCGGGATCTGCGCATCCCCGATTTCCGGGACTACGCGGTGGAAGTCCCCGCCCCCGGCGCGGTCATGGGCCGGGATATGGCGGAGCTGGGCAAATTCGTCCGGGATGTGGTAAAGCTCAACCGGGAAAGCCGGAATTTCCGTCTCTTCTCCCCCGACGAGGCCATGGCCAACGACCTGGGGGCGGTCTTTCAGGAGACCAGCCGCTGCTGGAATGCCGAGCGCACCGACCGGGATGAGTTCCTCGCCCCCGACGGGCGGGTGATGGACGCCCTGCTCTCGGAGCACACCTGCCAGGGCTGGCTGGAGGGCTACCTTCTCACCGGCCGGCACGGCTTTTTCAGCAGCTACGAGGCCTTTATCCGCATTGTGGACTCCATGGTCTCCCAGCACGCCAAGTGGCTTAAAGTCTGCTCCCAGCTCCCCTGGCGGCAGGACATCGCCTCGCTGAACTATGTCCTCTCCTCCACGGTCTGGCAGCAGGACCACAACGGCTTCACCCACCAGGACCCGGGGTTTTTGGACCACGTGGCCAACAAGAAGTCCGACGTGGTGCGTCTCTACCTGCCTCCCGACGGCAACTGCCTGCTCTCCTGCTTCGACCACTGCATCCGCAGCCGCAACTACATCAATGTCCTGGTGACCTCCAAGCACCCCCGGCCCCAGTGGCTGACCATGGACGAGGCCATCAAGCACTGCACCCACGGCATCGGCATCTGGCGCTGGGCCTCCAACGACGAGGGGCAGGAGCCCGACGTCATCATGGCCTGCTGCGGCGAGACTCCCACGCTGGAGACTCTGGCCGCCGTGACCATCCTGCGGCACTACCTGCCCGAGCTGAAGATTCGGGTCATCAATGTGGTGGACCTGATGAAGCTCCAGCCCCACACCGAGCACCCCCACGGCCTCACGGCCGAGGACTACGACGCCCTCTTCACGGTGGATAAGCCCATCATTTTCGCCTTCCACGGCTATCCCACCCTGGTTCACGAGCTCACCTACCGCCGCCACAACAAACACCTGCACGTGCGCGGCTATAAGGAGGAGGGCACTATCACCACCCCCTTCGACATGCGCGTTCAGAACAACATCGACCGCTTCAGCCTGGTCATCGACACCGTCAAGCGCCTGCCCCAGCTGGGCAACCGGGGCGCCTTCCTCATCCAGGAGATGAAAGACAAGCTGGTGGAACACCGGCAGTACATCACCACCAACGGCGTGGACCTGCCCGAGGTCCGGGACTGGGCCTGGAACGGCGGGAAGGGGCTCTACTAAATTTCGGACTCTCCATAAACACGCAGAAACGCCCTCCGGCCGTTTGGCCGGAGGGCGTTCTTTCTTATGCGCCTCGCGCGTTTCATCTACCGGATAGGCACGGCCTTGAAGGCCTCCCCCGCCACACCGGCCCGGCACTGTCCGGCGGTGAGCTCGGTGACCCGGGCCTGAAAGGGCTCCACCGCCCCCTCGGGCAGAAGGGCGCGGACGGTGACTTCTGCGCCGTACTCGCTCTCCCCCAGCACGCCGCCGTGGGCCTCCACCTCCAGCTTCATCCGCTCAAACAGGGCGTAGGGACATGGGACCGCCACCTCCACCCAGCGGCGGACCACCGAGATGCCGGCGGCGTCCAGGGCGTCCTTGGCGCCCCGGGTGTAGGCCCGGACCAGCCCCCCGGCCCCCAGCAGAATCCCCCCGAAATACCGCGTCACCACGCAGCAGACGTTGGTCACTTCCTCCTTCTGAAAGACGGAGAGCATGGGCTGCCCGGCGGTACCCTGGGGCTCCCCGTCGTCGGAGTAGCGGACCAGCCCCCCTTCCCGCAGGAGATAACACCAGCAGTTGTGCCGGGCGTCATGGTAGCGCTTTTTCATGGCCTCGATGTGGGCGCGGGCCTCCTCCTCGCTCTCCACCGGCCAGACATGGCCGATGAAGCGGGAGCGCTTCTCCACAAACTCGCTCTCCGAGGCCCCGGTGGGCACCAGATATTCCGTCACGCTCCCCCGCCCCCTCTCTGCCGGGCCTCCCACTGGGGCCGGGTCATGGAGTAGACCATCACCAGCCGCCGCTCGCCGTCAAAGTCGGGCAGGCGCTGCATCCGCAGGAACCGGAAGGTAAACCCGCTCTTGCGGATCACCCGGCGGGAGCGCTGGTTGCCGTCGTAGTGCTCGCACCAGATGGTATCCAGCTCCAGCTCCTCAAAGCCGTAGTGAAGGAGGGCCTCCACCGCCTCGGGGATGAGGCCCTGTCCCCAGCATCCGGCGTCCAGAGAGTAGCCCAGTTCGTCGTCGGTTCCCCGGGCCTCCTTCCGGTGCCGTCCGGTGAAGCCCGCCGAGCCCACGACCCGGCCGTCCGCCTTCCGCACCACGGCAAAGACTCCGGGCTGGGAAAAGACGGTGCGGATGATCTCCCGGCTCTCCTCCAGACTCCGGTGGGGTTTCCAGCCCGCCGGCGGGCCCACCCGCGGGTCCCGGGCGTAGGCGTACACGTCCTCCGCGTCCTCCTCGGTAAAGGGGCGCAGAATCAGGCGTTTGGTCTCCAGCTGCATTGGGAAACCTCCTCTCTTTTTAATCCTCCCAGGGCTCTTTTGGGGGCGTCCAGCCCTCCACGATATACGCCCGCATCCGGCCCAGCAGCACCGGGGTGAGGACGGCGGTGACCTGGATGGTCTCGGCGTACTCCACCTGTTCCACCTTGGCCTCCTGGTAGAGGGCCTCCAGCAATCCCCCCTGGTCGTAGGGCAGGTGGAGCACCACCCGGTGGGCCCCGGTGTCCAGCCGGTCCCCGATTTTCCGCAGCAGGTCGTCCACCCCCCGGCCGGTCTTGGCCGAGAGAAAGACAATGTTCTCCCCGTGGGGCATCAGCTCGCCGGTGTACCGGTCGGACTTGTTAAACACGTCGATGCAGGGTGTCTGGTCAGCCCCCAGCTGGGCGATGAGCTTCTCCACCACCTCCGCCTGGTCCCGCCAGAGGGGGTTGGAGGCGTCGATCACGTGGAGAAGCAGGTCGGCATAGGAGAGCTCCTCCAGCGTGGCCTTGAAGGCCTCCACCAGGTGGTGGGGCAGCTTGGAGATGAAGCCCACCGTGTCCGAGATGAGCACCGTGCAGGTGTCCGAGATCTCCAGCGTGCGGGTGGTGGTGTCCAGGGTGTCGAACAGGCGGTTGTTGGCGGGAATGTCCGCCCCGGTGAGCCGGTTGAGAAGGGTGGACTTGCCCGCGTTGGTGTAGCCCACGATGGCCACCACCGGCACCTCATTTTTAATGCGCCGCTCCCGCTGGACGCCCCGGACCCGGCGGACCTCCTCCAGCTCCTCTTTGAGCTTGGAGATTTTCCGGCGGATGTGCCGCCGGTCGGTCTCCAGCTGGGTCTCGCCGGGGCCGCGGGTGCCGATGGGGGACTTGCCGCCCGAGGCCGTCTGGCGCACCAGATGGCCCCACATACCCGTCAGCCGGGGGAGCAGATACTGATACTGGGCCAGCTCCACCTGGAGGCGGCCCTCCCGGGTGCGGGCCCGCTGGGCAAAGATGTCCAGAATCAGGGCCGAGCGGTCCAGCACCGCCACCTTCAGTTCCTCGGAGAGCACCCGCTGCTGAGACGGGGAGAGGCTGTTGTCAAAGATCACCAGATCCGCGCCGCTGCCCTCCACCAGCTCCCGGATCTCCTGAACCTTGCCCTCCCCCACGAAGGTGCGGGGGTCGGGGGCCTCCCGGCTCTGGAGCACCAGGCCGGCGCAGGTCCCCCCGGCCGTCTCCAGCAGGTCCTCCAGCTCCTCCATGGTGGCCTCGGTGGCGTTCTCCTCCTCGCCCAGGCACCGGGCCGAGAGCCCCACCAGCACCGCCCGGTTGATCTGCGTGGTCATTCCTTCGGTCATAATACCTCCAAAGGGGCTTGTCCGCCCCCAAAATCGTCAAAAATGCAGAAAACCCGCACCGAAACCGGTACGGGTTTTGTTTGCCGGAACCTTACTTGCCCAGGCCGAACTTCTTGTTGAAGCGGCTGACACGTCCGCCAGTATCCACCATCTTCTGCTTGCCGGTGAAGAAGGGGTGACACTTGGAACAAACTTCCACCTTAATATCCCTCTTGGTAGAGCCGGTCTCGATCACGTTGCCACAGGCGCACTTGATGGTGGTCTGTTCATACTTGGGATGGATGCCTTCCTTCATTTGGTTCACCTCTTTCTCCCGAAGGGACGAGTCGTCATAAACGCAACTGTTATATTAGCACGAAGCCGGAAAAATTGCAACTCTTTTTTTCACATTTTCCACCTCTTTTTGTACGGCCGTCCGGCCTGGAAAAAAATCGCCTTCCACGCAAGATTTCTCTTGACAGCTCTGGACGGGTATGGTATTCTATCCGCAGAAGTTAGTTAAAGCTAACCTCTACATTCCGGGGTGTTCCGCCCCTCTCTTTTTCACCACAAGTTAGTCTATACTAACTATAAGGAGTGTTCCCATGCAACCACAGGCCTGCGCATTTGAGGCGATGCTCGCCCAACACTGCGCCCCCGCTCTGACCGGTCTGGCGCCGGCCAATCTGGTCTCGCTGGCCCCGGCGGAGTTTCCCCAGCTCTCCACCCTGGTGGAGGGATACCGTGAACAGCTCGCTTCCGCGGGCGTGGCGCTCTATCCCATGTGCCGCTGCCGCCGCCGCTTGCTGCTGCTGGTGGGCCGGCCCCAGGCTCTGGAGCGCCAGCTGACCCGGCCCTATGTGGCCGCCTTCCTGGCGCGGCTGGGTTATCCGGTGGAGAAGGGTCTGGAAGCCTGCCTCCGGCACCTGCGCCGGAATCTGCGGGCCTCCGACGGTTTCCCCCATGAGATCGGGCTGTTTCTGGGCTACCCTCTGGCCGATGTGCTGGGCTTCTGCGCCCTGGGCGGCGAGTGCGCCAAGCTGTGCGGCTACTGGAAGGTCTACGGCGACGTGGACTACGCCAAAGCCTGTTTCCGGCGGTTTGACGAGAGCCGGGCCTTTCTCTGCCGGGGGCTGCGGGAAGGGCGGAATCTCGTGCAACTTCTGGGTCTGTCGCCCAGCCGGGCGGCCTGAGCGCCGCCCGAACAGAAAGGAGAATTCTATCATGCAGCTTGCAGTGATCTATTGGTCGGGCTCGGGCAACACCGAGCGTATGGCTATGGCCGTGGCCGAAGGCGCCAAGGAGGCCGGCGCGGCGGTCGACCTCTTCTCAGTCTCCGAGGTGGACGCCGCCAAGGCCGCCGGATACAGCGCTCTGGCGCTGGGCTGCCCCGCTATGGGCGCCGAGGTTTTGGAGGAGAGCGAATTTGAGCCCTTCTTTGCCGAACTGGAGCCCAAATTGGGCGGCAAAAAGCTGGCCCTCTTCGGCTCCTACGGCTGGGGCGACGGGGCGTGGATGCGGGACTGGCAGGAGCGGGCCGAGGGCGCCGGGGCCAATCTGTGCCAGGACGGCCTGATGGCCCACGAGACCCCCGACGACGACGCTCTGGCCCAGTGCAAGGCCCTGGGAGCCGCTCTGGCGAAGTCCTGATTTTCCCCTGTGATGGATGTTCTCCCCGTTCCGGCGGCCCGTTCCGCCGCCGGGAGACATCGCACCGGTTTCCTTCCCTCGTTCCAAATTTAAGCTGAGTGTGCCGCTTCCCTCGGGAAGCGGGATGCTCGGAGCGGATGAGCCTTTTGGGCTTCGGTTCGTCCGTTCCGCGCATCCTCCTTCTACTTCACTCACATCTCTTTTCTCCAAAGCAGCGCAAACGCAGACACAGGCCGGGCGGCGGCTTTCTCCCGCCGCCCGGCCGCATCCCTCTTCCGGCGGGAAGCGGGACGCCCGGAGCGGATGAGCCTTTTGGGCTTCGGTTCGTCCGTTCCGCGCATCCTCCTTCTACTTTACTCACATCTCTTTTCTTCAAAGCAGCGCAAACCACAGCGGAACTGCCCCCGGCGTCTGCAAACGCCGGGGGTGTGCTCTGCTCCAGGTACAAAAACGTCCCTCCCGCCGGTACGGCGGAAGGGACGTGCGCTTTTTTCCGGCCCCTTACTCCTCCTCGGAAGCCGCCGGGCGGGCGGTGCGGGGCTTGTCCAGAGGGTCAATCCATTCCTCCATCTCCGCCGGGAGCGCGCCCATAGCCGCCACACAGCGGTTGATGGGCTTGCCCTGCTGGAAAAACTTCTCCTCGTAGTCGGTCATAACGCCCTGCACGCCGTCCCAGTGCAGGTCCCGAGTCACCTCGGAGAGGGCAAAGCCCGCCTTGGGGAACTGAAAGAGGGACCACTCATAGAGATCGCTGTTATCGGTCTTGAAGTGGATCTCCCCGCCTGGGCGGAGCACCTGGCGGTAGCGCATCAGAAAGTCCGTATGGGTCAGCCGGCGCTTGGAGTGGCGGTGGGAGGGCCAGGGATCGCTGAAGTTGAGATAAATGCGGTCCACCTCTCCGGGCGCAAAGTAGTCCCGCAGCCGCGCGGCGTCGGCGTCGATAAAGCACACGTTCTTCACGCCCTGCTCCTGAGCCCGCTCCATGGCGATAATCATGGCGTCGGGCACCCGCTCGATGGCGATATAGAGGTTCTCCGGGTGGAGGCGGGCGGTCTCCACCGTGAAGCGCCCCTTTCCGCAGCCGATCTCCAGATGGAGCTCCCGGGCCTCAGGCTGGCGCGTGCGCCAGCGGCCCTTCCACGCCTCCGGCTCCGCCGCCAGCATATCCGCGCAGCGCGCCAGGCGGCGGTCCAGATTGGGTTTCTTTCTCATTCTCATGGGGTCCTACGCTCCTTTTCCGCCTTGCGGCCCTGCCGCTTTCAGCGCTCGATGTCTTGAGACAAGAAAAGGCAACTGCCTACGCAGTTGCCTTTTCTTATGGTGCGCGAGGCGGGACTTGAACCCGCACGTGCGTAATGCACACTAGAACCTGAATCTAGCGAGTCTGCCAATTCCACCACTCGCGCATATGGTCCGGGTGACAGGACTTGAACCTGCGGTCTCGTGGTCCCAAACCACGCGCGATACCAAACTTCGCTACACCCGGATCATTCCTGTCGACCGCAGCAGCAAGCATCACCGCTGCAACGAAGGTTATTATACATCCTCCGGGCGAAGATTGCAAGAGAAATTTTTAAAAATCCGAGAATTTTTTTAGGGCTCCTCCCGGCGGTGTTCCAGATAGTCCCGCCGGCCGGTCTCGTAGAGGCTGCGGCCCTGGCTGTCGATGACCACCACCACGGGCAGTTCCTCCACCTCCAGACGGCGGACGGCCTCCGCCCCCAGATCCTCATAAGCCACAATCTCGGCCTTTTTGACGCACCGGGCCAGGAGGGCCCCCGCCCCGCCGATGGCCCCGAAATAGACCGCGCCGTGCTGTTTCATGGCCTCCACCACCTCGGGCCCGCGCTTGCCCTTGCCGATCATGCCGGTCTCCCCCAGGGCGATGAGCGTGGGGGAATAGGCGTCCATGCGGTAGCTGGTGGTGGGACCGGCCGAGCCGATGGACGTTCCCGGGCGGGCCGGCGTGGGACCCACATAGTAGATAGTGGCGTCCCGAATGTCAAAAGGCAGGGGTTTGCCCGCTCTGGCCAGCTCCACCAGGCGCTTGTGGGCGGCGTCCCGGGCGGTGTAGATGGTTCCGGTAATCGTGACGCTCTCCCCGCAGCGCAGGTCCCGGAGCTTCTCCCGGGTGAGGGGGGTAGTCAATCTGCGTGCCATGGCGCGCCTCCTTTTTAGAGCTCCGCCGTCTGGTGGCGGGTTACGTGACAGTTGATGTTCACCGCGCAGGGCAGCCCGGCGATGTGGGTGGGCATGACTTCGATGTTCACGCTCAATGCGGTGGTCCGGCCGCCGAAGCCCTGGGGGCCGATCCCCTTCCGGTTGATCTCCTCCAGCAGCTCTTCCTCCAGCTCCCGGTAGAAGGGATTGGGATGGGGCTCGTCCAGGGGGCGCATCAGCGCCTTCTTGGCCAGCAGGGCGGCTTTGTCAAAGGTGCCGCCCAGGCCCACCCCCACCACAATGGGAGGGCAGGGGTTGGGACCCGCGTCCTCCACCACCTGGAGCACAAAGCGCTTGACCCCCTCCAGCCCGTCGGAGGGCTTGAGCATCTTAATCTGGCTCATGTTTTCGCTGCCGAACCCTTTGGGCGCCACCGTGATCTTCACCCGGTCGCCGGGAACCAGGTCGCAGTAGATCATGGCGGGGGTGTTGTCCCCGGTGTTTTTCCGCTCCAGCGGGTCGCCCACCACCGACTTGCGCAGGTAGCCGTCCCGGTAGCCCCGGCGCACGCCCTCGTGGACGGCCTCATAAAGGCCGCCGCCGGTGAAGTGGACCTCCTGGCCCACCTCCAGAAAGACGCAGGCCATCCCCGTATCCTGGCAGATGGGCACGCCCTCCGCCCCGGCAATCTCATAATTTTCCACAATCTGGTCCAGTACATCCCGGGCCACCGGCCAGTCCTCCGCCGCCCGGCAGTCCTGAATGCGCCGGCGCACATCCTCCGGCAGAGTACAGTTGGCCAGGATACACAGCTCCCGCACCGCGCCGGTAACGGCGCTCACGTCTACCTCCCGCATGTTGTTCTCCCTCCTTAGTCGGCGGCCAAAAGAATCCGCCCGCCCTCAATGCGCTCCACCGTGGCCAGGGCCTCCACCCGGACGCCCATGCGGCGCAGGACGCCGCCGCCCTCCCGCATGCGCTTCTCGATGGCCACGCCCATGCCCACCGTCTCACCGCCCGCTTTGGACACCAGCTCCAGCATGGCCAGCGCCGACTGGCCGTTGGCCAGAATATCGTCCACCAGCAGCACCCGGTCCTCCTCCCCCAGATATTTTTTCGATACCCGGATGGTATAGGACTTCTCCATGGAAAAGGAGTGGGTCTCGGCGGAATAGACGTCGGGGTCTATGTAGCCGGTCTGAAATTTTTTGGCGTAGATGACCGGCACTTTCAGCGCCCGCCCTGTAAAGCAGGCCAGCGCGATGCCGGAGCTCTCCACCGTGAGCACCTTGGTGACCTTTTCTCCCCGAAAACGGCGGGCCAGTTCGGCGCCCATGTGCTCCATCAGCTCCATGTCCATACAGTGGTTGAGGAACATATCCACATGGATGATATCCCCCTCCCCCACCAGGGCCTCTTGCAGGATGCGCTGTTTTAGTTCCTTCATGCCGTTCCTCACTTCTCCCCGCCGGCGCGGGGTGATTACAGTAGCTTGATTATAGCCCATTTTTCCTCGCCGCGCAATATTGACAACGCTCCAAAAATGAGGTAAACTGAATAAGCTCGTTCTGAGCCGTCAACTTCATCTGTGCAGCGGTATCGAAGTGGTCATAACGGGGCTGACTCGAAATCAGTTTGCGGGCAACCGCACGTGGGTTCGAATCCCACCCGCTGCGCCAAAGGCTCCAGAAGCAAGTGCTTCTGGAGCCTTTTTCACAAAAGAAACCATCCGGGAGGGGTTGCCATGGCCGACTTTAAATTGTTCTCACTCAAACACGGCGTAGCAGAGTTGCCGTCCTCCCAAGTGGCGCTGGAGCGGGAGTTACAGACGCTCCTTGAGCAAAATATGACGACCTTTTTCGGGGTAACTTTCCTAAAATCCGAGTACAAAATTACCAACGGCCGAATGGACAGCATCGGAATCGATGAGAACAACTGCCCGGTTATCTTTGAGTATAAACGGAGCATGAATGAGAACGTGATCAATCAGGGGTTGTTCTATCTCGATTGGCTGTTGGATCACAAGGCCGATTTCAAACTGCTGGTGATGGAGGAACTGGGTCTGGAAAAAGCGGAGCAGATCGACTGGAGTATGCCCTGTGTGATCTGCATCGCCAGCGATTTTACAAAATTTGATGAGCACGCGGTCAACCAGATGCAGCGGAACATCAAGCTGGTGAAATATCGAAAGTACGGAGAGGAGTTCCTCGCGTTCGAATTTTTGAACACCCCGCAGGTGCAGCCCTCCCTGGAAGAGTCTCCCGTCCCGGTCAAGAAATCCAAGGGGGACAAATCGTTCCGCCAGCGTCTGGAGGAGACCAGCAGTCTTTTTCAAAACCTGTACTTCTCGATCCATGACTATATTCTCTCTCTGGGCGACGATATTGCGGAAAATCAGCTTAAGCTCTATGTTGCGTTTAAAAAGGTGAAGAACATCGCCTGTGTAGAAGTATATCAGAGCTATATTTTAATGCACCTTCGTCTGAACCCCGATACGGTAGACCTTCAGCCGGGGAAAATAGAGGATGTCCGGGGAAAGGGACATTGGGGTACGGGTGACCTTCGGGTGATCATCAAAAGCAGCGAAGATTTTGAAACCGCCAAGCCATTGTTGGACCGCGCTTATTATGAAAACTGATCTGAACCGGCGCCGCGGAGTGAAATTCCGCGGCGCCGGTTTGTTTTTCCGGTATTTTATGTTATGCGTTATGAGCCGGCTATTCCATGCGGAAAGCAGGCGGCGGCCGGAGGCTCCGTCCCCCCGTTTTGTCAGCCGGTCAGAGAAGCCTCGCCGGCCAGCAGCAGCCGTGCTGCATCCATATCGAGGCAGAGGCTCCGATCTGCAATTTCGCGCGGCGCATACGCCTGTCCCCGGTTGACGCAGATGTATCCTGCCCGGGGATGTTTGAATACCTGCTGCCAAAAAGGATACTTAATAATACCCGGCGTATTCATTCCAACTCCCAGTTCCAGATAGAGAACCGCCGTATTTTCATGCCGGCGCACAAACTCCCCATACCGCTCTGCGGCGCGGTACCAGCCTTCGTCCTGAACAAAGGTATCGTCCGCCCGCAGGTTCATGCTCATGGGCGCGCCGCACACCGGGCAGCGGGGAATCCGCTCTGTGGGGATACGCATCCCGCGCTGTTCTTTCACCATCTGCCGGACGGCCGCCTCGTTGTCATAGGTCTTGTTGTGGCAGGGCCTGGAGCATTGCCACAGGCCATAATCCCCCTGGGTGTAAAACAGCCGCTTCTTGTCAAAGCCCGCCTTTTGAAAGCAGTGGTCCACATTGGTGGTGAGGACAAAGTAGTCCCTATCCTTCACCAGATCCAAAAGCGCCCTGTAAACCGGTTTGGGCGCGTCCATATAGCGGTTGATATAAATATACCGGCTCCAGTATGCCCAGCGCTCCTCCGGCGTGGGAAAGGGGTAAAATCCGCCGGAATACATGTCGTGGAACCCGTATTTTTCTTCAAAGTCCGCAAAGTAGCGGCGGAACCGCGCGCCGTCGTAGACAAACCCCGCCGCGGTGGAGAGGCCCGCCCCCGCGCCGATCAGGACCGTCTCCGCCCGGGAGAGCGCCTCGCGAAAGCGGGCGAGGCCCCGCTGCGTTTGCTGTATTGTCGTTCTCATTCGGAGACCCCCAGGAGATGCTGATAAATGCGCAGATCCACATCCTTGAACACATTGAAGATCACCCGCAGGTCCCCCTTCTGCGCGTTCAGACAGGACATTACGGTCCGGACCGCGATATTGGCGGCCGCTTCGTTGGGAAAATGGAATTCCCCGGTGGAGATGCAGCAGAAGGCCACGCTCCGGCAGCCGTTTTCCACCGCCAGCTCCAGGCAGGAGCGGTAGCAGGAGGCCAGCGTTTCGCGCTCATACGCGCCGACCGCCCTGCAGACCACCGGCCCCACTGTATGGAGAATGTATCGGCCCGGCAGATTGAAGGCAGGCGTAAGTTTCGCCCTCCCCGCCGGCTCCTCCCGCCCCTGTTTTGCCATGATCTCGCTGCACAAAAGGCGCAGCTGCATTCCGCTTCGGGAGTGGATCAGGTTGTCAATGCAGTTGTGGAGCGGGTGAAAACACCCCAGCAGCGCGCCGTTGGCGGCGTTTACAATCGCATCCGCCTTCAGCGTCGTGATATCGCCCTGCCAGAGGACGATATTGGGATGCCCCGGGACGGCGGGCAGTTCGTCGCTGTTCACCACGCCGCGCCGGTCCCGCTCCGTCTGAAGGTATGCGTCCTGAATCTCCAAAACCTCCCGGCGGATCGGCCTGGGCGGCCGTACATTCATCAGAGTGCGCAGAAGGTCGCGCTGGGCCTGCTCCTGTGCAGGGATGGCGCCGGCCTGTGTTCCGCTTTCTTCCAGCAGAGCCCGAATCAGGTACACGCGCCGCTCTTCCTGTGTCATGGCTGGGCACTTCCTTTCCTGTTTGCTTCTACTGTTATTGTAACCGCCTCCGGCCCGGACGTAAAGTACGCACAAATAGGTGACCTAGTCACCAGATGGAAACCGCGGCGCCCCGGCCGCGCAAAAACGGTTTGACAAGCGCCTGCAAATGGTCTATTGTCAAGATAACCCGTGCCGCAGGAATGGTTCGGCACGGAATCTTGCCAATCTGTGCCGCGCTGGAGGAACATCGTATGCAGACATCCGACGATCTGAACCGTTTACTCGCCCGTATCGACCGGAAGGGCTACCCCGCCTATAAGGAGACCAGAGGGGCCTATCGGTTTCCGGGCTACGTGCTGTCCATCGATCACGTCCAAGGGGACCCCTTCGCCGCCCCCTCCAAGCTGAGCATCCACGTGGATGGAGCGGCGGCGGCCTTTCCCCCCGCGCTCTACCGCCTGCCCGTCCAGCGCATCGCCCTCCAGGACGAGCTGACCCGCCAGTTCGGGCGGCAGGCGGCCCAATTCTCGTTCCAGGCCAAAGGCTCGGGGCAGAGCGGGCTCATTTCGGTCAGCCGCTGCGGCCCGGAAATATTGGAGCGCACCGCCTGCCGCCTGGACCCGGAGAGCGGCGCGGTCCTGCTGCGCCTGGAGGTGGGCTTTCCCGCCAACGGCCGGACCATCAACGCCCGGGAGCTGGAGAAAATTCTCTTCGAATTCCTGCCCCAGTGCGTCAAGTCCGCTCTGTTTTATCCCAATCTGGACGCCCGCCGGCTCCAGGCCGTGGCCGACCTGGCGGAAGATCAGCACGCCATCCGGGAATGGCTCCCCAAGTTGGGTTTGTGCGCCTTTGTGGCGGACGGGAGCATCCTGCCCCGGGAGTCGGGCGTTTCGTCCAAACCCATGTGGGATGCGGTGCCCTTCCGGTCGCCCCCCGAGCGCTCGGTCACGCTGGAGCTGCCCCACCGGGGCCGGATCACCGGCATGGGCCTCCCCAGGGGAATCACCCTCATCGTGGGGGGCGGCTACCACGGCAAGTCCACCCTGCTTAAAGCCCTGGAGCTGGGGGTCTACAACCACGTCGCCGGGGACGGCCGGGAGTATGTCATCACCGACAACACCGCCGTGAAAATCCGCGCCGAGGACGGCCGGAGCATCCGGCGCACCGACATCTCTCTGTTCATCCACGACCTGCCCAGCGGCAAGGATACCGTCCACTTCACCACCGAGGACGCCAGCGGCAGCACCTCCCAGGCGGCGGGCGTGGTGGAGAGCATGGAGGCGGGGAGCACCCTGCTTCTCATGGATGAGGATACCAGCGCCACCAATTTCATGGTCCGGGACGCCCTGATGCAGCGGGTGATTCACCGGGATATGGAGCCTATCACCCCCTTTCTCGAGCGGATTCAGGCCCTTTATGCGCGCTGGGGCGTCTCCACGATTCTTGTGGCGGGGAGTTCGGGGGCCTACTTCCACATTGCCGACCACATCATCCAGATGGACCGGTACGTCCCCCGGGACATCACCGTCCGGGCCAAGGAGGAAGCCGCCGCGTTCCCGCTGGAGCCCCAGCCCCCGGCGCCGGAAGCCGGCCCCGATTTCGACCGGCGCCCCAAGGCGTCCCCGGAATTTCAGAGCGACCGGGTCAAGCTCAAAACCCTGGGCCGGGACGGCGTGTCCCTGAACCGGGAGGTCATCGACCTGCGGTATGTGGAGCAGCTGTGCGACAGTGAGCAGGCGGCCGCCCTGGGGTACTGCATGCTCCTGGCCCAGCGGGAGCTGCTGGACGGCCGCCGGACGGTGCGCCAGGTGGTGGACGCCCTGGAGGCCCGGATCGACCGGGCGGGGCTGGCCTCCCTGTGCGGGAGGCGGGAGGCCGTTCCTCTCCTGGCCCGGCCCCGGCGGCAGGAGATCTTCGCCTGCTTCAACCGTTACCGGGGCCTGCGGCTGTAACCGCTCCCATGCATAACCGCGCCCCCCGCTCCATATCCTAGGGCGGGGTGATCGCTCGATGAGACCGCATTGGAAAACTTACGCCGTCTGGATCGCGCTCTCCGAGGCGGTGGGCGCGCTGTCCGGATGGCTGACCCGGGACGGCGTCCAGCGCTACGCCCAGAGCGTCGTTCAGCCTCCGCTCTCTCCGCCCCGGGCGGTGTTTCCCGCCGTCTGGGTCCTCCTGTTCGCCTTGATGGGAATCGGAGCCGCCCGAATTTTCCTGGCCCCGGCCTCCCCCGCCCGGACGCGGAGCCTTGTCCTCTTCTGGATTCAGCTGGCCTTCAACTTCGGCTGGAGCATCTGGTTTTTCCATGTTCAGTGCTTTGGCTTCGCCCTGCTCTGGCTGGCGGTTTTGTGGGCTCTGATCCTGTGGATGACCCTCTCCTTCCGCGCGGTGGACCGGCCTGCCGCCTGGATGCAGGTTCCCTATCTTCTCTGGGTGGCCTTCGCGGGCTATTTGAATCTGGGCGTATGGCGCCTCAATTGAACACGCAAAAACACCCCGCGGCGGGCCGAGCCCGCCGCGGGGTGTCCTTATCTCTCCGGTTCTCGGAGCGCTTCTCTTTCATCTTCCGGCCCGAGCAGGCCCAGATGGGCGAAGCCCTGATACAGGCCGTCCCGCTCCACATCGCCGGTCACATAGTCGGCCATGGCCTTGATCTCTGCTCCGCCGCTGCCCATGGCCACCCCGACCTGACAGAATTCCAGCATGGGGATGTCCACCTTGGCGTCCCCGAAGGCCACGGTATCCGCCCGGTCGGCCCCCAGGTAGTCCAGCAGATGCTGGACGGCGTTGGCTTTGGTAATCCCCTTCACCCCCAGATCGCCGAACAGGGCCGTCTCGCCCTTTCCGCCCCAGGTCCCGGCCTCCAGGTCGGGGAACGCCTCCGCCGCGTCCAGATAATCCTGATAGCGGCTCAGAACAAAGCTGATCTTGTTTACGTCGTCCCGGAAAAAGGGCCCCTCAAACGTCATGGTGGGGAATACCTCCCGGACGGTCATAGGCTCCTTGCCGCCCCGGCGGGCATACTCCTCGACGGCCCGGTTGCCCCGGTCGGCAAACCGCGGGCTGCCGAACAGGCCGTTGTTGCTCTCCAGATAGAAATCCAGGTCTCGCGCCTGGAGCCATTCCACCGCGCGCCGGCACTGCTCCGGGGTGATGAGCTGGTGCATGACCACATGGCCGTGGTCCTCCACATAGCTGCCGTTGCCGCCGATCATGCCGTCCAAACCGATCTCCCACAGATTGGGATAGACCTCGGCCCTGCTCCGTCCGGTGCAGATATAGACCCGGTGGCCCGCCTTTCGGGCCGAGCGCACCGCCCGCACGGCGGAATCGGGCAGCCGCCCCTCATAGTCCACCAGAGTTCCGTCTACATCCAGAAGAATAATCTTCATGTTCTCCGCCTCCCTTTTTTATCACACCATCCATCAGAGGGTAACGGTGATGTACGTCTCGGCATAGGCGGCACGCAGGGCGTCCCGGGCGGACAGCGCCGCGGGCAGCGCGTCAAAAAGGCCGAACACCGTGGGGCCCGTTCCGCTCATACAGGCCCCCAAGGCCCCGTGGGCGATCAGCGTCTGCCGGATACCGTCCACCGCCGCGGCCTGGGGGCGGGGGAGCACGTCTTCAAAGACATTGTACATCCGCCGGGCTACCCCGGCCAGATCTCCCGCCTCCAGGGCCCGGAGCATCCCCCGGGTGTCGGGCCGGTGGAGGATGCGCACCCCGTCGATGCGGCGGAAGAGCTCGGGCGTGGAGATGGAGAAGGAGGGCTTGCACACCACCGCATGGCACAGCGGCAGCGCCGGCAGCGCCCGGAGCCGCTCCCCGCGGCCCTCGGCCAGCATGGTGCCCCCCATGACGCAGTAGGGCACATCGGAGCCCACCTTCTCCCCGACGCGGGCCAGAGCCTCCCGGCTCAGGCCCAGGGAGAGGCCCTCGTTCAGCGCGCGGAGCACCGCCGCGGCGTCGCTGCTCCCTCCGGCCATACCGGCGCACACCGGGATGTGCTTGTCCAGGGCAATCTCCAGACCGTTCCAGTCCGCCCCCACCGCCTCGCACAGGCGGACGGCCGCCTTGGCGGCCAGGTTTTCCGGTCCGGCGGGCAGAAATTCCAGATTGGAGCGCACCCGGATGCCCTCCTCCTCCCCGGTGCGGATGGTCACCAGATCGGATAGGGCCACCGACTGCATCACCATGCGCAGCTCGTGATAGCCGTCCTCCCGCCTGCCCAATACATCCAGCGTCAGGTTCAGTTTGGCGTGGGCCAGCTCGGTCATCGCCGCCATGCCCCCACCTCCTCAGCGGATACGCCGCGCCTCCAGATAGAAGCGCTTGTCGTTGGCCTCTCCCATGGAGAAGGTCTTGCGCGGCAGAGCCCCGTCCTGCACAATGGCGGGGAAAAGCTGTTCCTTTTTCAGCGCGGGCAGCAGGAAGGCGAGATTGCCCTTCTGGCGGCCCAGGCCGGCGGCCACATCCTCCCCGTGGATATAGTCGATGCGCCCGCCCCGGCGCTGGAGATAGTCGTCCAGGAAGGGCTGGAGGACGGCCACCTCCAGGCTGGCGGGGGGATGGGGGATGGTGACGCAGCCCTCCCCATTGGCGTGGATGTAGCGCAGGCTGCACCCCTCTCCCTGGCCGTAGTAGGCCCCCGGGAAGGCCGCCACCAGGGCGGAGAGCAGTTCGGCCGGGTCCACGTCGAAGAGCACCCGGTGCACCGCCTCGAACACCAGACTCCCGTCGTGGAGGTTGGTCAGCTCCACCAGGGCGTACCGGGCGGGGAGCGCCGCCCACTGCTCGGGGGGCGTAAAGCGTTTCTGGCGTTCATAGCACTCCTTCGCGGTGGCCAGGGAGTGGTTGCCGTCCCCCACCGCCAGGGCAATGGAGCCGCCCCGGTCCCCGTAGCGCCGGCGGAAGGTACCCGGATAGGTGATCTTCCGCAGCAGGCCGGCCACGGTGGCCAGCTCGTCCTCTGAGAGCGCCCAGCCGGTGATATGTCCCCCCTGCTCCATCAGCTCGAAATCATAGACCTGCTCCATCTCCCCGGTGCAGCCCGAGAGATAGGTCATGAGACTGTCCTCCGGGTCGTCCATCAGGAGCATGGCGTGGGGCAGCTCCAGAGGGGCGTTCTTCCGCACCGCCACCCGGGGCGGAATGCGGGAGAGCACCGTGCCCTCCGTGGCCCGCACCAGCGCGTTGGAGCCCGGTTCGTAGTCGTACTGTTCCAAATCCACCTTGCCCACCAGGCCATGGCGCACCCGTCCGTTGCTCAGACGGCGCTCCACATAGATCATGGTGTCGTGGAGGGTCCGAAAGCGGTTGTCCATCAGGTAGCGGGCCATGGTGTTGTTCACATCCATGATATCCGTATCCACATTCGGCCCGTCCAGGCAGCTCTCCGGCAGAATCAGGCGCAGACTGGAGGGGGCGCTCCCCACCGTCTGGGCCACCCGCTGCCAGTACTCCGGCTGGGATGTGTACTGGTCGCAGGCCACCACCGACCACTTGCTCAGATCGCAGTTCTGGGGCAGAAGAATCTCTGCGGGCGAAAAGACCAGGTCGCTAAAATCGGCGTACATCCGCCGCCACCTCCTCTGTGTTCCGGAGCATTATTCCTGCTCTCGGGCCTGCTTCTTGCGCAGATTGGTCAGGAAATTGTCCATGCGGGTCAGGGCCTCGGCAATGTCCCTCATGCCCGTGGCGTAGCAGCAGCGCACAAAGCCCTCGCCCCCCGGGCCGAAGGCCGAGCCGGAGATGACGGCCACCTTCTCCTCCATGAGGAAGCGCTCGCAGAACTCGTCGGAGCTCAGGCCGCTGGGCCGGATATCGGGGAACACATAGAAGGCGCCCTTGGGCTCGAAGCAGGGCAGACCGATGCGCCGCAGGCCCTCCACCAGATAGCGGCGGCGGCCGTCATACTCGTCCCGCATCTTCTCGATGTCCCCGTCGCCGTTGCGCATGGCCTCGATGGCGGCGTACTGGCTCATGGTGGGGGCGGACATGATGCCGAACTGGTGGAGCTTGAGGATCTGCTGGATGATGGGGGCCGGCCCGCAGACATAGCCCATGCGCCAGCCGGTCATGGCGTGGCTCTTGGAGAAGCCGTTGACCACGATGGTCCGGTCCTTCAGCTCGGGCAGGTTGGCCGGGGAGACGTGATGCTGTCCATAGGTGAGCTCGGCATAGATCTCGTCGGAGAGGACCATGATATTGGTGTCCCGCAGCACCTCGGCCACGGCCTCCAGGTCCTTGCGCTCCATGATGCCGCCGGTGGGGTTGTTGGGGAAGGGCAGCACCAGCACCTTGGTCCGGGGGGTGATGGCCGCGCGCAGCTCCTCGGCGGTGAGGCGGAATTCATTCTCCGCCTTGGTCTCCACATAGACGGGGGTGCCGCCGGCCATGGAGGTCAGCGGCCCGTAGCAGACAAAGGAGGGGACGGGAATGATGACCTCATCCCCCGGATTGACCATGCAGCGCAGGGACAGGTCGATGGCCTCGCTGCCGCCCACGGTGACAATGATCTCATGGGCAAAGTCGTACTGGAGGTGGAAGCGGCGGTTCAGGTAGGCCGCAATCTCCCGGCGCAGCTCGGACATGCCGGCGTTGGAGGTGTACTTCGTAAATCCCTTTTCCAGGGAGTAGATGCCCGCGTCCCGGATGTGCCAGGGCGTGACAAAGTCAGGCTCGCCGATTCCCAGAGAGATTGCGTCCTTCATCTCCTCCAGGATGTCAAAGAACCGGCGGATTCCCGACGGTTTGACGTCCTTGATGCGCTCGGACAAAATGGAATCATAGTTCATGAGAAAATCAGCTCCCTCTCCTGCTCCTCATGTTTTTTGAAGATCAGGTGCTTTTCTTTGTACTTCTTCAGGATGAAGTGGGTGGCCGTACCCGTGACGCCCTCCAGCGGAGCCAGGCGCTGGCCCACAAACTGGGCCACCTCTTTCAGCGTGCGGCCCGAGATGATGACCGTCAGGTCATAGGAGCCCGACATCAGATACACGCTCTCCACCTCGTCATACTGGTAGATGCGCTCGGCCACCCGGTCAAAGCCCTCGTTGCGCTGGGGAATAATATTGACCTCGATGAGGGCGGTGACGCTCTCCCGGTCGGTCTGGTCCCAGTCTACGATGGCCTTATACCCCAGGATGACCTTGTCGTCCTCAAACTTCTTGATGTCCGCCTTGACCTCTTCCACCGTCATGCCCGTCATAGCGGCCAGCTGCTCATGGGTGAGCGTGCAGTCCTCCTCCAGGAGCTGAAGCAGCTTTTTCATGCAGCGTTCCTCCTTTTTCCCGCAACCGGGTGATTTTGGCCGGCCTGTTTCCGGAGCGTTCTCTCCGCGAAAAGGGCCTTGACCCGCCAGTTTATGAATGGATTTATTATACTCCCTCATCCCCGCCCCTGACAATAGTCTGTCTGGAAACTCTACCAGGATGCACAATCTTGCTCAAAGTGCTCCAGCATGCTTTGTGGATTTTCGTGTATTTTTCTCTGGAATTTTTTCAACGCCGGTGCTATGATTGCCCTGTACATCCCAGGAAGTTCCGGCCGCTCCTGCGGCCGCGGAGGAATTATGTTATGGAATATGTGGAACTGATCAACCAAATTGTGGCCGCCGAGCAAAACGCCTGCCACCTGGCTCAGGAGGCCCAGGAGCGCGAGGCCGGTCTGGAGGCCGATCTGGCCAAAGAGACGGCCCAAATGCGGGAGAGCTACCTCGCCCGGGCCAAGCAGCGGGTCGAAATCGTGGCGCAGACCGAGGCCGCACAGGCCCAGGAGGCCATCGCCGCACTGGACGACCGCCGCACCCAGAGTCTGAACGCCCTGGAGCAGGCCTATCAGAACCACGCGCAGGAGTGGGTGGACACCCTCTTTGCCCAGGTGGTGGGACAGAAGCCATGATCCAGGGTCTGATGAATTACGGCGCCCTGACCACCAAGGCCAAGGCCCTGTATGGAAAGCGCCTGCGTCTGGCCGACTATACCCGTATGGCCGCCCTGCATGCGCCGGAGGAGGTGGCCGAGTACCTGCGGGGCTGCCCGGCCTGGGCGGCGGCGGCCCGGCGGCTCCCTCCCGGGAGCTATATCGGCCGCATCGAGCTGGAGCGGGCGTTGTGGCAGCAGTTCCGGGCCGACTACCTGAGCCTGTGCCACTATCTGCCCCGCCGGGACCGTGCCCTGATGGAATTTCCCGTGCTGCTCCATGAACAGCGGATCATTCTCTTTGCCCTGCGCCAGCTGCAAAGCGGCCGGCCGTTCCCGGCCCCTCCAAGTACCGGACTGGGCTCTTTGAACTGGAAAGCGCTGTATGCCTGTACCGATCTGGACGGCCTCATCGCCGCAGCGGACAAGACCATCTTCGCCCCCGCGCTGCGCCGCCTGCGCCCGGCGGAAGGCGGTCTGCCCGACTACACCAGGACGGAGGTACTGCTCCACTCGGTCTATTTTTCCCATATGTACCGGGTGATCCACCGCAATTATACCGGTGAGACGGAGCGGGTGCTCCTGCGCTCCTATGGAGAGCAGATCGATCTGATGAACCTGATGCATATTCTGCGCTTAAAGGCCTTTTTCCCCCAGGTGCGGGACTACCTTCCGCTCCTCTTTCCCTTCAACTACCGTCTGCGTCCGGAGAAAATTCAGGCGCTGTGCGCCGCGCCCGATATGGCCGCCGTCCTTTCTCTTCTCAGCGACACCCCTTATGCCAAGGCGTTCGCCAAAGCGGATGTCTCTCAGCTGGAAGACTACTATTCCCGGGCGTTTTATGCCTTCAACCGCCGCCTGCTGACCGGCGGTCCCCCCTCCGTCTGCTCCGCCGTGGCCTATCTCAATTTAAAGGAGCTGGAGCTCCAAACCCTGGTGGGCGTGGTGGAGGCGGTCAAGTACGGCGTCCCCTGCGATCTTTCCATGGCCCGGCTCATCGGAGCATAACGGGCCGACTTTCCATCGAAAGGAGCTGACGCTATGTCTGTTGTCGCCATGAAGCTACTCACCATCGCCGGGCCCCTGGAGCAGTTTGACGACGTGGTTTCGGCCTGCATTCTGGATCAGGAATTCCAGCCGGAGCACGCCGTTCAATTGATGGAGGGAATTCAGGGCCTGCGTCCTTTCCCGCTCTCCAACCCCTATACCCCCCTTCTCCGCCGCGCGCAGGAGATCATGGACCAGATGAAGGTGGAGCCGGCCTACGCCCCCTTCCAGGAGGAAGATCCGGAGGCCCTGCCCGGCTATTTCGACACTCTGGCCCAGCGATTGAAGGATCTGGAGGAGCGCCGGAATCAGCAGCGCCGCCTGCTCAACGAGGACCAGAGCGTGGCCCGGGAACTCTCTCACTTGCAGGGCCTGTCCACCCATCTGGAGTACCTCCAGGATATGAAGTACGCCTGTTTCCGGTACGGCTATCTGCCCCGGGATACCTACGACAGCTTCCAGTCCACCCTGAACAGCAACGCCGACCTCTTCTTTGTCCCCACCAACCTGGATACCCGCACGGTTTATGGCATCTACCTTACCACAAAGGCCGCCTGCGAGCAGGTGGACTCTCTTTTCAACTCCCTCCACTTCGTGCGCATTCATCTGGACCCGGCTGTCCGCGGTACGCCGGAGGAGGCCATCGGCGATCTGGAGAAGCTCGCCGCCAAAGCCCGGGAGAAGCTCGCCGCCCTGGATCAGGAGGAGCGTGCGTTTGCCGTCCGGGAGACGCCCCGTCTGCTGGCCGTCTACTCCTGGCTGCGCTACCACAACGAGCGGTACAACCTGCGCCAGTATGCCGCCCGCTCTCAGGAGACGTTCTATCTGATGGGCTGGGTCCCGGAGGAGGCTCTGGCGGATTTCACGGCCCGGCTGGACGCCTTTCCCGCCTGCTCCTGCGTGGCCGACCATCCCCGGGAGCTCCCGGGCGTCGCGCCGCCCACCAAACTGCGCACCTCCTTCTTCGGCCGCATCTTCCGGCCTTTTTTGGAGATGTACGGCCTGCCCAACTACCGGGAGCTGGACCCGTCGGTCTTTATGGCGGTGACCTACTGCCTGTTCTTCGGCATTATGTTCGGCGATCTGGGCCAGGGGCTCGGTCTCGCTCTCATCGGTCTGGTTCTGGCCCGGTGGAAAAAGATGTGGCTGGGCAATATCATCGCCTGCTGCGGCCTGTCGGGCGCCCTGTTCGGGTGCGTGTACGGCAGCGTGTTTGGATTTGAGGACATCCTGCCCGGCTTTAAGATCATGGAAGAGAGCCGGCTTCTCCCCGGCTCCAGCAACGTGCTGGTGCTTCTGCTCCTTTCCGTGGCCTTGGGCATCGGAATGCTCTGCTTCGTGATGGTCCTGAATATGATCAACGGCATCCGCCAGCGGGATTATCAGAAGATCTTCTTCGGGCCCAACGGCCTGGCCGGACTGGTCTTTTACGCGGGGCTCATCATCGCGGCGCTTTCCACCCTGGTCTTGGGCGTGAACCTCTTCGTTCCCGCCTACGTGCTCCCCGTGCTCGTGCTGCCCCTGGTGTGCATCCTGCTGCGGGAACCCCTCTCCCTGCTGGTGAGCCGCGATCCCGCCTGGAAGGAGGTCAAGCTCTCCGAGGTGCTGGGCACCGGGTTCTTCGAGCTCTTTGAGACCCTGCTCTCCTATCTGACCAACACCCTCTCCTTCATGCGTGTGGGCGCCTACGCCATCACTCATGTGGGTCTGATGATGGTGGTGCAGATGCTGGCCGGGTCGGGCAATCTGGTGGTCATCGTGCTGGGCAACCTCTTCGTCATGGGCTTTGAGGGTCTGCTAGTGGGCATTCAGGTGCTCCGTCTGGAGTTCTACGAGCTCTTCGGCCGCTTCTATGACGACGGCGGCATTCCCTATACCCCCGTCAAGATCGACTACACCGCCCGCACCGGCAATTAACCCGTCTTTGATTCCAGGGCGCAGACCGCGCCCGCCATTTCCAATCTATGGAGGTCATTATCATGAAATTCCTCGCCGTACTTTTTGCCAGCTTCGCCATGTTCTCCCCCCTCTTTCTCGCCGGAATCCGCCGCTACACCGGCCGGAAGGCCCGCCGGGCTCTGGGCGCCAACATCGCCTCGTTCTTCGCCTGCCTGACGTTGGCCACGGTGCTGGGCATCGGCGGCAGCGCCTCCGCCGCAGAGTCTGTGGCGGCCGCCGCCTCCTCCGGTCTGGCTGAGGGCCTCAAGTATGTGGGCGCCGCACTGGCCGTGGGCCTCTCGGGCATCGGCGGCGGCATCGCCGTGGCCGCCTCCGCCTCCTCCGCGCTGGGCGCCATCTCCGAGAACGACAAGGCCTTCGGCAAAGCCCTGATCTTTGTTGGTCTGGCCGAAGGCGTGGCCCTGTACGGCCTGATCGTGGCCCTGCTGCTGCTCTTCGCCTAACTCTTCTAGGGGGCATCCAATGCCCCTTAGATACGGGCCTGCGTGCCGGCACAGCCGGCGACTTGGCCCGATACCCCCGGTTTCGCGCCCCGCGGCGCGGGTCGTGGTGTTTTCTGGAGAAGTGAATTCTCCGGAAAACGTGCTGCGCAGGCACATGTCCTGCTCCGCACAGATTTTGATTTTCTTTCCGCCTGCGGCGGAACCTCTGCGAGGCTTATTATGAAATACTTTGTCATCACCGACAGCACGGACACTCAGGTGGGGCTCCGCCTGGCCGGCATCGAGGGCAAGGTGGTACGGGAGGCCGAGGCGGCCCGGCAGGCCATTGAGTCGGCCGCCGCCGACCCGGAGATCGGCGTGCTCCTCATCACCGAGCACCTGGCTCAGGTCTGCGCGGATCTCATCGCCCCCATGAAGCTCTCGGCCCACCGGCCCCTGGTCCTTGAGATCCCCGACCGCCACAGCGTGGGCCGCGCCAGCGACTCCATCACACGCTACATTCAGGAGGCCATCGGCGTGAAGCTCTAGGGACGCCGTGCCCCTCTACCCTATCCTTGGAGGAGTCAACCATGCCCGAACTTTCCAAAAAATTGGAGCGCTTCACCTCCATCCTGCTGGCCGAGGCCACGGAGGAGACCCAGCGCACCCTTGACGCCTTAAAACAAAAACACGACGCGGCCCTCTCCGCCGCCGAGGATCAGGTGCTTCAGGAGGCCTACGACTACATCCACGCCGAGGTCTCCCGCATCCGCAGCGAGCAGGGACAAAAGGTCTCTCAGCGCCTGATGGAAAACAAGCGGGCTCTGTCCCGCCGGCGGGAGGAGATCGCGCAGGAGGTCTTTGCCCAGGTCCGCGCCCGCATCGCCGCATTCACCGAAACCCCCGCCTATGCCCAGCGGCTGGCCGCGCTGCTGCGGGAAGCTCTGGCCGCCCTTCAGGGGGCCCGGGACGTGGTGGTCACCCTGCGGGAGGAGGACCTCCCCCTGGCGGACACGCTGCGCAGCGCCGTCCCGGCCCCCTTTACCGTGCAGGCCGGTCCCATCCGTCTGGGGGGGCTGATCGCCTCCTCCGCCAGCAAAAACCTGCGGGCCGACGCGTCCTTCGACAGCGCCATGGCCGGTCTGGACGGACATTTCGCCCGGGTGGCCGGACTCTCGCTCAGCGACGATCTATCCGGCCCCATCCCCGGCAAGGAGGCTTGAGCCATGGAAGCGTATACGATTTACGGCATTAACGGCCCCGTGGTCACCGTCAAGGGCGGCCGGGGCCTGGCCATGATGGACATGGTCCATGTGGGCGACGAGGGCCTCATCGGCGAAGTGGTGGGCGTGGAGGATGAGACCACCACCGTGCAGGTCTATGAGGATACCGCCGGGCTCAAGCCGGGTCAGGCGGTCACCAGCGAGGGCGCCCCCATGTCTCTGACTCTGGGCCCGGGTCTGCTGCACAATATCTTCGACGGCATCGGCCGCCCCCTCTCGGTTATTGCGGAGAAGAGCGGGCCCTTCCTCGCCCGGGGTCTGAACATCCCCACGCTGGACCAGGAAAAAACGTGGGACACGAAGGTCCTGGTCCATCCGGGGGATACCCTCCGGCCCGGCGACTGCTACGCCCAGTGTCCGGAGACTTCTTTGATTCTCCACCGCTGCCTGGTCCCCGCCGGGCTCTCAGGCCGGGTCACCCGCGTTGTCCCCGACGGGTCCTACCGCGTGGATGACACTCTGGTGGAGCTCACCGACGCCGCGGGGGCGGTCCACTCCCTCAAGCTGGCCCAGCGCTGGCCCATCCGCACCCCCCGCCCCATGGCGGAGCGCCTGCCCATTCACCGGCCGCTCATCACCGGACAGCGGATCATCGACACCCTCTTTCCCATCGGCAAGGGAGGCGCAGCCGCCATTCCCGGCCCCTTCGGCGCAGGCAAGACCATGACTCAGCACCAGCTGGCCAAGTGGTCGGACGCGGATATCATCGTCTACCTGGGCTGCGGCGAGCGCGGCAACGAGATGACCCAGGCCCTGGAGGAATTCTCGGAGCTCCTGGACCCCAAAAGCCAGCAGCCCCTGATGAACCGCACCATTCTCATCGCCAACACCTCCAATATGCCCGTGGCCGCCCGGGAGGCCTCTGTCTACACCGGTATGACCATCGCGGAGTATTACCGGGACATGGGCTATCACGGGGCCCTGATGGCCGACTCCACGTCCCGCTGGGCCGAGGCTCTGCGGGAGATCTCCGGCCGGCTGGAGGAGATGCCCGCCGAGGAGGGCTTCCCCGCCTACCTGGCCTCCCGTCTGGCCGAGTTCTATGAGCGGGCGGGCTACGTCAGAACCCTGGAGGGCAAGGAGGGCAGCGTCACCGTCATCGGCGCCGTCTCCCCCCAGGGCGGCGACTTCTCCGAGCCCGTCACCCAGAACACCAAGCGCTATGTGCGCACCTTCTGGGGGCTGGACCGCTCGCTGGCCTACAGCCGCCACTTCCCCTCCATCAACTGGCTCACCTCCTATTCGGAGTATATCAGCGACCTGAAGCCCTGGTACGACGCGCATGTGAGCCCCAAATTCATGGCCGACCGGCAGCGGATCTTCACCCTCCTTCAGGAGGAGGATCAGCTGATGGAGATCGTCAAGCTCATCGGCTCCGACGTGCTCCCCGAGGATCAGAAGCTCACGCTGGAGACCGCCCGGCTCGTGCGGGTGGGCTTTCTCCAGCAGAACGCCTATAACATCATCGACACCTATGTGCCTCTGGAAAAGCAGTTCCGCATGATGGAGGTAATTCTGGAGCTCTACGACGGGTCGAAAAAGCTCCTGGAGCGGGCGATCCCCTTCTCCCAGATCAAAGCCACAGGGATTTTCGACACCCTGTCCAAGATCAAATACGAGGTGCCCAACGACGACCTGAGCCGCTTCGACGGCTACAGCGCCGACGCGGCCAAAGCCCTGCGCCAGGTGGACGAGGCCAACCAGTAATCGCCCCCGCGCAGATCGAGGTGAATCACTATGAGACTGGAATACATTGGTCTCTCGGAGCTCTCGGGCTCTCTGGTCGCCCTGCGGGGCGTCCATGACGTGGCCTATGACGAGACCGCCGAGATCACGCTTGCCAACGGACAGCGGCGTTACGGCCGGGTCATCCTCATCGACGGGGACCGGGTGGTCCTCCAGGTGTTTGAGGGCACCCGGGGCATCGCCCTGGACAACGTGCGCACCCATTTCACCGGCGAGCCCATCAAGCTCCCCCTGTCCAAGGAGATGCTGGGGCGCATGTTTGACGGCGCCGGCCGGCCCATCGACGACTTCGGGGAGCTCTATCCCGAGGAGTGCCGGGACATCAACGGCTCGGCCATCAACCCCGTCTCCCGCCACTACCCCCGCAGCTGTATCTATACCGGGATCTCGGCCATCGACGGCTGTTCCACCCTGATCCGCGGACAGAAGCTGCCCATTTTTTCCGGCTCGGGTATGAAGCACAATGAGCTGGCCGCCCAGATTGTCCGGCAGGCCCGGGTGGGCGAGGGGGAGGGCGACTTCGCCATCGTCTTTGCCGCCATGGGCGTCAAGAACGACACCGCTGATTTCTTCCGGCGCAGCTTTCAGGAGGCGGGCGCCCTCCAGCGGGTGGTCATGTTTGTGAATCTGGCCTCCGACCCCATCATCGAGCGCATCCTTACCCCCCGCTGCGCGCTCACGGCGGCGGAATATCTGGCCTTTGACAAGGGCTATCACGTGCTGGTCATCCTCACCGATATGACCTCTTACTGTGAGGCGGTGCGGGAGTTCTCCTCCTCCAAGGGCGAGATTCCCTCCCGGAAGGGCTTTCCCGCCTACCTGTACTCGGATCTGGCCTCTCTGTACGAGCGGGCGGGCATGATCCGGGGCCGCCCCGGCTCGGTGACCCAGGTGCCCATTCTCACCATGCCCAACGACGACATCACTCACCCCATCCCGGACCTCACCGGTTACATCACCGAGGGGCAGATCGTGCTGGACCGGGATATGGACCAAAAGGGCATTTATCCCCCCATCGCCATCCTGCCCTCCCTCTCCCGTCTGATGAAGGACGGCATCGGCGAGGGCTTTACCCGGGCCGACCACCCGGCTCTGTCCAACCAGCTCTTTGCCTCCTACTCCAAGGTGCAGGACGCCCGGAGCCTGGCCAGCGTCATCGGCGAGGACGAGCTCTCGGAGACCGACAAGCAGTACCTGCAGTTCGGCAGGGCCTTTGAACAGCTCTTCGTCCAGCAGAGCATGGTCCAGCGCCGCTCCATCAACGAGACGCTGGATCTGGGCTGGAAGCTGCTCACCCTCCTGCCCCGGGAGGAGCTGGACCGGGTGGACGAGACGACGCTGGAGGAGCGCTATGTACCCGACGCCTGGAAGAGCCTGCCCGGCCTGGGCCGCTGATCCCGGAAAGGAAGTGAATCCCCGTGGCCGCTATTCTACCCACCAAGGGCAACCTCATGTCCGCCAAGCGCTCCCGAACTCTGGCCGCCACCGGCTACGAGCTGATGGACCGTAAGCGCAACATCCTCATCCGGGAGATGATGGCCCTCATGGACACCGCCAAGGAGGTTCAGAGCCAGATCGACACCGTCTTTGCCGAGGCCTATGCCGCCCTTCAGAAGGCCAACCTTCGCCTGGGCATCTGCGACCGGATTGCCGAGGCCGTGTCCGTGGACGACACGCTGGAAATCCAGTACCGCTCGGTCATGGGGGTGGAACTGCCCCACCTGCCCGACCGGACCCCGCCCCCCCGGTTGGAATACGGTTTTACTACCACCAGCTCCGCGCTGGACGAGGCCTATCTGAAGTTTCACCAGGTCAAGGACCTCATTCGCCGCCTGGCCGAGGTGGAGACCTCCATCTACCGTCTGGCGGTGGCCATCCGCAAGACGCAGAAGCGGGCCAACGCCCTGCAAAACATCGTCATTCCCGGTCTGGACCAAACCATCCGCGTCATCACCGAGGCGCTGGAGGAAAAAGAGCGGGAGGAGTTTGTCCGTCTGAAAGTCATCAAACGGATGCAGCAAAGCCCCTAGAACCGAAAAGAACCCCGCCCGGCGTGAGAAAAAACGCCGCGGCGGGGTTTTCGTCTTGATCCGGCGGGCGCTCCTTTTCCCAGGAGACGGCGCCCGTCAAAAGGTATGCGTACACACCTCGCGGATTTTGGCCTGGATGGATTTGAGGTCTTCAAAGGTCTCCGGCCGCTTCCGGGGGTCCCGCAGCAGGGCCGCCGGGTGGAAGATGGCGGTCATAGACACTCCGGCCTTCTCCACCCACTGCCCGTGTTCCTTGGTGATCTTGTAGTCGGCCCGGATGAGCTTCATGGCGGCAATCCGTCCCAGGCAGACAATGATCTTGGGGCGGATGAGAGCCACCTGATTGCGCAGGTAACCGATGCAGGCCTCCTGCTCCGCAGGCAGGGGGTCCCGGTTTTTCGGCGGGCGGCACTTGACCATATTTCCAATAAATATCTTGGACCGGTCCAGGTCAATCATGGCCAGCATCTCGTCCAGAAACTTGCCGCCCCGGCCCACAAAGGGCCGTCCGGTCAGGTCCTCCTGCTCCCCCGGGCCCTCCCCGATGAACATGACCTCCGCGTCCCGGGCCCCCTCGCCAAAGACCACGTTGGTCCGGGTCTCCGCCAGCGGGCACTTCCGGCAGGCCATGCAGGTCTGGTACAGCTCGTCCCACGTCTGCATTTCCATACACTCCCTCCTGTCTGTTTGATTGCTCTATCATACCACGCCTGCGCCCCGGTGTACAGAGCAAACGCCCGCGCCCTTTTTTCCAAAGGGCGCGGGCGTTTATTTTACGCTCAGGGAAACAGTGCGCTTACTTCCGCAGCTGGGAAGCGGGGTCTTCCTTCCCCTTGGTGATCCGCACCACCAAGCCGGACAGGGCCAGCAGAGCGATCAGGTTGGGCAGGGCCATAACGGCGTTGAAGAAGTCGGACAGGTTCCAGACCAGAGGCAGCTCCATCAGAGAACCGATGACCACGCAGATAACCACGATGACCGAGTAGACTTTTACAGCCTTCACGCCGAAGAGGTACTTCACGTTCTGCTCGCCGAAGAAATACCAGCCGATGATGGTGGAGAAGGCGAAGAAGAACAGGCAGATTGCCACGAACATGTTGCCCAAATTGGTGCCGAACAGGGTGCCGAAGGCCATCTGAGCCAGAGAATCCGCCACGCTGTCGTCGCCGGTATAAGCGGTATTGACGCCGGTGGTGAGGATAACCATGGCGGTGAGCGTCAGCACCACGAACGTATCGATGAACACGCAGACGATGGCGATGTGGCCCTGATCCTGGGGCTTGTCGACCTTGGCCATGGCATGGGCATGAGGGGTGGAGCCCAGGCCGGCCTCGTTGGAGAAGAGGCCGCGGGCCACGCCGTAGCGCACAGCCTGCATCATGCCGATGCCCACGCCGCCGCCGACAATGGCCTCGGGGTCAAACGCGCCCACGAAGATGTCGTGGAACACTCTGGGGAGCGAGGTAATATTCGCAAACACAATGATCAGGCTGCCCACCAGATAACACACAGCCATCACAGGGACCAGCTTCTCAGTGACGGAGGCGATACGCGTCACGCCGCCCATGAAGATGAAGGCGGAGATAATCGCCAGAATCACGCCTACGGCCACGGCGGGCACGTGGAACGCAGTGGCAAACGCATTGCTGATGGCGTTGGCCTGCACCATGTTGCCCATCACGCCCAGAGCCAGGATGATGGCCACGGCGAAGAAGCCGGCCAGGAACTTGCCGAACGCGCCCTTAAACGCAGCGCGGATGTAGTACACGGGACCGCCGATGACATTGCCGTCGCCGTCACGGGTCTTGAAGTGCTGCGCCAGCACAGCCTCGGAATAGATGGTAGCCATACCCAGGAAGGCCGCCACCCAAATCCAGAACACCGCGCCGGGGCCGCCCAGCAGAATGGCGGTCGCACAGCCCACGATGTTGCCGGTACCTACCTGCGCGGCGATGGAGGTCGCCGCCGCCTGGAAGGAGCTCATGCCGTCTTTGTCGGCCTTTTTGCCCGAGAGGCTGAATCCGCCGAACATGCTCCGCCAGCCGGTACCGAATTTGCGGATCTGGATAAAGCCCAGACGGATGGTCAGGTACAGGCCCGTGCCCACCAGGACCACCAGCAGAATGCTGTTCCACACGAAGTCCGCCGCATTGCCCGCCCATACGGTCAATGTGTCCACAAATGCTTGCATAAGAAAACCTGCCTTTCTCTCCCCGGCGGGGGACGCGTCCTATGGAGACGGGGTGATCACACCTTCACTCCGCCGCCAGACTCCGTCTCCCGTCTGTTAAAATAGTCGCCCCGCCGCAGCGGGATATCTCTGCACGGAACGCCCGTGTTGAGACCTCCGGAACAAAGGAAAAAACGAAGCCGGTCCCGCTGGGACCTGCTCCGTCAAAGCCCGCGCCCGCCGGGCGCCCTGCGTCTCTGTCTCTTTGCCTGAGAGATCGGCGCGTTTCCCGCGCCTTACACCTTCGGCCCCCGCTTTTTTGCGAGCTTCTCCAGAGCTCCCCTCTGTCCGTTTATGGCGGACACCGAATACGCGCTTTCCCGGTATTTCAGACCTGTTGCAGCGCTTTTATTCACGGGGAAATCGATATTCCCTTGTTGCAATATTATCATAGCTCAAATTCATCCGTTCGTCAAGCAAAAAAGTTCGTCTCCCCCGCGAAATCCATGCTATTTTTTTCTCGCTTTTAAAACTCGCCCGTCTACTTTTAAAAACAAGCCTTTCTTTTCTTTGCTCTTTATATGTCTTTTCCACAAAGACGTTTTTTAAATAAAATGCCGTCTGTCCCCGCAAAAGGGGGACAGACGGCGGTTTTCCGGCTTCTCGCTTACATTTTTTCCGGGGCGCTTACCCCGATCAGCTCCAGGCCGTTGGCGATGACCAGGCGCACGGTATCCGCCAGTTTGAGCCGGGCCGAGAGGACCTCCGGCGCCTCGCCGCGGATGTAACAGGCGTTGTAGAACCGGTGGAAATCCCCCGCCAGCGTCAGAAGATAGCGGTTGATGTGGCTGGGATCAAAGTCCCGGGCCGCGAGATGGATCACGTCGGGGAGCTGGGCCAGCTCTTTGATGAGGGCCTTCTCCTCTCCGGTGGCGAACACTCCGGCCTTCACATCCGCGGCGGCGGGAACCGTCTCCCCCTCCTGGGCTAGGCGCGCGACCAGGCTGCAGATCCGGGCGTGGGCATATTGGACATAGTAGACCGGGTTCTCGCTGTCCTCCCGGACGGCCAGGTCCAGATCGAAGTCCACCGGGCTGGTGGCCGAACGGGAGTTGAAGAAATAGCGGGCCGCGTCCACGCTCACCTCGTCCAGCAGATCGTGCAGGGCGATGGCCTTGCCCGAGCGCTTGGACATGCGGACGGGCTTGCCGTCCTGGAGGAGGTTCACCAGCTGCATCAGCACCACCACGAGGCGGTGGGACCCGTCCAGGCCCAGGCCGTCCAGGGCGGCCTGGAGCCGGGCCACGTGGCCGTGGTGGTCGGCGCCCCAGATGTTTACCGCCAGGTCGAAGCCCCGCTTGTCCAGCTTGTTGCGGTGATAGGCGATGTCGGCGGCAAAGTAGGTGTAAAACCCATTCGCCCGGCGGAGCACGTCGTCCTTGAGGTCCAGCTTGTCCACCTGCTCCTGGCTCTTGCCCTCCCGCAGGTACTTCTCCTGCAGGAGCTTGCTGGTGTTCAGCCAGAGGGCCCCGTCCTTTTCATAGGTCCAGCCCCGCCCGGCGAGCATCTCCACCGTCTCGGCCACATAGCCGCTCTCGTGGAGCTCCGACTCCAGGAACCACTGGTCGTAGTGGATCTTGTACCGGGCCAGGTCGCTCTTCATTTTGGGAATGTTGACCTCCAGGCCGTAGGCGCTCATGTCGGCGAGCCACTTCTCCTCCGGGGCGTCCCGGTAGGTCTCGCCGTACTTCTCATAAAAGCCCTGGGCCAGCTCCTTGATGTCGTCCCCGTGGTAGCCGCTCTCCGGGAAGGGGAAACCCTCCTCCCCCAGGAGAATCTGCATATAGCGCGCGTGGATGGACTCGGCAAATTTATGGATCTGGTTGCCCGCGTCGTTGACGTAAAACTCCTTCCAGGTGTCGAAACCCGCCCGCTGAAGGACGTTGGCCAGGGAGTCTCCCAGTACGCCGCCCCGGGCGTTGCCCATATGCATGGGGCCGGTGGGGTTGGCCGAGACAAACTCCACCATCACCCTGCGCCCCCGGCCCTCGCTGCTCTGTCCGTAGGACATGCCCTCGGCCTCAATGTCGGCGAGCACGTCGCCGTACCACTTGCTGCCCAGGAAGAAGTTCAAAAAACCGGGGCCGGCGATCTCCGCCCGGTCAAAGTAGCTCCCCGCCAGTTCCAGGCGCTCGGCCACCGCCTGGGCGATGGCCCGGGGCGCCATGTGCATGGCTTTGGCCCCCGCCATGGCGAAGGAAGAGGCGTAGTCGCCGTTTTTCGGATCCTTGGGGATCTCTACGGTGGCCTTCACCTCCACACCGGCGGGGAGAACCCCGTCGGCGGCAGCCTTTTCATAGGCCGCCTGGGTGAGGGCAGATACCTGTTCCCGGGCCGCTTGAATCAAATTGGACATGGTTGTCGTTCTCCTCTTTTCTCTCAAACTGGACTGCGCCGGGTCCCCGCCTCCCGCACCGAGATCTCAAAAGTATTCGTCCCCGTCAGCGCATGGTCGATCTCCACGTCGTAGGCAATGCGGATGGCTCCCCCCCGCTCGTCCATCCGGGAGCTCATCTCCCGGGTATTCACCCCCACGGACAGGGAGCCGTAGGGCGTATGGTACAGGGACACATGGCGCCGTCCCTGCTCAAAGACCATCTGGGAGTTGAACTCCCCCAGCCGCAGCAGCGTAACCCGGTCCTTCTCGATCTGAAAGGTCGTCAGGGTCCCCTCCATCCCGGTGACCTCGCTCTCCTGGTAACTCAGGGTAAAGCCGCTCTCCCCGTCGGACTCCAGGCGGCCCTCCGTCACCAGCTCGATGGTCTCGCTCTCCTGCTCCGGGCTGGACTGTACGCCTTTGATGGAAATGATGACGTTATTCTCGCTCATCGGTCATTCCACCTCCGTTTTCCGCGCTCCGGCCTCCCCCGCAGGAGAGCCGGCCCAAATTGCGTGCAAAATATTATACATGCAAACGCGGGGCCTGTAAAGTCCCATTTCCCCCTTTGTTCGCCGGGCACGCGTCCTCTATTGGGCGTGGTTGCGGATACCCAGGCGGTGGTTGAGGATCTCCTGCTCCAGCTCGATCTGCCGGGCCTCGCCGGTCACATCCTCCTGAAGGAAAATGGAGGCCAGGCGCGCAAAGTCCTCCACACGGTCGCTGACGAAGTAGCGCCGCGTCCCCGCCGCTCTCCGGGCCAGAGCCCCGTCGGCCTCCAGGCGGCGGGCCACCGCCCGCGCGCACTCGGCCCCGACGTTGATCAGCGCCACCTCCGGCCCCATGAAGTCCCCAATCACCTCTTCCAGAAGAGGGTAGTGGGTGCACCCCAGCACCAGCGTATCCACCCCGGCCCCCTTCAATGGGGACAAATACTCCCGCACGATGGTCTCAATCACCACGTCGCCCCGGTGAAAGCGTCCGTTTTCCACCAGCGGCACAAAGAGAGGGCAGGCCTGGGAGACGACCTGCGTCCCGGGCCGCTCCCGGGCGATGCAGGCCTCATAGGCCCCGGAACGGATGGAGGCCTGAGTGCCGATGAGGCCGACGCGCCCGCTGCGGGTACGCCGCGCGGCGGCCGCCGCCGCCGGCTCCACCACCCCCAGGATGGGGATGGGGTTTTCCGCCGAGAGCACATCCAGCGAGGTGGTGGACACCGTTCCGCAGGCGATGACGATGGCCTTGAGGTCGAAGGTCCGCAGGAAGGCCACATCCTGCCGGGCATACTTTAAAATAGTCTCCTTGGAGCGGCTGCCATAGGGCACCCGCCCGGTATCTCCAAAATAGACAATATCCTCCTGGGGCAGCAGGCGCTTGAGCTCCCGCACCGCGGTGAGCCCCCCCAGCCCCGAGTCGAATACGCCGATGGGTTTTTGGTCCAAATCAGGTCCCTCCCGGCCGTGTTCCGGCCCATGGAATTGCGCGCCGGGCGCGCTCTGTGTCCCTAATGATATGCGAAATTCCCCGCAAAGACAAGGATTTTTTTCCCCGGCCTCTGCCGTTCCGGTCCGGCGGGGAAAAATCTTTCCGCAAAAAGCGCTCCAGCCGTTTGACAACGGGGGCAAACATACTATAATATAAGGCAAGCGCGGACCGCCGCGCCACCGTCACGACAGCGAGGAGGTTTGTGCGTATGAAACTGGAACTGACGACCAAGCAATTCCGCCGTCTGCTGGACATGGCCTATATCGGTAACTGGATCCTCAACTCCACCCGGGGAGACGACCGCTTCAAGGATTATGACGAGGTGGAGAGCCTCCTCTTCGCCAAGGCCCGGGAGGAGGGCATGGGCATCCTGGCCGAGGACTGGCAGGGGGAGGTGGTTCCCTCCCGCGCCTTTGCCGAGGGGGGCATCCACGAGGCGATTATGGAATACGAGAACAACGTCTTTTTCGATATCCTGGCCGAGGATCTGGCCCGCCGGGATATGGACGACGTGCCCATTGACGAGAGCAATTACGACGAGCTCACCCGGCGCATCGACGCCTACATTGCCGAGTTCGACCAGCACGGCACCGACAATATTCTGGTCGACAGCGATACGCTGCCCTGAGACCGGATGTCCGGCCCGGAGGGATTCCACCCCCTCCGGGCTTTTTTGCGTCCCGACGGAGCGGAATTTGCCCGCCCCAGCCTGTACACCGGGGCGGGGCCTGTGCTATAATAAAAAACATTGAAATTACGAGAGGGGTTTTTACACATGAACCGGATCGGCTTCGACAATGCAAAGTACCTGGAGATGCAGTCGTCCCACATCTCTGAGCGCATCGCCCAGTTTGACAATAAACTCTATCTGGAGTTTGGCGGCAAGCTCTTTGACGACTACCACGCCTCCCGGGTGCTGCCCGGCTTCGCCCCCGACAGTAAAATCCGGATGCTCAAGGAGCTCAGGGACCGCGCCGAAATCGTGATCGCCATCTGTGCCAGCGATATCGAGAAGAACAAGGTCCGGGGGGACCTGGGCATCACCTATGATGTGGATGTGCTCCGCCTGATCGACGCCTTCCGGAGCCAGGGGCTCTATGTGGGCAGCGTGGTCATCACCCAGTATGCCGGCCAGAGCGCCGCCGACGCCTTCCAGCGCCGGATGGAGCACCTGGGGGTAAAGGTCTACCGCCACTACCCCATCGCCGGATACCCCAACAACGTGCCCCTCATCGTCAGCGACGAGGGGTATGGCAAAAACGACTACGTGGAGACCTCCCGCCCCCTGGTGGTAGTCACCGCCCCCGGCCCGGGCAGCGGCAAGATGGCCGTGTGCCTCTCCCAGCTCTACCACGAGTACAAGCGGGGAGTCAAGGCCGGATACGCCAAGTTCGAGACCTTCCCCATCTGGAATCTGCCCCTGGATCACCCGGTGAACCTGGCCTACGAGGCCGCCACCGCCGATCTGGGCGACGTGAACGTCATCGACCCCTTCCACCTTCAGGCCTACGGCGAGACCACCGTCAATTACAACCGGGACGTGGAGATCTTCCCCGTCCTCTCGGCCACCTTTGAGAAGATCATGGGCGAGTGCCCCTACAAGTCCCCCACCGACATGGGGGTGAACATGGCCGGCAACTGCATCTTCGACGACGGGGCCGTCCGGGACGCCGCCCGGCAGGAGATCATCCGCCGCTACTACACCGGCCTCTCGGACCGCCGCCAGGGCAAGGCCGACGACGCCCTGGTCTTTAAGCTGGAGCGGCTCATGCAGCAGGTGAAGGCCACCCCCGACCAGCGCCCGGTTATCGCCGCCTCCCTCCGGGTGGCCGAGGAGACCGGAAACCCCGCCTTTGCCATCGAGCTGCCCGACGGGGAGGTGGTCACCGGCAAGACCACCGAGCTGCTGGGGTCCTGCTCCGCCGCCCTCCTCAACGCCCTCAAACGCCTGGCCGGCATTGAGCACGGGGTGCACCTCATCTCCCCCGCCGCCATCGAGCCCATCCAGACCGTGAAGGTCAAGCACCTGGGCTCCAACAACCCCCGCCTGCACAGCGACGAGACCCTCATCGCCCTGGCCATCTCGGCTGCCGCCGATCCCGCCGCCGCCCAGGCTCTCTCCCAGCTCTCCAAGCTCCGGGGGTGCGAGGCCCACTCCACCGTCATTCTCTCCCAGGTGGACACCTCCATTTATTCCAAGCTCGGGATACACCTGACCACCGAACCCCAGTACGAGACCAACAAGCTCTATCACCGCTGAACCCCGGTTTTTCTGAAATTTTTCCCAAAGAAAGGGGAACTTTCCTCCCCCGGTTTCGTCTAATGGAACAAGAGACGCGGGCCTACCGCGGAAAAAGGAGGATTTGTGCTATGAAGCGACTACTTGGTGTTCTGCTCAGCCTGTCCCTGCTGTGTTCCTGCACGCTCTCCGTCTCGGCCGCCCAGGCCGGGGCGGCCGATGAACGCCTGACCCAGGTCACCCTCCAGGTCAAGGAGACCCTTGGCATCGGAGACGAGTTCGACGAATTTTACGGCAATCTGGAGGAGTCCTACCAGCCCTACTGGTCCCTCTCCTGGACCAGCGAAAGCGCCAGCGTCAATGTGACCGCCGGAGAGGATGGAAAAGTCTACTCCTATTCCCGCTCCTCCTGGGAGGACGAGCCCTCCGGCTCCGGGGCTCTGCCCTCTCTGCCCGCAGTGAGCCGGGAGGACGCTGCTCAGACCGCCCGGGACTTTGTGGAGCGGGTCCTGACCGCCGGGGAAAGCGTAAGCTGGGACGAGCCCACCTACCGGATCGGCTCCGCCTGGTACAACTTCTCCGGAACCCTCCTCTTCAACGGCCTTCCGACTCCCTTCACCTTCAGCGTGGACGTCTCGGCCTGGGACGGCTCGGTGCGGAGCTTCTACCGCTCCGACGAGGGCGTGCCCGTTCTGGGGGATATCCCCTCTTCCCAGCCCGGCGCCGACCTTTCGGCGGCCGGAGCACTGCTGAAGGACACCATCTCCCTCCGCCTGGAGTACGTCCAGGATGAGGAGGGCTCTCCCGCGGTGCTGCGCTACCTGCCCGATGGCCGGGACGAGTACTATGTGGACGCTCAGACCGGCGAGCTGGTGAACCTGACCGAGCTCTATGAGCAGGTGGGCACCGCCGCGGGCGGCGGAAGCTCTTCCAACGGCGCCACGTCCGGGGAGTCCTCCGCCGACACCGGCCTCTCGGAGGCCGAGCAGGAGGGCATCGCCCAGCTGGAGGGCGTTCAGAGCCGGGAGGCGCTGGACGGGCTTCTCCGGGAGGAGGACGCCCTGGGCCTCTCGGGCGCGGAGCTCTCCTCCTTCGCCTACGACGTGGACCCGGAAAGCGGGGAAGTGTCCGCCCGGCTGCGCTACACCCGCTCCCTGGACGAGGGCTTCTGGCGGCGCACCGTGACGGTGGACGCCCGCACGGGGGACATCCTCTCAGTCTCCTCCTCCCGCCCTTGGGACGAGGAGGAGAAGCCCCGCGTGACCTCCCAGGCAGCCCGGGAGACCGCCGAGCGCTTCCTGAACGCCCACTTTGGGGCGGAGATGGCCGACTGCGCCCTCTATGACCGGGAGGAAACCGCCTCGACGTCCTATTCCTTCCGCTATGCCCGGCAGGTGAACGGTTACTTCTTCCCCGACCAGTCCCTCCGGGCGGAGGTGGACCCCCAGGACGGGACCATCTCCTACCTCTACCGCCAGGGCTGGGATGAGGACGTGACCTTCGACTCTGCGGAGGGTGTGATTTCCCCGGAAGCGGCTCTCGACGCCTACTTTGACGCCCACACCGTCACCCTGGCCTACCAACTGGTCCCCGTGGCCCTGGACCCCTCCGCGCCGGAGGCCGCCCCCCTCCTCGCCTACGGCGTGAGCTACTGTTATGAACTCAAATTGGCGTATCTCCTGAAGATTGACGACCCCATCCGGGGCGTCGACGCCAAGACCGGCGCGCCGGTGAGCTGGCCCGCCGGACGCTCCGCCATCACCTATGACGATCTGGACAGCTGCTGGGGTGCGCAGCAGGCTCAGGCCCTGGCCGGTTACGGCGTGGGCTGGCTGGGCGGCAGCCTGCGTCCCTACGACGCCCTCACCCAGCGGGACCTGCTGGCCCTGCTGCTGAGTGTCCAGGGTTCTCCCTTTGACCCGCAGGCGGATCACGCCGACGACCTCTATCAGCGGGCCTACCGCTCCGGCTTCCTCACCCCGGAAGAGCGGCAGGACGGGAAGGTCCTCACCCGGCTGGAGATGGTGGAGATGGTGCTGGACGCCGCCGGGTATGGTCCCATGGCCCGGCTGGAGGGCATCTACCGCTGCGACTACACCGACGCGGCGGAGATTCCGGCGGATTCGCTCGGCTACGCCGCGCTCGCCCAGGGTCTGGGTCTGGTGGCCGGGGACGACATGGGCCGCTTTGCCCCCGGCCGCAACGCCACCCGGGTGGAGGCTCTTTCCCTGCTCTACCAGTACATGAACCGCTGACGCGTTTTTGCAAAAAGGAGGCTCCGGCCTCCTTTTTGCATTGCGCCGGGAGGGGCGCTGTATTATAATGCATACAGCGTCCCTTTTCTGCGTTCTTACATTGAAATGATCTGTGAGCGAGGTGTAATCCCATGCAAAAACCGGTTCTTGTGGTGATGGCCGCCGGAATGGGCAGCCGCTTCGGCGGACTCAAGCAGCTCTCCCCCGTGGGGGGACACGGCGAGCTGTTGATGGACTACTCCATTTATGACGCCCGCCGTGCCGGCTTCGAGACGGTCGTCTTTGTAGTCAAACCCGAGCTGGAGGCCGAGTTTCACCGCCGCATCGGCGACCGGCTCTCCCGGGCCATGGAGGTCCGCTATGTCCACCAGCGGCTGGACGACCTGCCCGCCGGCTTCACGGTCCCGGAGGGCCGGATCAAGCCCTGGGGCACCGCCCAGGCCGCCTTGGCCGCCCGCCATGTGGTAACGGGCCCCTTCGCCGTCATCAACTCCGACGACTACTACGGCCCCCACGGCTTCCAGTCCCTCTACGACTACCTGACCACCCACCCCGACACGCCGGAGGCCTACTCCTTCGCCATGGTGGGCTACCTTCTGGAGAACACCGTCACCGAACACGGCTCGGTGGCCCGGGGCGTGTGCGTGGAGGACCGGGACCATAACCTGGTCAGTGTGACCGAGCGCACCCGCATCGAGTCCACCCCGGAGGGGCCCCGCTTCACCGAGGACGGCGGGGAGAGCTGGACCAGCCTGCCCGGCGATACCCTGGTGTCCATGAACCTCTGGGGCTTTACCCGGGCCTACCTGGAGGAGGCCTGGGCGCGCTTCCCCGCGTTTCTGGAACAAACGCTCGCCTCCAACCCCATGAAGGGGGAGTACTATCTCCCCGCCGTGGTCAGCCAGCTCATCGCCGAGGAAAAAGCCCGGGTCCGGGTCCTGCCCAGCCGGGACAAGTGGTACGGCATGACCTATCAGGACGATCTCCCCAGCGTTGTCGAGGCCCTGGCCCGCATGACCCGGGAGGGGCTCTACCCGGAGGAGCTCTGGCAGGACTGAGGCTCCCTTTATTCGCGTTCTGCCCGGATCTCCCCGTGTTTTTATTGGTCAAAAGGGTTTGAAAGCCGTCGTATCCTGTGGTAAAATAGAGCTTGTACAAGTAGGCGCGGGGAAGGGCTTTGGTCCCTTCTCCCGCGGCGTTTCCGGCAAATGATGGGGGATACGAATGGAATTAAAACTGGAACAAAAGCAAAGTCAGATCCTCTCCCCTATGATGATCCAGTCCATGGCAGTCCTTCAAATGGGCTCTCAGGAGCTGCTGGATTTTGTAGAGCAGACCCTGCAGGAAAATCCCGTTCTGGAGTCCGAGGACCATTTTGAGCGGCGCCGGGAAGAGGGCGAACTGCTGCAGCGGAAGCTGGAATGGTTGGAGAGCAGCGACCGCCAGAACAGCTTTTACTACCGTCAGGACGATGAGGACCGTCCATTAGACCCCTTCGGCGTGTCCGAGGACGGAGAGGACACGCTTTACGGCCACCTGCTCTTCCAGCTTCAGGGCATGGACCTGGAGCCCGATGTGCGGGCGGCCGCCATCTTTGTCGCCGAGAGCCTGAACCGCAGCGGCTGGCTGGACGAACCTCTGGAGGAACTCACACAGGCCTCCGGGCTGTCCCAGTCCACGTTGGAAGAGGGGCTGCGCCTGATTCAATCGCTGGACCCGGCCGGGGTGGGGGCCCGCACCCTCTCGGAGTGCCTCTCTCTTCAGCTCTGCCGGGAACATCCCCAGGACATTCTGGCCCTGCGCATCGTTCAGGACGGGCTGGAGGCCCTGGCCCGCAATCAATACGGCCTGCTGGCCCGGCGCCTGTCCGCCGACACGGGGGCCGTGCGCTCCGCCTGCGCCCATATCCGTACCCTCAACCCCCGGCCGGGGGCGGGCTTTGCCGACCGGGAGGCCCCTTCCTACATCACGCCCGACCTGGTGGTCGTGTGGCAGTACGACCACTTTGAGGTGGCGCCCAACGACCGCCTCTTTCCCTCCCTGCACCTCAACCACACCTATACGCAGATGCTCCAGGAGCACCCCGAGCAGGAGGTGCAGGACTACCTCACCGACAAAGTCCGCCAGGCCAAGTGGGTCATCAGCACGATTGAGCAGCGGCGCAGTACCCTGCTCTCCTGCGCCCAGTGCATTCTGCGCAATCAGGAGGCCTTTTTCCGCCTGGGGCCGGGGCACCTCTCCCCCATGCTTCTCTCCGATGTGGCCGCCGAGATGGGCGTTCACGAGTCCACCGTCAGCCGGGCCATCAAGGACAAGTATCTCCAGTGCGATCAGGGGGTCTACCCTCTCTACTACTTTTTCTCCCGAAAGCTGGGGGAGGAGGGGGAGGAGGGCACCTCCCCCAGCGCGGCCAAAGCCCTGCTCCGCCGTCTGGTGGACGAGGAGGATAAGCGCCATCCCCTCTCCGACCAGAAGCTGTGCGAGCGGATGGAGGAGGAAGGCTGCCGCCTCTCCCGGCGGACGGTGGCCAAATACCGGGAGGAGCTGAACATCCCCAACACCTCCGGGCGCAAACAGTACGAATAAGTGAACAACGCGTCCGTCCCGCTGTGCGGGACGGACGCGTTTTCCTGTATTACCGTCTGACCAGCGGAATTTCGGTGTGGTCCACCGCGTCCAGGTCGTGGATGTAGCGCCGGGTCTCGGCGGCGATGACGCCGGAGAGCAGCAGCACCGCCACCAGGTTGGGCACGGCCATGCACGCATTGAGGATGTCCGCAATGGTCCAAAGCAGGTTCAGATCCACCACAGGGGCCGCCACTACTACGGCCACAAACACCACTTTGTAGGCTATTACCGCCTTGGGACCCAGCAGATACTGGGCGCAGCGCTCGCCGTAATAGGACCAGCCCAAAATGGTGGAATAGGCAAACGTGATGATGCCGAAGGTGAGAATCACCGGGCCCACCACCGGAATCTGTCCAAAGGCCGCGGTGGTCATCTGGCCGCCGTTTTCAATGGAGGCCATGATGCCCTCGTGCTTCATCACCGTGGAGACCAGTACCAGCCCGGTCATCAGACACACCACCACCGTGTCCCAGAAGGTCCCGGTGGCCGACACCAGGGCCTGGCGCACCGGATTGCGGGTCTGGGCCGCCGAGGCCACCAGAGGCGCCGAGCCCAGCCCCGACTCGTTGGAGAACAGACCCCGGGCCATCCCCGCCTGGGCCGCGGCGATGAGGCCCCGCCCCACCAGTCCGCCCGCCACCGCCTCGGGCACAAATGCCGTGCGGAGAATCGTCCCAACCGCGGCCAGGAGCACGTCCCGGTTAAACCACAGGATGACAAGACACCCCGCCACGTAGAAAAAGGCCATGAAGGGAACCAGTTTCTCGCACACCTTGGCGATGGATTGAATTCCGCCCAGAATGACCACCGCCGTGAGAACGCCGCCCACGATGCCGATGGCCAGACGGGGAATGTGGACAAAGGTGACGTTGGTCTCAATGACCTCGGCAATGGCGTTGATCTGGGTGCCGCAGCCGGTCCCCAGAGAGGTCACCGCCGCAAAGAACGCAAAGAGCATTCCCAGCCACTTCAGGTTCAGCCCCCGCTCCAGGGCATACATGGCGCCGCCCTGCATCCTGCCGTCGGGGGTGCGGACCCGGTATTTGACCGCGATGAGGGATTCGCCATACTTGGTGGCAATCCCAAACACTCCGGTGATCCAGCACCAGAACACCGCGCCGGGCCCTCCCATGAAGATGGCGGTGCCCACTCCCACGATGTTGCCCGTGCCGATGGTGGAGGCCAGGGCGGTGGTGAGCGCCTGAAACTGACTCACGTCGCCGGGGGCGTCCTTGTCCCGGGTCACCGAGAGCCGGATTCCCGTAAAGGTTTTGCGCTGGATGATTCCGGTGCGAACGGTCAGAAATACATGGGTTCCGAAGAGCAGCACCATCATAGGAATGCCCCAGATCAGGCTGTCCAGATGTTGGATAAAAGATGTGATTTCTTCCATTTTTCCCGCCTCTTTTCCCGTTTTTGGGTAAAAAGAACCCCAGCGGCCGAAGATACCCGCCCGCTGGGGCATATTCTTCCGTTCTGAAATGGATGGAATTAGCCGGGCGGCCAGGTCATGTCGCGCCCGGAGAGCACGTGGAAGTGCAGGTGGTGGACGCTCTGACCGGCCTGCTCGCCGCAGTTGGAGACCACGCGGAAATCGGTGAGACCCAGCTCCCGGGTCACCTTGGCGATGACTTCAAAGGCGTGGGCCACCACAGCGGAATTCTCCGCGGTGATCTCCCCGCAGGAGCCGATATGGGCTTTGGGGATGACCAGGAAATGGGTGGGCGCCTGGGGGTCAATGTCGTAGAAGGCATAGACCTGCTCGTCCTCATAGACTTTCTTGGAGGGGATCTCCCCCGCTACGATCTTGCAGAACAGACAATCCGACATAAAATCAACTCCTCCTATCGATTCCTATTTGCCAGAAAGGGACATGTGGCACAATGTTGCTTCTTCCAATTTTCTCGCCCATGTTTCCGTACAAAAGAATAACGTATTTCCCTGCATACCCTCTGTGGCGTAAAACCGCTTTTGTATGCCGAGCTTTTCCAATTCCCGGTTTACCGCGTCTTGGAACGAAGTATCCATCCAATCCCCCATAAATGGAGCGTCAAAGCTGCATGGCACACCGTTGAGGCGGTAGGACACATGCATGATTCCATCCGGGGTATCCCAATCCACATCACTGTCATCCTGCACTACATCCGAAAAGACAAGCTCCCCTTTGGAGATCGCCTGCAGGCCTTTGATGAAATTGGGATACATGTTTTCAACATCAAAGACCTCTGCATCAAAGGAGAATATCTGATCCGATGTCGGCGTCCACATGCCGGTATCCGGGTCGAACTCTCCAAATCCGATCTCGGCTAGAAGCGTGTGAAAATCGGACGGGTGCTCCCCTTTTGCCGAGGCTTCCTGAATGATATCTTCCGGGATGGTCAGCCCCAATCCCTGTAAGATCTCAATCTGGCGAGAAAGCGGCGGTAGATCCCATTCCATCTGCGGATCAAAAGACTGCATCTGCTTGCTATCTTCCGTACAAGGTCACCCTTTCTCCAAATCGTTTCGGTCCAGAGTGCATACCGCTTGTTCAGCAGGGGACGAACCGGCCTTGCTCCGGGCTATACCGATACCCGATCGCGGCCAGCTTATCGGCCAAATCCGCCGCGTCTACTCCCTCCCGGGCGCAGAAGTCGTCCAGGCAGGGACAGTCATCCCGCAGCTTGGTATTGACAACACTCAGTAGAATATAGGGGTCCTGGGGCAGCATACATTTCTCCTATCTCGGGTCCTCCAGACCCGGAACATCTAATATTCCGCCGAAAAGCGGCGGGCTTAAAGCCCCAGCTTCCCGGCCACAAAGTCGTCCACTGCGGCCAGCGCGTCGTCCAGTTTGAGAACATCGGAGCCGCCGCCCATGGCCGAGTCGGGTTTGCCGCCGCCCTTGCCGCCGCAGATGGCGGTGACATGCTTGATGATCTCGCCGGCCTTCAGGCCCTTCTGCACCGCCTCCTTGCCGCAGACGGCCAGGAAGGTGATCTTCCCGTCGTTGACGGCCGAGAGCACCGCCACCACGTTGGGCTGCTTGTCCCGGAGCAGGTCGCCCATCTGGCGCAGCTTGGCCGCGTCAGCCTGGGGCAGCGTGGCGGTGAGCACCTTCAGCTCGCCCACGGCGTGGCCGCCCAGCAGGAAGCGCTCGGTCTCGCCGGCGGCCTCCTTGGCCTGATATTTCTCAATGGTGTGGCGCATCTGCCGCAGCTCTTCCATGTTCTGCTCGGCCTTGGCGCGCAGCTCGCCGGGCTTGGCCTTGAGAACGGCGGCCGCCTCGAAGAGGAGCTCCTGATTCCGGTTCATGACCTCCAGGCTCTTCAGGCCCGTGGTGGCCTCAATGCGCCGCACGCCGGAGGCCACGGAGAACTCGCTCTCGATGTGGAACACGCCCACCTTGGCGGTGTTGTCCAGGTGGGTGCCGCCGCAGAACTCCACCGAGTAGCCGCTGCCCATGTCCACCACGCGGACCACGTCGCCGTACTTCTCACCAAAGAGGGCGATAGCGCCCCGCTTCTTGGCCTCCTCAATGGGGAGAACGTCGGTGTGGACGTCGTAACCCTCCAGCACGGCCTCGTTGACCATGGCGGAGACCCGGGCCAGTTCCTCGGCGGTGAGGGCGGAGAAGTGGGTGAAGTCGTAGCGCAGCCGGTCCTCCTCCACCAGGGAGCCGGCCTGGTGTGCGTGGTCGCCCAGGACGGTGCGCAGGGCCTTGTCCAGCAGATGGGTGCCCGTGTGGGCCCGCATGACGGCCTTGCGGCGCCGGACGTCGATCTGGGCGGCGACCGTATCCCCCAGCTTCAGCGTTCCGGAGGCCATCTTGCCGTAGTGCATATACTTGCCGCCCTTGTTCTTCTGCACGTCGGTGACCTGGAAGCAGGCCTCCCCAGCGGTGATCGTACCGTGGTCGGCCACCTGGCCGCCCATCTCGGCGTAGAAGGGCGTCTTGTCCAGCACCACAATGCCCTCCACACCGGGCATGAGCTCCTCGGCCTGCTCGTTCTCCACCACCAGGGCCACCACTTTGGCCCCGTCAAAGGCGGTGTGCTTATAGCCCACAAACTCGGTCTCGGGCACGTCCTTGCCGAACTCCACGCCGGCCCAGCCCAGGTCGCCCAGGGCCTCCCGGGCTTTGCGGGCCCGGACCTTCTGCTCCTCCATGAGCTTCTGGAAGCCCTCCTGGTCCACCGTCAGGCCCTCCTCGGCAGCCATCTCGCCGGTCAGGTCGATGGGGAAGCCGTAGGTGTCGTAGAGCTTGAAGGCATCGGCGCCGGAGAAGACCTTCTCGCCCTTCTCCTTGTGGGCGGAGAGCATCTCGTGGAAGATCTTCAGGCCGCCGTCGATGGTGCGGGCGAAGTTCTCCTCCTCCACCCGGATGATCTTGGTGATATAGCCTGCCCGCTCCCGCAGCTCGGGGTAGTGGCCCTCGTTCTCGTGGATGACGGTCTCGCAGACCTGGTAGAGGAAGGGGTCGTTGACACCCAGGAGCTTGCCGTGACGGGCCGCCCGGCGGAGCAGGCGGCGCAGGACATAGCCCCGGCCCTCGTTGGAGGGGAGGACGCCGTCGCAGATCATGAAGGTGGCCGAGCGGATGTGGTCGGTGATGACCCGCAGGGACACGTCCTTCTGGTGGCTCTCGCCGTAGTGGGCCCCGGTGATCTCGCTGACCTTGTTGGTGATGTTCATCACCGTGTCCACATCAAAGAGGGAGTCCACATCCTGACACACCACTGCCAGACGCTCCAGGCCCATACC
>DWYC01000050.1 GCA_019118925.1 Candidatus Flavonifractor intestinipullorum | reverse complement strand
GTCCTCCTCCTTGGTGGGCAGGAACTCGTGCAGCGGGGGATCCAGGAAGCGGATGACCACCGGGCAGCCCTCCATGGCCTCGTAGAGGCCCTCGAAGTCGCCCTGCTGGTAGGGCATGATCTTGGCCAGGGCCTTCTTGCGGTCCTCGGTGTTGTCGGCCACGATCATCTCCCGCATGGCCTTGATGCGGCTCTCCTCAAAGAACATGTGCTCGGTGCGGCACAGGCCGATGCCCTGGGCGCCGAAGGCGCGGCCCTGCTTGGCGTCCCGGGGGGTGTCGGCGTTGGTGTAGACCTTGAGCACCCGGTACTGGTCGGCCCAGGCCATGAAGCGGCCGAAATCGCCGCTGGACACGTCGGCGGGGACGGTGGGAATGGCCTCGCCGTAGATGTTGCCGGTGGAGCCGTCGATGCTGATCCAGTCGCCCTCGTGGTAGTCCTTCCCGGCGAGGGTGAACTTCTTATTCTCATAGTCCACCACGATCTCGCCGCAGCCGGATACGCAGCAGGTGCCCATGCCCCGGGCCACCACGGCGGCGTGGGAGGTCATGCCGCCCCGGACGGTGAGGATGCCCTGAGCGACCTGCATGCCCTCGATGTCCTCGGGAGAGGTCTCCAGCCGGACCAGGACCACCTTCTCGCCCCGCTCGTGCCACTCCTTGGCCTCCTCGGCGGTAAAGACCACCCGGCCGCAGGCGGCGCCGGGGGAGGCGGCCAGGCCCTTGCCGATGGCGGCGGCCTTCTTCAGGGCCTCCGCGTCAAACTGGGGGTGCAGCAGGGAGTCCAGCTGCTTGGGCTCTACCCGGAGAACGGCCTCTTTCTCGTCGATCATGCCCTCGTCCACCAGGTCCACGGCCACTTTCAGGGCGGCGGCGGCGGTGCGCTTGCCGTTGCGGGTCTGGAGCATGTAGAGCTTGCCGTTTTCAATGGTGAACTCCATGTCCTGCATGTCCTTGTAGTGCTGCTCCAGCTTGTTGGCGATGTCGGCGAACTGCTGGTAGACCTCGGGCATCTCCTCGTGGAGCTTGGAGATGGGAGAGGGGGTGCGCACGCCGGCCACCACATCCTCGCCCTGGGCGTTGATGAGGTACTCGCCGAACAGGGCCTTCTCGCCGGTGGCGGGGTTGCGGGTGAAGGCCACGCCGGTGCCGGAGGTGGGTCCAAAGTTGCCGAAGACCATGGACTGCACGTTGACGGCGGTGCCCCAGTCGTAGGGGATCTCGTTCATGCGGCGGTAGACGTTGGCGCGGGGATTATCCCAGGAGCGGAACACGGCCTTGACGGCCTCCATCAGCTGCTCCTTGGGGTCCTGGGGGAAGTCCTGGCCCTTCTCGGCCTTGTAGAACTCCTTGAAGCGGACCACCAGCTCCTTCATATCGTCGGTATCCAGCTCCACGTCCAGCTTGACGCCCTTCTTCTCCTTCAGCGCGTCGATGATCTCCTCAAAGCGCTTCTTGGACAGCTCCATCACCACGTCGGAGAACATCTGGATGAAGCGGCGGTAGGAGTCGTAGGCGAAACGGGGGTTCTGGGACTTCTCGGCCAGGCCCTCCACCACGGTGTCGTTGAGGCCCAGGTTGAGGATGGTGTCCATCATGCCGGGCATGGAGGCCCGGGCGCCCGAGCGCACGGAGACCAGCAGGGGGTTGGAGGCGTCGCCGAACTTCTTGCCGGTGATCTCTTCCAGCTTCCCCAGGTAGGTGAGGATCTCCTCCTGGATCTCGGGGGCGATGGCGCGCCCATCCTCATAGTAGCGGGTGCAGGCCTCGGTGGTCACGGTGAAGCCCTGGGGCACGGGCATGCCCAGGTTGGTCATCTCGGCCAGGTTGGCGCCCTTGCCGCCCAGCAGCTCGCGCATCTTGCCGTTGCCCTCGCTGAACTGGTAAACATACTTGTGCGTTTGGTTCTTATTCATACAGTCTTGGGCCATGTAATATCCCTCCTAGAAAGCATTGACAGAAGGAATTATACCATTTGTCAAAAAAATTGCAAGAGTGTGCCGCATAAATGTGGAAAAGGCGGATTTATTTTTTCATGCACTCGGCAGAATATACAATCTATCCTCCTTCTTCCCCCTCTCTTTTATCCAAAATTCAAAAGTCCCCGGACTGCAAATGCAGTCCGGGGACCAGAATGGATGTTTGGCGTCATTGTGCAAGCGCGTCCAGCGCGCTCTGGGCGGCGCCGGCGTCGTTGGCCACCGCCAGCAGGACCGAGGTCCCGCGCTGTTCCAGAATCGCCCCATCCAGCTTGGACACTTCCTCAGGCTGGTAGTTCTCCAGGGCGGCGCGCTGGTCGGCCACCCGCTGCTCCAGCGCGTCCAGCGCGCCGGAGGCGGCCTCCTCGCTGTTGAGGGTCAGCACGGCGATCTCCTCCGCCCCGGCGGTGAGCGAGGTGTACACCGCGCATCCGGTCACCTCGGAGGCGTCGATGTCGTAGAGCGTGCCGCAGGCCAGGTCTACGCTCATCTCCTCCAGCGGCTCGGAGAACGCCCCCGAGTCCAGCAGCGCCTGGGCCGTTTCCGCGGGATCAAAGGGCTGTGCGGCAGTCTCGCCGCCGCAGGCCGTCAGCGTCACAGCCAGCACTCCCGCCAGCAGAAGCCGGGATACCTTATTACTCATTGCAATATCCTCCCTTTACACGACACTATGTATTAAAATTCTACGGTGTGCGTCTGGAGATAGGCCAGCCACTCCTGATACCAGGCCCGCGTGAAGTGAACGCCGTCCACCGTGTTCTCCTTGGCCAGGATGCCGTCGGCCGTGCTCAGCGCCGCGCCCACGTCCAGGAGTACCACCTCTTTCTCCTCCGCCAGCTGCTTGAAAATCTCGTTGTAGACCGCAACCTTGTCGTTGTTGACATAGGAGGGCCAATTTTCCGCGCACAACTCCGGGTTAACGGGGACCAGGGTTTGCAGGTAGATCACCGCGCCGGGCTGGGTCTCCCGGACCCGGTCGATGAGGGCGGCGAACTTGTCATGAAATCCCTGGTCGTCATAGTACCCCAGTTCGTTGATGCCCAGAGAGAGATAGACCTTGCTGAACTGGCCGCTCTGGACTTCCAGGGCGTCTACGATGGAATAGGACGTCCCGTTGATGTCGATGAGCTTCTTGGGGTCGTCCTTCATCACGTCAAAAATGGAGATGCCCTTATAGCAGTAGAACGTGGCGCCCTGGATGCCGCTGTAGAGCTGAAGGCCCTCCGTGCGGGAATCGCCGATAAAAAGGGCGTCGGAAAAATAGCTCATGTCCACCGCCGGACTCTCCGCGGCGCTCTGGCTGTAGTCGTATGCATCGGCGCTCTCAGTCGGAGCCGCGGAGGGCGCCGGACTCTCGGTGGGCTGGCCCGTCTCCTCCTCTGCGGGAGGGGCCGTGGGAGCCGCCGACACCGCCCCGGCGGGGGGCGTGGCCATCACCGGCTCGGTGGCGGCGCTCTGGCTGGGCGTCGCTGAGACGGCCTGGTTTCCGCCGGCCCCAATCAGCGTGGGGGCCAGGAGCAGCGCGGCGCAGACAACCACGCCGGCCAGCAGAACCGGAAGAGAAACCCCGCGGCGGCGCGGGTAGGAATTTCGTTTCATAGGGGTGACCTTTCTGTTTTATTTACTCGCTCCCGCTCCCCCGCACAGATAGTCCTCCAGCGCGGAGAAGGACCGCGCCTCCCAGGTGGGGCGGACTTGCGTGGGGTTGGGGAGGCCATTCGGATTAAACCAAACTGCATCCAGGCCGGACTGGAGTCCGCCCTGGACGTCGGAGACCAGATTGTCTCCGATGACCACGGCCCGCCGGCGGTCCCGGATGGCCATGGCCGAGCATACATGGGAGAAAAACTCCCGCTGGGGCTTCTGCCAGCCCACCTCTTCCGAGATAAATACATAGGGGAAAAGCCCGTTGAGGGCCGAGCGGGCGAGCCGGCCCCGCTGGGCCCGGGCCACGCCGTTGGTGACCAGCGCCAGGGTGGCCCGTGGGGCCAGGGACCGGCACAGCGCCTCCGCGCCGGGCAGGAGCTCGGCCCCCTCGGAGAGGCGGTCCAGATAAAACCGGTTCAGGGCGGCGGCGTCCCGCCCGCCGCCCATCGCCCGGTCAAACAGGGCGAACCGCTCCACCACCAGCGCCTCCCGGGAGATCTCTCCCAAATCCAGCCGCCGCCAGAGGACGCGGTTGATGGTGCGGTAGAGCTCCCGGGTATCGCTGTCCAGGGGATAGCCGAAAAACTCCAGCGTGGCCCGGAGGGCCCGCTCCTCCGCCCGGTCAAAATCGAAGAGCGTATTGTCCGCATCAAAGAGCAAATAGTCGTAGCGCAAACACTCATCTCCCTGAGTTCAGATGGACGCGGCGGCGAAAGACCCGCCACATGCGGATGGCGCTGGAGACCAGCAGGATACCCAGCGCCAGGGCCCCGGACAGGCTGAGGGTGTGCATCATCTCGGAGAGGAAGAGGGTGTTCTCTCCCCGCAGGGCGTGCTGCATGGTGACATAGATGCCCGCTCCGGGTACCAGTGGGAAAATGGCGATGAGCAGGTAGACGGTAACCGGGCACTTGCGCACCCGGGCCATGGTCTCCGAGTAGACGGACAGGACCAGCGCGGCCACAAAATAGGCCATCACTTCGCTCCCCACCACGGGCAGGGCCAGCAGGTAGGCCAGCCACCCCGCCGCGCCCCCCAGTGAAGTGAAGATAATCTCCTTCCCCCGCAGGTGGAAGAGCACGCAAAACCCGACGCCTCCCACAAAGGCGTACAGGCATGTGAGAAATTCAGACCCGGAAAACACCGGCGCACACCTCCTCAGACGCTTCCCGCCAGGCTGAGCACAAAGCCGGTGCCCAAAGCGATGGCTGTCGCGATCAGCAGGGCCTGGAGCACCAGATTGGGGCCCGAGATCAGATTTCCCGTCAGGATGTTCCGCATGGCGTTGGTGAAGATCAGGCCGGGCACCAGCAGCATCAGCGCGCCGGTGATGACGGCGTCCAGACTCTTCCCCACGCCCAGTCCTACCAGGAGCAGGGCGCACAGGGCGGACACCGCGCCCCCCACAATGGTGCGGATAAACTGATTGGTCTCCAGATAATCCAGGGCCAGATTGCAAAGGCCCACCACCGCGCCGCACAGTCCGGCCGCCACGGCATCCCAGAGGCTGCCGCCAAAAAAGAGGGCGTAGGCCCCCGCGCCCACGGCGCTGCCCAGGATCTGCACCGGTACCGGATAGCCCTTGGGCAGCCCGGCCAGCTCCTCCATCTGTCTCTGGACCTCCTCCAGGGCGGGGGCGGTGCTGGCAACCTCCCGGGACAGGGCATTGTAGGCCATCAGGCGCGTCAGATCGGTGCCGTGGGCGGGCACCTGGCGGATGCGGGTGCTGGAGCGCCCCGCTTCGTCCGTGAGGCTGACCATGACGCAGTTGGTAATGGCAAAGACCTCTCCGCTCTCCACGCCATAGGCGCGCAGAAAGCGCTGCATGGACTCCTCCACCCGGTCCACCTCCGCCCCCGCCATCGACAGCCGGAAGCCCAGCTCCGCCGCCAGGTCCAGAAGCTGCCCGTTGGGTTCCTCCGCCGGGGCTTCTCCCTGAGGGGCCCCGGGGAAGCGGGGGATCACGGCGCCTCCTCCGGCGCCGGAGCGCCCTCTACCGCGGCGCGTTCTCTCCTGAGTTCCTCATAGAGCCGGTAAAAGTCCCACCCGGCGTTGCCGGGGGTCACCACCGCCTTATAGACCGCTCGGGGTACCCCCGCGCGCAGGAGGGCGGAGAGCACCTGATCCAGTTCCCGGCCCCGTACGCCGGAAAAGACCATCATGCTCTCCGGAATGGGTTCCCCGGCCGGGGCTTCTCCGGCGGGGAGGAGGCCGGTAAACGATCCGACGCTCCGCCCCAGCTCTTCCGGGGTGATGTTTTTAATCCGCAGGCGGTGGGCGGCAAAAACCGCCTTGGCCCGGCTCCCCTCCTGGGGGCTTCCCGCATTGTAGTAGAGTACCATTCCGCGTAGTGCCGGCATAATACAGCCTCCTTCTCTCAGTCCACCTGTTTGGCGCTGGGGTAGAGCCGCTCCATCCGCTCGTTGGGGAAATGGTCATCCAAAAATTCGGTGACCACGTTGGGCTCCCCCGTCTCGCCGGAGAGGCGCTGGGTATACCGGCCCATAGCCATGGCGGTCACCAGCAGATTGACCGCCATGAACACCACCAGAACCCAGGTCCCGATTTTGCCGATCCGGACGGGGATGCGCTCAATCAGGCCGGAGAGGCGGGGGTAGATCCCCTTGATCCACACCAGGGCGGCAATGCCCCAGAAGAAGCAGTAGAGCAGGTTCACCCGTCCGCCCAGGTTAAAGGGCAGATGGCTGTAGTCCCAGAAGATGGTGCCGAAGGCCAGCTCCAAAAAGACGCTGCACACATACTCGTACACACCGCCCAGCACCGTGCCGGCCAGGAAGAGGTAGCGGTCGCTCCGGTCCTTAAACTTGTAGAGCACCGCGGTGAGCAGCACCGCCCCCAGCCCCCACACAATGCTGAAGGGCCCCCAGACCACGCCGCTGCGGCTCATCCAATAGCCCATGGAGAAGCGGCAAAAAATAGTCTCGATCACATCCCCCAGAAAGGAGGCGATGACAAAGAGCCACACCATCTTGTGGAACCCCCACCCGGGGGCAAAGACGGCGGGGGCCTTTTCCCGCTCCTCCAGCAGCTCTCCGGACTTGAGGTTGGGGTAGGCCCGCATCACCCGGCGCTGGACGCGGCCGGTAATGGCGCTGCCAAACTGGTTGGAGATGTTGCGGAAGCCTTTCCGCAGGGTCTGAAGGCGCCGCAGCCGGAAGCGCAGCTGAAGCACCGACACCAGCGAGAGAATCAGATCGGCCGCCATGAGCAGCAGCGCGATCACCAGCACCGTCTGCTGGGTCCCGAGGGGGACCAGGTCCAGCAGTCCGGCGAGGAAGGGGTCCAGCACCCCCACGCACAGCACGGCCAGCAGGCCCCATACCGCCAGCAGCGGCAGCGTTATATAGCCCTCAAACTGGAAGCGGCGGCGGGAGTAGTCCCACCATTTCCGGTGGAAGATGCGCTCGAGCAGAAAGCCGGTGAAATACACCAGCCCCGCCGCGAGCACAGCTCCCCCCAGGAAGAGGAAGAGCAGGTTCTCCCGCAGCTCGGAGAGAAAGACGGTGAAGAGTACCGCCGCCACGCCGTAGATCGGGCACAGCGGGAGGTTAAGAAAACCGGTGTTGACAAAGGCATGTTTGCGCAGGGCCGCCACTGCCACTCCGGCGCACCATCCCGCCAGGGAGTAGAAGAGGAAAAACCATGCCAGCTCATAGATGGAGTATTCCATAGAGGGTCCTTTCGTCCGTTGGGCCGCGGAGCTTCCAGTCCCCTCTTTCGTGTAGACGGAGCCGGGCCCAAAATAGTTTCACAAGATTCCATTCTTTTGCGCGTTCAGTCAGACGAGCCCATTGTACTATGTCTGCCGCTGCTGTGCAAGTACAAGGGCGGCCCTCACCGCGCCCGCAGCTCCCAGAAGGCCACCGCGCTGGCCGCCGCCACGTTCAGGGAGTCCACTCCCCGGGCCATAGGGATGCGCACGGTGTAATCGCACCCCGCGATGGTCTCCCGGGCCAGGCCGTCGCCCTCCGTTCCCAGGACAATGGCCAGCTTTTCCTCCGCCCGGAGGCGGGGGTCCTCCACACTGAGCGAACGCTCGCTCAGGGCCATGGCCGCCGTGGAAAAGCCCAGGGCCCGCAGGCGCGTCAGTCCCGGCTCCGGCCAGTCCTCCGGGCGGGTCCCGATCTGGGTCCAGGGTACCTGAAAGACGGTGCCCATACTCACCCGGACCGCCCGGCGGCAGAAGGGGTCGCAGCAGGTGGGCGTAACCAGCACTCCGTCCACCCCCAGCGCCGCGGCCGAGCGGAAGATGGCGCCCACGTTGGTGGCGTCCACAATGCCCTCCAGCACCGCCAGCCGGCGGGCCCCGGCGCACAGGTCCTCCACCTCCGGCAGATGGGGGCGGCGCAGGGCGCACAGCACGCCCCGGGTGAGGGTGTACCCCGCCAGGGCAGCCAGAGTCTCCCGCTCCCCCGTATAGACCGGCACATCCCCACTGCGGCATAGCAGGTCCTCCGCGCCGGAGATTTTTTTGCGCTCCATCAGGAAGGACACCGGTTCATACCCGGCGTCCAGCGCCCGGCGGATGACCTTGGGGCTCTCGGCAATCAAAATTCCCTTCTCCGGCTCCAGGCGGTTGCGCAGCTGGGCTTGCGTCAGATGGGCGAATACCGCCAGCTCCGGGGCGTCCAGGTCGGTGACCTCAATGATTCGCGCCATGTCGTCTCCTCTCCCCCTGTCTTGAAATGGCTCTGTTTCCTGATTATACTCCATTTTCTCCGCCCAGGCAAATGCTTCCGGCATGGCGGGAATAATGCCGCGGTTCCCCTGTGCTGCGGGTCTTGGGCTGATACAGTAAAGTTGCAGGAGTGTGCGCCGGTGTTGGCGGCCATATCGCCCGGCTGAATTTAAAAGACCGGCAGGAAAGACCCGAACAGATGAGCGGCAATTCGGACTTTATCATCGAACATGGCGTTTGGGCGGACTATCAGGGCCCCCGGCGGCAATGGGGTCGTGGAGATCGGGGAGCGGGCGTATGCGAAATTCCAATGGGACCTAATAAAGAGGCTCCTCTGAAAAAGGTGGAACCTCTTTATTATGACATATTGAATTGGTCGGGCGGTCGTGGCGGTCATCGTAGAAAATGCTTTCGGCCCCGCTTGAGAAATAGAATCGCGCCTCCTCTGATTAGAAAAATAGAAGCCCCGAAAAACCGAAGTTTTCCGGGGCTTTCTCCATTCTTGATAAAACCTGATACGGTTTAGCGCTTGCTGAACTGGGGCGCGCGACGGGCAGCCTTGAGGCCGTACTTCAATCGTCTGAGCGATGATTTTCCTTGATATTCCGGGCTTTTTTGAGCCTCGGCCCCTCGGTTGTCCTATTCCTTAACCAAAAAACAGGCCACTTTTACGAGGGGACA
>DWYC01000008.1 GCA_019118925.1 Candidatus Flavonifractor intestinipullorum | reverse complement strand
CGCTTGCGCGGCCCCGCCCGCCGGTCTGTTTCCCGCTCTGCCGTTTCTATGTCTTAGGCGTTGATGCTCCCGGCCAGCGCGTTGGCCATCTCGACCAGGTCGGCCAGATCCACCACGCCGTTGCCGTCCACGTCCGCAATGGACGCCTCGGTCCAGTCGGCGTCGCCCTGCTGGGCCCGATAGTAGCCGCAGGCCGCCACCAGGTCCATCTCATCGAAGTCGCCGTCCAGATCCAGGTCGTACCGCTGGCTCATGACGGTGGTCACCGCGCTGCCGCCCTCGATGGTTGCTGCACAGGGGTCCGTCGCGCCGGTATAGCCGAAGGTGGCCTCTTGGATGGTTACCTGGATGTCGCCCCGGCCCTCCACCGCGGTGCGCAGGACATAGGTGAACAGGTCCTGATCTTCCACCGCGCCGGACGGCTGCGCGCCGTCCAGATGATAGGCCAGCACCACGGCGATCTGCCTGTTCCCGGCCTCGTCCACCTTCTCGTCCTTGCCGAGGAGCTGGAAGCCCTCGCCCAGCTCGTAGGCGCCGCCGGTAAAGAGATCCGCGCGCTCACCCGTCACGGTGAACACAACGCTCACAATGGCCAGGTTCTCGTCCGTTCCGCTGAAGGTGAAGCGGTAGGGTACGCGCTCGTTCTGGAGGGCCGTCCGGCCTCCCGTCACCGAGACGGCGGGCGCCTGGCCGGGCTGCTCCTCATGGCTGGGCGGGATGTCCACCACTTCGGTGCCGCAGACGATGTCCGCCCGGTCCCGGATCCGAATACGGGGGAAGGGGCCCTCGGGGGCGTTGAAGGTATTGTCGTAGGAGGCCAGGCCCGTAACGGTGATCTCATGGCCCACGGCCAGGTTTTCGATGGTCTTGTCCGTGGTGATGTAGCCGTCGATGAACACCCGGGCGTCGTAGCCGCTCTCGTCTCGGACCATGATGGTCTGCACCAGGCCGTTGGCCTCCTCATAGGAGACCACCACGCCCTGAATCTGCACCAGGCTGCCCAGGTAGGTGGACTCGGCCGCCTCCTTGGTTGTGATCTGCTTGGGCTCGACGGTGCTCTCGCCCACCTTTTCAATGCTGCTCACGGCGATCTGCCGCTCCCCCTGGTAGGAGGAGGTGGTGCCGGTGATGCGCACCACCTCGCCGACCTTGTAGTCGCCCGAGACCGGGAAGGCGTTGATGCCCGCGCTCTCGTCCTGGACGTAGATGCAGTCGAAGAACGCGGTGGCCTGATCGTAGCCCGAGGCGTTGGAGGTGACCACACCCTCGATGGTGTAGCGCACGCCCTCCATCTCCTGGGCCTGCACGTCGGCAATGGGGGTGATGGCCACGGGGTTGAGGTACTCCACCAGATTCTCACAGATGTTATAGTTGGAGTAGTTCTTCTCCGCGCCCGAGTCCTCCACCTCGGCCTGAACCTCGAAATTGGACATGAAGGCCGCGCCCGAGACGATGATGAGGCCCTTTCCGTCTCCCAGGTCCTCAGTGGCCAGCACCATCAGACGGTCATCTCCCTCCGAGGCGGGGTACTTCGGCATGGAGTCGCCGCCCAGGCCGTCGCCGTCGCTGTCCTTGGAATAGGTGGTGGCGTGGCCGTAGACCACCGGCGTGACGGTGTCGGGCACCGCCGCTGTGGGTGCGCCGGTCTCGTCCACCACGTAGATGGACGCGCCGCCGTACTGGCTGAAGAGCTGGGTATACATGTTGTCATAGTCGTGCTCGGCGTCGTAGTCCACACCGTCCACCAGGAAGCTGTCCCAGTTATAGGTGTTGAAGTAGAGCCGCTGGGTCTGACCGCCGTTGCGCTCGTCGTCGTTGGTGGCGTCGTCCCCGATGCGCAGCGAGGAGCCCAGGGCCGCCAGAACCTGATTCTGCTGGGCGGCCATGTGGTCCTCCGCCGGGAAGTCGGCATAGCTCTCATAGTAGTCCGACCAGCCCGCCAGGATCAGCGCGCCGCCGGCGGCGTTGAAGTCCACCAGGGCCTGAATCTCCTCCTGGGAATACGTGACATAGGGATCCCGCAGGGCGCTTCCGTCCCGCCGGGAGGGCGCGGTGAGGATGATGGCCACGTACTTGCCCTCGGCGTTCTCGCAGGCCGCGATCAGGTCCTCGCTGGTGGCCAGCTCCACGGTGCGCACCTGATATCCGGCCGCCAGGTTGCCGAAGTTGCCCATGGAGTCCTTGTAATTACCGTTGACGTACTCGTTGTAATGGGAGGCGTCGATGCCGATGTACACCAGCTGCTCGGCATCCAGCACGTCCAGCGTGACTTCCATGGAATAGGTGTACTCCATCCCGCCCTGGGTCATGGACACGGTGACGGTGATGGGGGTCAGCCGGGCCTGGGTGGGCGTGTACTTCCACTCAATGGCCAGCGTGCCTCCGGCGGCGGGGATGGTGTACCCGGTGGTGTCGGTATACAGGGTCTCGCCCCGGCTGGTATAGGTGACGGAGTTGACGGTGGCCTCCTCCGCCTCGCTGTTGAAGAGGTTGGTGGTGATGGTCACTTCCTCATCGGTGACCGGATTGGCGGTACCGCACGTCACGGAGGAGATGCCCAGCTTCAGGGTCTCGCCCACCCACACGGGGGCGGTGACGGCGATGTCGCCGTCGCCCTGGGTGACGCGGATGAAGTAGTAGCTGTAGTCGGCCGGAATGGTGCAGCTCAGCGCGCCGGAGGCCAGCTCCTCGGGATCGTCCCAGGTGTAGGCCACCGCGCCGGAGTTGACGACCACTTCCACCCGGGCGATGGAATCGCTCGCGTCGGGGTCGTAGACGGTGACGTTGATGTTCGCCTGCTCCACGCCCTCGTCGTCCAGAATGGTGCCCAGCATGGCGTCGTTGAGGGTGTAGTTGATCTCCAGGTTCTTGTCCTCGGTGGCATAGACCCGCCGGTCCCGGATGGCCTGGTAGATGCCCTCTTCCGAGAAGTCGTCGGTGAGAATCACATCCCGGGCGTCGTTGGCATTGCCCCACTTGCCCTTGTGGTTGTCCTGGTTGTTGGTGGGGGCCACGTGCCAGCCCTTGTCCAGGGCCATGATGTAGTACTCATAGCTGGGGTAATAGCCCCCCGCGCCGATGGCGCCCTCGCCGTTGCCCACTTCCACCAGCTGGATGCGGGTGTCGATAACGGCGTCCCAGTAGGCGAAATCCACGAAGGTGCCGAAGGTGTCGCCGGGGTGGTTGAACTGGCTGATGGAGCCCACGCCCTCCGTCTGGCTGAGGAGGCTGTAGTAGGCCTTCAGCCCGGCGTCGCTGGTCTTGCTGTTGAGGGTGGTGTTGTTCCGGGAGACCAGTCCCTCCGTATTAAAGGTGTTGATGTGGCCGGGGCCGCCCGACCAGGTCATCTCGAAGCCCGCCAGGGCCACCAGCTCGCCGGCGTGCTCGGCGTTGAAGTCGGCTACCGCGCCCTTATACTCGTTCCAGAGGGTCTGGCTCTGGGAGGTCATCAGGCTGGTGTCGTAGAGGGCTCCCTCGGGGTTGGCGTTGCCGGAGGCGTCAAAGTAGTTGGAGTGGTCGGTAAAGGCCACAAAGTCCACGTTGGCGCTCTCCGGGAGGCCCGCCACATAGTTCAGCGCGGACTCCAGGGAGCCGGAGCCGTCGGAATAGGTGGTGTGGGAGTGGAGCTGGCCGAAATAGAGGGCATACTCCTGCACGCCCACGGTAAAGCTCCAGGTGCGGGAGACGCTCTTCCCATCCGCCCGGGTGATGGTGGCGGTGACGGTGGTCCGGCCGTCGGCCAGATCCTCCGCCGGCGTATAGGAGGCCGTATTGCCGGAGACGGCGGCCTCCACCGGCACGTCGTTGACCGTCATGGATACGGTGGGGTTCTCCCCCGCGTTGGAGAAGGTCACCGAGAGGACGGGCCGTTTGTCCTCGCCGGTCTGGCTGTTCGCGGCGGGCGCAACGGAGGTAATGACGGGCTCATCCTTTACGGTGAGGGCCGCCGTGCCGGTAAAGGCCACGCCCTTGGTGTCGGCGCCGGTGACGGTGAGCGTCAATTCGCCCTCGGCCAGCGCCTCGCCGGGGATAGTAAAGGAGTAGCTGCCGTTCTCCTCGGTGAGCTGGGCCTCCGTCTCCCCGTAGGAGGCCGTCACGGTGTCCACGCCAAAGACCGCGTCCACCGTAAAGGTGACCGTATACTCCGCGCCCACATAGGCGTCGGTCAGGGTTCCGAAGGTGACGGCGGGGACATTGACCACGCCGTCGGTGACGTTCACACCCTCCGCCACCGGATAGAACTGGAAGGTGTAGATGTCGTAGTCGGTGACGTTGTACATGCTGTAGGTCTTGTAGGTGCCGCCGTAGTACTCCAGATACTGGGAATACCGGCCGTTGAATTTGGCGGTGCGGCTCTCCAGAGTATAACCGCTCCCCTGGACGGCCAGCGTCCAGTCGGCGTCCTCGCCGGCCTCCTTCTGATAGAAGGCGTTGTTGCCGGTACCGTTGGAGCAGAGGTAGCCGTAGCTCTCATTATAGAACCGGAAATACTCCCCGTTTTTCTCCACGGTGAACACCACGCCGCCGTTTTCGGGGGCAGCCGTGCCGCCGTCTACCACAGCCGCAGCGTTGGTGATGGAGGGACTCTCTGCATTGTCGTCCTGGAGGGCGAGCACGCCCTGGGCCGACAGATTGTAGAGCACAACCTGATCCCCCGCCTCCGGGAGATCTCCGCCAGGCTCGGGGTCCGGAATTTCGCCGGTGACAACATAGAACTTCTGCGCAAATAGGCCGGATTCATCTTTAAAGCTGGGGGCACTCCAAGAATTCTTTTCAGAATACCACTCCATGTAGTTCCCGCGGCCTACATTTTTGATGTAATAGCATCCGTCCGGCGCTTCTTCCAGCTCCCACTTATCGTGCACCTCGTCCAGAGGCATACTAGTGAAGCTGTCGCCCATACCGAGATTCTGTTCCTCATAAGAGAAGGACCAGGTGCCGTCGCCGTTGTCGATGACGGTCCACACGTCGGAGGCGCTGTAACCGCTCAGAGTGCCGTCGCTTCCCACGGTCACGTCGGTGCCGTTGTTGTAGTATCCGCTGTAGGTGGCCGAGAGGGCCTTCCCATAGGCCGGGTTGTAGATGACCACCCGGTCGCCGTCCGCGATGGGGGCGTCCGGGTCCGGCGTGGGCTCCGGATCGGGGGTCTCGCCCGGGTCAAAGGTCCCGGTCTTGTAGAACTGGAAGGTATAAATCGAAGGGTCGCTGCCCATGCCGAAGCAGGTGAAGTAGCCGCCATAGAATTCCAGATACTGGGGCTTTCCAGAGAACTGGGCATTGGTGCTCTTCACGAAGAGGCCGCCGTCCGTCTCCTCCAGTTCAAAGAGGGTATACTCTCCCTGCTCCTTCACCAGGCGGACGTGGGTGCCGTCCAGATACAGGTAGCCTTCGGAGCTCTGGAAGGTATAGCGGCCATCTGCGTCTACTGTGACCTGGAACTCAGCCGCACCGTCGGGGACATCCAGCGCTCCATCGGCTGCTTCAGCATCCAGGGCGACCAGTTCGTCCTTAGAATTGCCGCTGCTGCTGGTGTAAGTATAGCGCTCGCTGCTCATAACTTTGCCGCCGGCGGGGTAGTAAAGGACCACCGTATCCCCATCGGCCGGCAGGTCTACCAGAGCGGCCGTATCCCCCTCCGGCTCCGGCGTGGGCTCCACCGGCTCGCCATCCAGCTTGTAGAGGGTGAAGTCTCTGGGATATCCGGCGGGATTTCCGGAGATCGTGCTATTCTTATAGGCCCGGAATTTATTCCCAGAGCCCTTATTGCTGGCCAGGGTAACGGTATCCTCGCCGGTCCCCTGGAACTGGAATGTTCCGTCGGCAAAGACCACGCTCCAGTCGTAATCGCCCTGGACTATTCCGTTTTCATTTCCGCCTTTCGGCGCCACTGTGACGCCGTTTGCATCGGTGAGCACGGCGGAATCTCCGTCCACGGTGATCGTCCAGACCAGGTTGGCGGCCGGGCCGGTGATGATATCCCCTTCCGCCGCCATCTCCGTGGCGGTGAGCCAGGTTCCGTCCAGTGCGCCCACCGCATATCCGGTGTCCACCACCATCACATACTGTCCCGTGGTGAACTGGTCCTGCGCCGAAATCTTTTGGTACGTCCCCGTCTCCCCGGCGGCGAAAGCCGCGCCCGGGATCAGGCTCAGGAGCATAGCCAATGTCAGCAGGGCCGACAGGGCTTTCCGTGATATACCTCTCCTCATGATCAGAATCATCCTTCCTCAAGCGGGGCCGCGAAATGCGGCCGGTCCATCTCACACCGAACGTCGGATTGGCGCACCCCCTTTCTTTCCGGTCATTTCAAGGGCAGATCAGACGCGATAGATATCTATATTATACTAAAGGTTTTCACTTGTTTCAACAAATTCCTCGTCAAGTTTTATAAAAAATTTTTTCAGGATGAAAAATTTTTGTAAAATCTCTTGCCGCCGCCTTAGAATTTACAAAACCGCCCCCGGCGCCGTGTGCCGGGGGCGGTTTTATCCATAAAAAGCGATTACTGAACGGAGTCCTTCTCCATCATGATCTGGAGGATGGTCCGGTCGGTCTCCAGCATACCGGGATTGCTCACCCGGCCCATGTTGCGGATGGCCTGCTCCGGAGTGGTGGCGCAGATGCCGTCGCTGGCGCTGACCACCACGCCTCCCATGGCCAGGTAGGCGCTCATGATGGCGGCGCTGGCGGCGGTGGCCAGCTTGAGGGCGCAGCCGATCTTGCCGCCGTCGCAGATCATGCCGGTGAGGTTGCCGCTCATATTGATGATGGCCGCCCCCATCCGGGCGTCGTCGCCCCCCAGGAGCCACACCATGGCGGCGCTGGCGGCGGCCGCCGCCGACACGCCGCAGCCGCAGGTGGCGCTGAGCTTGCCGGTAAAGATCTTGATGTACACGTTGAGCATATGGGAGAAGGCCAGGGCCTTCACCGTGGCCTCCCGGCTGGCCCCCACGTGCTTGGCCATCTCCACCACGGGGATAATGGCGGTGATGCCGTGGTTTCCGCTGCCGGCGCTGCTCATGACGGCGTAGGGGCAGCCGGACATCCGCCCCTCGGCGCTGGAGGCCACCTTGACCATAATGTTGCTCATGAGGTTGGAGCCCATGACGTCGGTGGCCAGCTGGCCCTTGAGGGTGTCCGCGATGCCGATGCCCAAACGGTGCTCCAGGCCGTAGTCCGAGAGGGTCTCGTTCATCTCGGCGCCCTCCATCATAAAGGAGAGCTCCTCTTCACCGGCGCTGTCCACCAGCTCCCGGATCTGGGCCACCGTCATGTTCTTGAGCTTCTCATGGAGGGCGTCCTCCCCGCCGGTGGCATATTCCTTTTCAAAGAGCACTTCGTTGTTGGCGCTGGTATAGACAATGTTGGCGTGGGTATTGCGGATGGTGCTGATGCCGATGCCCCGGGTGGTGATAATCTCGGCGTGGGCGTAGAGCTGCTGCTCCTCCTCGGCGATGGAGACGCTCACCTGCTTCTCCTCCACCAGGCGGGTGGCCTCCTTGCTGACGATGCTGTTGATCTCCTCCAGCAGCTGCAATCCCTTCTCCGGGTTGCCCAGGCAGGCCCCCAGGGCGGCGGCGTACTTCAGGCCCACCCGGTCAAAGCCGGGGATGCCCACCGACATGCCGTTTTTGTAGATGCCGGGGTTGACCTCGATCTTGATGGACACCACCTGTCCGCCGATGGCGTGGTAGGCGTCGGCGGCGCACAGAGCCACACACACCGGCTCGGTGCATCCCAGGGCGGGGACTACCTCCTGCCGCAGCAGGGTGAGCATTTCTTCTTTGGTCAGTTGCATGGTCATTCTCCTTCTTGTTACAGAATTTTTCCAGGTGCGGACGGATTCGTTTCACCTCCTGTTTTCTTGCAACCGGCGTGCCAATCTGGGACTGACGCCAAAAAATCGCTCTATCGCGGCGCAGAAGCGGAAAAACCGTCCTTTTCTTCTTGACAAACGGGCGCAGCCCATGCACAATAGGTCTAAAATCAGTTTAATTGGTCGAAGAAATTGGTCAAAGGAGGCATTCCCTTGAAACCGGAACGCAAAGACATCGCGGTTATTTCTCTGGACGCCTACGCCGGACAGTTCTACGCCCAGCAGGTGCAGGAGCTCTTTGGCGAACGGGTCTCCGTGTGGGCCTACAGCGTGGGGGACGGCTCGGTGGAACATATCCCCCGCCGGTATGAGCTCTATATGGTCACCACCGACGCGTTCGACTCGGTGGGGGACATGCACCGGTATGTGCCCATCGACGGGGAGATGATGGAAATCCAGGTCACGCTGCGCTGGGATGTGGTCCACCGCCTCCAGTCCCTCCCCGCCGGGAAGCGGGCGCTGTTCGTCAACCTGAGCGACAAGATGTGCCGGGAGGCGGTGAGCCGCCTGAACCAGTTGGGCGTCAACCAGCTGGTCTTTGATCTCTACTACCCCGGCGCGCCCGAGCCGGATATGACGCAGTACGATTTTGTCATCACCCCACAGGAGACGCGCTATGTGCCCCGGGGCGCCAGGGAGATCGTCGACATCGGCCATCGGGTGTGCTCCAGCTCCACCATGATCGAGGCCGCCCTCCGCCTGGGTTACGAGGATCTGCTGGAGTCGAAGGCGTTCGAGCGCTATCAGCGGGAAGTGGCCACCAACACCTACAGCTTCGACCGGATCTTCGCCCGGGGGCTGCGCCTGGAGAGTCAGTTTGAAATCCTTATGGATATTTTAGATGAAGGGCTGGTTGGTGTCAACGAGCGGGGCGACGTCTTTGCCTGCAACCGGAAAATGGAGGAGATCACCGGCATCGCCGGGGCCGACGCCCTCCACCATCCCGCCGCCCGGGTCTATCCCTTCCTGCCCCTGGCCCGGTGTCTGGAGGAAAAGGCGCCCCAGCCCGCCCGGGTGGTGAGCCTGCGGGGCGTGAACCTGAATGTGATGGCGGTCCCGGTGCTGCGGGGCGATGTATGCATCGGCGCGTTTGCCTCGGTACAGCGCTTCAACGACGCGGAAAACCGGCAGAATGAGCTGCGCACCCAGCTTCTCCACAAGGGCCATCGGGCCAAATACACCTTCTCCGACGTTCTGGGGAACTCTCCCGCCCTCCGGCGCTGCATCTCCATTTTGAAAAAGATGTCCCTTACTGCCCTCCCGGTCCTCCTCATCGGGGAGACCGGAACGGGAAAAGAGCTCTTCGCCCATGCGGTTCACAACGCCTCGCCCCGGGCCTCGCAGCCCTTTGTGGCCATCAACTGCGCGGCCATGCCGGAAAATCTGCTGGAGAGCGAGCTCTTCGGCTATGAGGAGGGCGCCTTCACCGGCGCCCGGAAGGGCGGAAAGCCGGGACTGTTTGAATTTGCCCACAAGGGCACCCTCTTTCTGGACGAGGTGGAGGGGATGAGCACCGCCCTGCAGTGTAAGCTCCTGCGGGTGCTCCAGGAGCGGGAGATCATGCGCGTGGGCGGCAACCGCATCATCGCCGTGGACGTGCGCATTGTGGCGGCCACCAACGAGGACCTGGAGCGGCGGGTGGAGGAGGGCAGCTTCCGCCGGGATCTCTACTACCGGCTCAATACCCTCCCCGTTCTCATCCCGCCCCTGCGGGAGCGTGGGAGCGACCTGCTTTTGCTGATCGACCATTTTCGCCGGGGCACCGGGGCGGCGTTCACCCTCTCCCCGGATCTGGAGCGGCTGCTGCTCTCCCACCAGTGGCGGGGCAATATCCGGGAGCTGCGTAATGTGGTGGAGTATTTCAGCTATACGGGGCAGGCGGTGGTGGGGCCGGAGGATCTGCCGCCCACCTTTCACTACCTGCCCTGCTCCCCGTCCGAAACCGGCCCCGCCGTACCGCCGGAGCTGCCCGCGCTGGATTCCTGTCCGCCGGAGGATCTCCGCTTTGTGCTGGAGCAGCTGGAACGGGCCGATCAGGCCGGGCACAGCCTGGGCCGGGAGAGCATTCTCGCCGCCGCGCGGGAGGCGGGCCTCCCCCTCTCCCAGCAGGAAGTGCGGCGCATCCTCACCGGCCTGGACCAGGCCGGGCTCGCCCGGGTCAGCCGGGGCCGCGGCGGCACCCGCCTTACGCCGGAGGGCCGGGCCCTCTGCCGCCGTCTGAACGGCGTGCAGATGCCCGTAAAACTGGTCTGACCAATTCAACCTTTTTTCACTCTTTAACCTGTTTTTAGCAGAGGGCCCCGTCCTCGCTCCTGTGAGGATGACCGGAGCCCTCTCTTTTTTATGATGTTTTGCACAAATAATTTCTTTTCATTTCGTGCTTCCTCACCAAATTTCTGGTTCTCCCCTGGATATATTCGCTGTTCGGCACGCCGCTTGCTCCATACAATAAGACAAACGCAGGACACCGGCCTGCACGCTTTGAGTGAAGGAAAGGCAGGAATCAACGATGCGATACGATTTCGACGCCGTCGTAGACCGCAGCGGCAACCACGCCGCCAAGTACGACGAACGGGTGAAGAAGTTCGGTACCGACCAGGTCATCCCCCTCTGGATCGCCGACATGGACTTCCGAACCGCCCAACCCATCATCGACGCCCTGACCCAGCGGGCCCAGGAGGGGCTGTGGGGGTATACCAGCCGCCCGGACTCCTATTTTGCGGCCATCCGCGCCTGGCAGAAGCGCCGCAACAACTGGGACATCGACCAGAGCCTGATGAGCTGGAGCCTGGGCGTGGTGCAGAGCATCAGCGCCATGGTCAGGCTCTTTACGCCCGAGGGGGGCAGCGTCCTCATCCAGACGCCCGTCTACTCCGAGTTCTACGACATGACCGAGGCCTGGAACCGGAAGGTGCTGGAGAACCAGTTTGTGGAGAAGGACGGCAAGTGGTCGGTGGACTGGGAGGATTTTGAGGCCAAGCTTCAGCAGGCCGACCTCTTTCTCCTTTGCAATCCCCACAACCCGCTGGGCATCGTCTGGACCCCCGAGGAACTGCGGCGCATGGTGGAGCTGTGCATGAAGTATCATGTTCCCCTCTTCTCCGACGAGATTCACTCCGACCTGATCTTCCACGGCAAACATCACACCCCCGCCGCCACGGTCTCCCCCGAGGCTGCCCGGTATGTGACCACCGGCATCTCGGGCACCAAGACCTTCAACCTGGCCGGCCTGCAGGCCTCCGCCGTGGTGTTTCCCGACGCCCACAGCAAGCAGGTCTTTGACCACTACTGGCAGTGTATGGACATCCACCGCAACAACGCCTTCTCCCTCACCGCCATGGAGGCCGCCTTCAACCACGGCGAGGAGTGGCTGGAGCAACTGCTCGCCTATCTCTCCGACAACTTCGACTATGTGGTCCGCTACTGCGAGGAGCGCATCCCCCAGATCAAGACCTACGCCCCCGACGCCACCTACCTCATGTGGCTGGACTGCCGGGCGCTCGGCCTGGATAACGAGTCCCTGCGCCGCTTCATGATCGAAAAAGCCCATCTCGGCCTCAACGAGGGCTGGAGCTTCGGCCGCAGCCTGAACGGCTTCATGCGCCTGAACGCCGCCTGTCCCCGCGCCACCCTGGAGAAAGCCCTCGGCCAGCTGGAGGCGGCCGTCCAAACCCTGTCCCGGTAAGATCCGAGTGAGCATCGAATAAGGAGGAACTCTCATGGCAACCATCCAAAAGAAGAGCTTCTGGCAGCAGTATGGAAGCCTCATCCTGATCCTGGGCGGCATCGCTGCCGGCGCGCTCATCGGCGCCCTGGCCCCTGCGGCGGGCACCGCCATCAAGCCCATCGGCGACATCTTTCTCAACCTGCTCTTCACCATCGTGGTGCCGCTGGTCTTTGTCTCCATCGCCTCGGCCGTGGGCAGTATGGCCAATATGAAGCGCCTGGGCAAGATTCTGGGCGGCACCATCGGCACCTTTATCTTCACCGGTCTGATCGCCGCCGCCTGCGTGCTGATCTGGGTCAATCTCTTCAGCCCCTCCGCCGGAACCAGCATCGAGATGACCACCGCCGAGGTGGGCGAGGCCCAGAGCGCCGGGGAACTGCTGGTCAGCACCCTGACCGTGTCCGATTTCTCCGATCTGTGGGATAAGTCCAACATGCTCCCCCTGATCATTTTTGCCATCATCTTCGGCTTCTGCGTCTCCGCCTGCGGCGGCGAGGAGACCCCCATGGGCAAACTTCTGGCCAATCTCAACGACATCATCATGAAGTTCGTGGGGGTCATCATGTTCATCGCCCCGCTGGGCCTGGGCGCCTACTTTGCCAACCTGGTGGCCACCTACGGGCCCCAGATCATCGGCGACTACGGCCGCTCCATGCTGGTGTACTATCCCCTGTGCGCGCTCTACGCCCTGATCTTCTTCCCCCTCTACGCCTTCCTCGCCGGCGGCAAGCTGGGCATCAAGCGGATGGTCCGGAATATCTTCCCGCCCGCCATCACCGCCTTTGCCACCCAGTCCTCCGCCGCCACCATCCCCGTGAACAAGGAGGCCTGCGACAACATCGGCGTGCCCAAGGACGTCAGCGACCTGGTGCTGCCCATGGGCTGCACCATGCATATGGACGGCTCGGTTCTCAGCTCCATTGTGAAGATCGCCTTCCTGTTCGGCGTTTTCGGCACGGATTTCGCCGGGGTGAGCACGTACGCCATGGCCATCGTGGTGGCCATTCTCTCCGCCTTTGTGCTCTCCGGCGCGCCCGGCGGCGGTCTGGTGGGCGAGATGCTCATCGTGAGCATGTTCAACTTCCCCGCCGAGGCCTTCCCCATCATCGCTACGCTGGGCTTCATCTTCGACCCCGCCGCCACCTGCCTGAATTCCTCCGGCGACACCATCGCCTCCATGATGGTCACCCGCCTGGTGGAGGGCAAAGACTGGCTGGTCAGGGCGGCGGCCAGGCAGGACGTCTGATTCCATGTCAAATGGTTTCAATAAAATCACATTGTCAGGAGGAATTTACTATGAAGATCATTGCGACGGACAAGGCCCCTGCGGCCATCGGCCCCTACTCCCAGGGCTATGAGGTGGGCGGACTCGTCATCACCTCCGGCCAGCTGCCCGTAAATCCCGCCACCGGCGAGATGCCCGCCACGATTGCTGAGCAGGCCGAGTGGAGCTGCAAAAATGTGGCCGCCATTCTGGAGGCCGCCGGCTCCAGCCTGGACAAGGTGGTCAAGACCACCTGCTTCCTGGCCGACATCGCCGACTTCGCCGCCTTCAACGAGGTCTATGCCAAGTACTTCACCTCCAAGCCCGC